>JAICKJ010000113.1 GCA_025928015.1 Thermomicrobiales bacterium
GGAGCTGGATCATCTGCTCGGTATTGCCGACCTCGAGCGAGAGGGCGATGCCGGGATAGCGCCGCTGGTAGGTCGCGAGCAGGCGCGGGAGGACGTAGATGCCGATCGTCGTGCTGGCGCCGATCGCGAGCTTGCCCCGCTCCAGCCCGGCCAGCGCGGCCAGCGCGTGGCGGGCGTCCTCGGCCAGCGCGAAGATCTGCCGGCCGTAGCCGGCAAGCAGCTCGCCCGCCTCGGTCGGTGCGACCCGGCGGCCGACGTGCTCCAGCAAGGGCGTCTCCAGCTCGGCCTCCAGGGCGCGGATCGCCTGCGAGATCGCCGGCTGGCTGACATGGACCGCCTCGGCCGCGCGGGTCACGCCGCCGTGCTCGACGACGGCGAGGAAGAGTCGGAGACGATTGAGATTGAGCGGCAGCGTCGTGAGATCCATGGATAAGCACGGCTTATGTACATCGAAGGACATTCGTCTTGGACGAATATAACTGCTCCCCGTACTCTGGGGAAAGCGACGAACGCCCGACGCCCAGGGGGTAGGACCATTCAATCACTCGCGACGCGACCAAACGGCCTTCAGCTCTTCGCCACCAACCTGCTGCGGACGACAAAGAACGTGCTGCCCGGCGTGCTCGTCGCGGCGGCGATCACCGCACTCTCGATCCTCGCCGCCGACGTCGAGACCGGCCTCTTCGGCTACGCGCTGCTCGAACCGCTCGTGCTCGCGCTGCTCCTGGGGCTGGCGATCCGGCTCGCCTGGCAGCCACGGGCAGTTTTTGAACCGGGCATCGCGTTCTCCGCCAAGCAGTTGCTCGAGTTCGCGATTGTGCTGCTGGGGGCGACACTCGACCTGGCGACGATCGCCCACGCCGGGCCAAAGCTGGCGAGCGCAGTGGTCGTGAGCGTCACGCTGGCGATCACCGGCGGCATCCTGTTCGCGCGGCTGGCCGGATTGCCGTTCAAGCATGGAATCCTGCTCGGCGTCGGCAGCGGCATCTGCGGCAACTCGGCGATCGCCGCCGTCGCGCCGGCGATCCGGGCGAAGAAGCAGGAGGTCGCCAGCGCGATCGCGCTCACCGCCGTGCTCGGCGTCGGCTCGGTCCTGCTGCTGCCGCTGCTGATTCCGGTCTTCAACCTCTCGCACTACCAGTACGGCGTACTGGGCGGGCTGACGATCTACGCGGTGCCGCAGGTGCTGGCGGCGACGCTGCCGGTCTCGGCGCACAGCGGGCAGATCGCGACGGTCGTCAAGCTGACCCGCGTGCTGCTGCTCGGGCCGGTCGTCGCGATCTTCGCCTTCATGCACCGGGGCGAGGCCGGCGGAGGCGAGAAGCGGTTCTCGCTCCAGAAGTTCGTCCCCTGGTTCGTGATCGGCTTCATCGCCCTGGCGGCGCTGCGCACCGGCGGACTGGTTGCGGACAGCCCATCCCACCACGTGCAGGAGATCAGCCGCATTCTGACGGCTATCGCGATGGCCGGGCTCGGCCTCAGCGTCGACCTGCGCACGGTGCGCTCGACCGGTCCCCGCGTCGCCGTGGTCGTCCTCGGCCTGACGGTGATGCTGATCGCGCTGGCGCTGGTGCTGATCAAGGTCGTCGGAATCGCGTAGCGCCCTCGCCCCCAGCCCCTCTCCCAAGATTGAGAGAGGGGAGCATTTTCGGGACAGCCGGCGATTAGCCGCGCACCTTTTCGAGCGCTTCGATCAGACGCTTGATCTTGTCGATCCTCCCGGAAGCCTGCCGCGGCGGGAAGCGGACGAACGTCTGGTAGAACTCCATCACCATGTCCTTCACCGGATAGACGACGAACATATGGTCGATGTACCAGGGGTCGTAGTGCCCGCTTTCCTCCGGCGCGCGTTCGAGCGGATCGGCTCGAAGATCGATGATGCGTGGCGCGCGCAACTGGTCGAATGGCTCGATCCACACATCCAATCCCTGGGCGTCCTGCTGGAGCAGCAAGATCTTCCAACGATCGTAGCGTAGCGCCCCAAGATCCCCGTCGGAGGTGAAATAGAAGAACCGCGTGCGCGGACTGGGCTTCCCGGCCGTCAGCGCCTCGAGCTGGCTGACGCCGTCGAGATGGACCTTGAACGTCTTTTCCCCAGCGGTGTAACCGGTGAGCAGCTTCCGGCTGATGTTGGGCTCGCCGGCCGCCGCCATCAGGGTCGGCACCCAGTCCTGCAGAGAGACGATATCGTTGTTGATCGTGCCAGCCGGGATATGGCCGGGCCACCGCGCCATCATCGGCACGCGGTAGCCGCCTTCCCAGGTGCTGTTCTTCTCGCTGCGGAAGGGGGTCATGCTGCCATCGGGCCAGGAGAAGACCTCGGCGCCGTTGTCGGAGAGATAGATCACAATCGTGTCGTCGGCGATGCCCAGGTCATCCAGCTTGTTCAAGAGCTGACCGACTGTCCCATCATGCTCGACCATGCCATCGGCCTCGATCCCGAGACCGGTCTTGCCATCCGATGACGGCTTGAGATGCGTGGGGATGTGCATGCGAGTCGAATTGAACCAGACGAAGAACGGATTCCCGTCCGCGTGAGCGCGATCGATGAAATCCAGCGAGGCGGCCAGGAACTCATCATCGACCGTCTCCATCCGCTTGGTCGTCAGCGGTCCGGTGTCCTCGATCTTCTGTTTGCCGACCCGGCCGAAGCGCGGATCCTCAGTCGGGTCGTCCTCATCCGTGGCCCAGGTGTGGAGGACGCCACGCGGACCATACTTCTCCTTGAACGCCGGGTCTTTCGGATAGTCGGGATTCTCGGGCTCGCTTTCGGCGTTGAGATGATAGAGGTTGCCGTAGAACTCATCGAAACCGTGCACCGTCGGCAGATGTTCGTTCCGGTCGCCGAGGTGGTTCTTGCCGAACTGTCCGGTGGCGTAGCCGTGCGGCTTGAGCAGCTCGGCCAGCGTTGGGTCCTCGGCGTTGAGGCCATCTTTCGCGCCGGGCATGCTGATACTCAGGAGGCCGGTGCGGAAGGGGCTCTGGCCGGTGATGAAGGCGGCGCGGCCCGCCGTGCAGGATTGCTCGCCGTAGGCGTCGGTGAACTGCACGCCCTCGCGGCCGATGCGGTCGATGTTCGGCGTCTGGTAGCCCATCATCCCCAGGCTGTAGGCGCTGATGTTCCAGTAGCCGATGTCGTCGCCCATGATCGCGAGGATATTCGGCTTTGTCCCCGCGCCCGGCGTCGCGGCCGTTTGCGGGCTCATGCCCGGCGTCGCGCCCGCGGACGACTGCGCTGCCGCCGTGGTCGTCCCACGCTGGCCGGCGAGCGCGCCCGCGCCCGCCATGGCGACCGCGCCACCGCCCGCGGCCAGCACCGCGGCGCGGCGCGAGGCGCGCCTCCCCAGCACCTTGCGCCACGCTGCTTCGTCGCCGCGCGTTTCCGCCTGCGTCTCCATCTCGCTCCGCGGTTGATCCATGTCGCGGACATCTCCTCACGGTTCCCCACTGGGGAACGGCAATGCTCACCGACATGAGCACGATATGCGTGCCCCACGGGCGATGGCCGCTGCGCGCAACAGACCATTCGCACCCTGAGTCGCGATTTCCGGTCGGCATTACGTTTAGCCTACCGTGGCTGGCAGGATTGTCAACATCGCGCACGCGACCTTTGTGGCTTGCCGAGGCGAGAATTCATGATGGCATCGTTCGCGATGGCAGTCTTGCTTGACTTCGCCGGTGTCGTGTATACGTTAGCCACAGGTATCCACGAGGCAGCACGAATCCGGGCAGGCGGCCCTGCGGGGAGAGGTGTCTGCCGGCAGGACCGTTTGGGGCGCGGCGACGCCAGCCGCGCAATCGCGAGGACACGCATGACACACACCACACTCGATCGTGGCGCCCGGCGCGAACCCGGGCTGCCGGGCGGCGACATGGTCTGGATCCCGGGAGGCACGTTCTGGATGGGCTCCGACCACCACTACCGCGAGGAGCGGCCGGCGCATGAGGAGACGGTCAGCGGCTTCTGGATCGACCGCGCGCCGGTGACGAACACCCAGTTCGGCCAGTTCGTCGCCGCGACGGGACACGTCACGGTCGCGGAGCGGGCGCCGGACCCGGCGGACTACCCTGGCGCCTTGCCGGAGATGCTCCAGCCGGCCTCGCTCGTCTTCGTCAATCCCGGCCACCCGGTGGATCTGCGGGATATCCGTAACTGGTGGCGCTACCTGGCCGGCGCCGACTGGCGCCACCCGCAGGGACCGGCCAGCTCGCTCGATGGTCGGGAGGATCACCCGGTCGTCCACGTGGCGTATGAAGATGCCACGGCCTACGCGATGTGGGCCGGCAAGGAGCTGCCGACCGAGGCGGAGTGGGAATGCGCGGCTCGCGGCGGTCTGGACCGGACGGAGTACGCCTGGGGCGACGAGATGACGCCCGGCGGTCAGCCAATGGCCAACACCTGGCAGGGCGCGTTCCCCTGGCAGAATCTGGCGCTCGATGGCTTTGAGGGCACGTCGCCCGCCGGCTCCTTTCCACCCAATGGCTACGGCCTCGTTGACATGATCGGCAACGTCTGGGAGTGGACGACCGACTGGTACCGGGCCAGTCACGAGCCGGCACCTGGGGCGGCGTGCTGTGGCGGCGCGGCCGCGCGCAGCCATGACCCGGCGACGCCGCACATCCACATCCCGCGCAAGGTGATCAAGGGCGGCTCGCATCTCTGCGCGCCGAGCTACTGCCGGCGCTACCGGCCGGCGGCCCGGTTCCCGGAAGCGATCGACACCTCGACCAGCCACCTCGGCTTCCGGTGCGTCGCGCGGCCAGGCTGAGCGACCATACCGCCGGACAGAACTTCACGGGAGGAGTCGCGCGAGCGACGGAGGGAGAACGAAATGGAGACCAGCGAGGCAGAAGATCTCGGCACAGCGATCGGACAAGCGCCGTCGGCCGTCTCCCGGCCACGGGGGATCGATTGGTGGCTCGTGCTGCGACGCATGGGCCGCGTCACGCGGCTGGACCACGCCGTCTATCCCGACCTGGCCCAGGATCCAGCCGCGCTGCGCCAGGCGGCGTGGGTGATCCGCATCGTTACGGTGGCGGCAGCTATCGGCACAGTGCTCGTGGCTGGCTGGGAGGCCGGCGCCTTGCTCGGCGCGGTCCTTGGAGCTGTGCTCCACTGGCTGATCTGGACCGGCGTGACATACCTCATCGCCAGCCGGCTCTTTCACACCAGCGCCTCACTTCGCGGCTTGCTCGCCACGATGGGGTATGCCCAGGCGCCGCATGCGATCGCGATACTGGCCTTCATCCCCTTCGCGGGCCCCGCGCTGGTCGTGCTGAGCCGGTTGCTCATGTTCGTAGCCGGTCATCAGGCGATGGAGCAGACGGCCGACCTCGGCTCCCGCCGCAACGCGGCGACCGCGATTCTCGCCTTCGTCATCGGTCTGGCCGTCTCCGCGCTGGTCGGAAGCCTGGCTCGGCGACATCGGCGCGTGGGAAGCCCTGCTCCGCCCCTAAGGTCGTCGCCTTAGCTCGGGAGCCAGAGCGCGAAGGTCTTCGTCCAGACCGTGCGGTCCGAGGTGGGTGAGACGGTGACGGTGCCGCTCGCACCGCGGTACTTGCCCGAGCCGCCGATGATCACCCGCGTGGAGGTCACCGTGCTGCCCGCCTGGATGCCCTGGATCTGGAGCGTGCTGCCATCGGCGAAGACGATCACCTCATTGGCCAGGCAGTCGGCGGTGGTGGCGTCGAAGACCACGCACGTCCCCTGCGTGGTCGCGCCGGTATCCGTGCTGTTCGCCGCGTCGTAGAGCGGGTCCGGCCCCCAGACGATCATGTCGCCGACCGATGGCCCGGAGGCGCCGAGGTCGATGTTGGTGATGTGCAGTGCGTGCTCGACCAATGTCAGGGTCGTCGGCGCGCCGGTCATGGGAACGGCTTGCGGCGACGCCGGGGCCGCCTGCGGCGTGGCTTCCTGGGCAGCGACGCCGGTGGCGCCGAGGGCGGTGCAGAGGGCGAGGACGGCGAGAACAAGCACACGACGAGCACGCATGGTGGTAGCCCTTTCCGCAGCATGGAGATCGGATTTCGTGACCTGCTGACCTTTGCCGGAGTATAGCAGGGGCGCACGCTATAAATAGCCTCATGAATGACCACGACTCGATCGCGCTGGAAGAACCCTTTGTCACGGCGCTGGACCAGGCCGTGGCGTTCGTTCGTGACCGCTTTCGGCCCGCGGGTGTCATTGTGAGCGGCACCATCATCCGTGGCGCGCCCGATCCGACGAGCGACCTCGATGTCGCCGCTGTCCACGACGCTCCCTGGCGACAGCGCGTACAACGTCATTTCAACGCCGTTCCCGCCGAGATCTTCGTCAATTCACCCGGCCGGCTGGCACGCACGTTCGCCGAGGAAGTCGCGTCGGCGCGCCCGGTGATGCTGCATATGATCGCCACGGGACGGATCGTCTTCGATCCCGAGGGGGTGATGCGCCAGTTGCAGCACACGGCCGCGCGAGTGCTCGCTGAAGGCCCACGCCCTTCCGCCGAATCGCTCACCCTGGCGCACTATGGGATCGTGACCGCACTCGAAGATGCGGAAGATCTTCGCCACCGCGATCCCGACCGCGCGGCCGCGATGCTCGTCGTCGCGGTGCTCGACGCGGCCCGGCTGTACTTCCGCCTGGGCAATGCGTGGATGCCACGCGAGAAGGAGCTGCTTCGCGCGTTGGATGTGGCGGAGCCCGATCTCGCGCGTCTCATCCGGCAGGTCATCGCTGGCGACGTGCTGGATGCGCGGATTATCGCCGCGCGACAGGCGGTTCATCGCATCGCGGGCGAAACGCGGTTCTTTCCCTGGGACTCCGCGCCCCAACCGGATTGATCAGTTCAGTGAGAGCTCCCCTCTCCCAAGCTTGGGAGAGGGGGCGGGGGTGAGGGCCTAGTCCCGCTCGATCCGGTCGCGTAGCGCCCGTCGCGTCTCGTGCTGCCAGGCCGGGTCCCGGGGGAAGTCGCCGAAATCGATGATGGGTGCCAGCAGGGGATCGTTGCGATCGACACCGGCGGCCTGCAGCATGGCATAGTCCTGGTAGCTCTCGGCCAGCGCCTCCCAACGGAGCGAGTCGAGCGGGCCGTCCGCGCCGGGGTAGACGACGAAGGGATCGCCGTAGGGCCAGTTGGGCCAGCGGCGGCCGTCGGCCTCCTTGAACGGGTCGATCAGGGTGCGGGTCTGGGACTCATACCAGTAGTTGACCGCCCAGTGGAGGAAGCCGCGCACGCCGGTCTTGTAGAGGGTGAAGCCGGTCATCCGGATCTTGCTCAGCGGCGTGTCGAAGAGCCGGTTGATGTAGGGGCCGCGCGGCCAGCAGCAGTAGTAGGCCCAGACGTCGAAGCCCTCAGAAAGGAAGTCCGGCACCGAGGAGGTCTTCGGCACGGCCATGTCGGTCACGCCCTCGCGGGCGAACTCGACCTCGCTCAGCGCATCCATCACGGTGTACCAGGGCGCCAGCTCGCGCAGCAGCTGCCGCGCGGCGCGGTAGTTCTCGAGCTGCTCCATCCCGTGCGGCTCGTCCGAGAGATGGAAGAGACTCTTGTCCATCAGGTTGTGCGAACGCAGGAACCGCTCGAACTCGGGCAGGAACTGGCCGAGGAAGGCGCGGTAGGTCTCACCCATCGCCGGTGTCTCGGGGTCCCAGAGGAGCGTCTCCGTCTCGCCGTGACCCTCGTAGACGCGGATCGCGTAGACCGCGCCCCACTGCGAGAAGATGTGCGACCACTCGAAGGTGTCGAAGCCGGCCTCCCTCGCCTCCTGCAGCCAGCGCTCGACGTTCGACCACTCGAATTGGTACGTGTCGCCGTCGCGGGCGACACCGACGAGCTGCGTCGGTCGCTTGACGCCGTCGAGCGGCGGGGTGAAGAGCGGGATATACGTGACGTTGACGCCGTGCGCCGTGATGTCGCGGAGGTAGGGCCGGGCGAGCCGCCAGAATTCCTCGCTCCACGGATCGACGCCATACCAATCGGCGATGGCGTCGGCGTAGAACCAGTTAGTGATCGGGAAATCGCGCCGCGCCGGCAGCGAGGCCGCGCGGAACGTGACGGTGGCGGTCAGGTCGATGGTCTGGGCCGGCGCGTCCTCCGGCTGGCCCTCGATGCGCTCGACCGTGACCCGGAGCGGCAAGGTGACGGTGCCCGGCGTGGCGTCCGGGCGGGCCCGGACGCTGACCCAGACGGCGTTGGTCTCGTGCGCGCCGGCGGCAACCTGGGTCTCGTCGAAGAGCGGGTCGGGTACGAGCCCGGGGATGTGATCGAACCCTTCGCGGTCATCATCCGGCGTGGCGGTGTTCCAGCGAGGGAAGGGGACGTAGCCGACGCGGCGGAGGCGGACATCGAGCCCGGCCGGCGGCTCGCACTCGACGCGCCAGCCGGCCGCGCAGTCGCCGGTGCGGCCGGCGACCTGGAACGAGCCGCGCTCGCCGCGCAAGAGATCGAGGGCGAGCGTGGTCGTCGCTGCGGCGGGGATGCGCGGGTAGATTCTCTGGTCCGAGCTGGCCAGCCAGCACTGCAACGTCACGACAGATCGTCTCCTTGGGGTGGGATCGGGCGCGGGGTTCAGATGGTCCGCGCGGGAACACGAGTTGCGATTGTACGGAATGCGGGCGCAGAATGGGGAGCATCGGCGCATGAGCATGCCTGGCCGGGAGGACCGCGACCATGCCAACCTACGATTATCGTTGCGAGACGTGCGGCGCCGTGTTCGAGGACGAGGCGACGATCGATGCGGCGGCCGAGCCCCACTACTGCCCCGTCTGCGGCAAGGCGTCGCCGCGCCAGATCGCGCCGCCGAAGCTGCTCTTCAAGGGCGACCCGGCGGAGAATCGGCCCTATTGGCACAACCACAACGGCTACAGCCACAGTCACGCGCCACGCCGCGGCCGGCATCGGACGCCGGAAGAGGATCATTGAGGCGTTTGCGGGGCCACCGCAGACAGCGCCGGCGACACGAACGTTGCCTCCCGCCAATCCCCTACCCCGCCATCCTGAGCGACGTCGAAGAGCCTGCCCTGAGCCTGCCGAAGGGATCTTCCGCCGCAGCGGCGTCTTCGTTGCCAGCACAATCGTCCGGTTCTACCACTCTCCTCCGCCGTCATGCTGAGCTTGTCGAAGCATCTCCCGGCGACGCCGGTCCGCCGCAGCGGACATCTGTGTCCCGCGAGACGGGTGTTGCCTGTGGGCACACGCTGCACGCGGGGATGCTTCCCTTCGGTCAGAATGAAGATGAGGCGGGTGACCATCCTGTGACGCTCGTCCGGCGTGGCAGGCGTCCGCTGCGCTCACCAGAGAGATTCTTCGTGCGCTCAGAATGACACCATGAGCGGGTTGGCGGACGTGACACGGATGGATCGGCGACAGGGGCGCACGGCGTGCGCCCCTACGTTCATCGCGGGTTATGTGCACCGGTGACCACACCGATGTCGAATGTCGATTGAGCCCGTCAGCGCATGGCGCCGGAGGAGCGGGCGCCCTTCCGCAGGATGACCGGCGGCAGCGTGACGGTCACGGGTTGCGAATCGGCCTGGCCGGGCGGGGGGGCAGATTCGCGCGGCTCGACGGCCTGGTGGCCGAAGATGACCGGACAGTGCCAGCGGCGGCGGGACCAGGGTGGCGACGATGGGCGATCGGAGCGGAAGAGCGGGTGACGTCGTTGTCGGCTGGCCATGATGAACTCCGCGTGGTGCGGCATGTCGCCGCGGACCCCGTTGTCCACGTCGTACATGCGGGGAGGATGGACGTTCACATACCAGCACCGCGCATGCCACCAGTGTGCCATGGCGTCAACATTCGAAAGGCCATCCACGCCTTTGTCGCCTGGCAAAGCGGTAAATCAGCGACGCCGGTTGTGCTGGCGGGAGACGGTTTCAGGGCCGCGGGGAGGGCTCGCCCCGGGTAACCGGCTTGAGCGCGTCCGCGACATCGAACCACTGGCGCAGCTCCGGCAGGCTCGCCGGGCTGGCGACGAGCGTCACGATGTCGCCCGGCTGCAAGACCGTCTCCGCGCGGGGGAAGAGGACCTCGCCCTGGCGGAGGATGGAGACGACGAGCACGTCGTGGGGCAGCTTCGTCTCGCGCAAGGTCTTGCCGGCGAGGCGGGAACCGGCGGTGAGCCGCGCTTCGAGGATCGTCGTCTGCTCCGGGAGCGCCCGCACCCGTCGGATGCCGCGTTGCAGCATCGCCTTGTAGGCGGTCAGCGCGTCGCGGTAGGTCAGGCGGCCGACGATCTGGCCGCTGTCGACAACGTCCGCGGTCGTCGCCTCCGCCTCGGCCATTTGCTGCATGGCGTCGTCCAGCGGCTGGCTCGCCTCGACGATCGCGCCAGCACTGGCCGCCGCGCCGGGCGGGGCTGGCCCGGCCCGCATGGCGTCGCTGACGAAGAGGGACGAGAGGAGCGGGAAGCTGAAGCGGACGCGGTGCGCGGGCGAATCGGCCCGGGTCGGGAGCTGGGCGACGTAGATCGTGTTGTCGCCGACGAGCGCGGTCGACAGGGCGACGGCGACCATCGCCGGCGCCAGCAGCGAGAGATTGCCGGTCATCTCGGCGACCATCAGCATGACCGCCAGTGGGGCGTGGGCGATGCCGCCGAAGAGGGCCATCATGCCGATGATGACATAGGGCGCGGGGTTCTGGGACATCTGCGGGAAGATGCCGTGGAAGAGCCGCCAGTAGGTCGCGCCGAACATGCCGCCGATGACCATGCCGGGGCCGAAGATGCCGCCCGAGCCGCCGGAGCTGATCGAGAGCGCGGTGGCGAGGATCTTGGCGAACGGCAGGGCGATGACGATCCAGAGCGGCAATGTCAGCAATTCGTGGGACATGCTGATCTGGATCCAGCCGTAGCCGGTGTGCAGCGCCCCCTTGATCCAGATGCCCATGATGCCGACGAGCACGCCACCAATGGCCGGCTTGACCCAGCGGGGGACGCGCAGGCGGTGAAAGAGGCCGCCGATGCCGTAGAAGGTCCTGGCGTAGAGCAGGCCGCCGAGGCCGGCGACGATGCCCAACCCGGCGAAATAGACGAGCGTCCAGGGGTGGGTGAAACCGAGCTCCGGCTGGGCGCCGAAGATCGGCTCGAAACCGTCGATCGCGCCGAAGACGCTGTAGCCGACGATCGAGGCGATGAGGCCGGGAATGAGCGCCTCGACCTCGAGGTCGTGCAGGTAGAGAATCTCGGCCGCCATCAGGGCGCCGCCGAGCGGGGCGCGGAAGATCGCGCCGATACCGGCGCCCATGCCGGCGGCGACGAGGATGCGCCGATCCTGCACGCTCAGCTTCAGCCACTGGGCGAGGATCGAGCCGAACCCGGCCGAGATTTGTGCCGCCGGGCCCTCGCGGCCGCCGGAGCCGCCGGAGCCGATGGTGATGGCCGAGGCGACGAGTTTGATCGGTGGGACGCGGGCGCGGAGCAGGCCCCGCTTGTGATGGATCGCGGCGATGGCCGCGTCGGTACCGTGGCCCTCGGCCTCCGGCGCGAGCGAGAAGACGATGATGCCGGAGATGAGGCCGCCGAGACCGGTAACGACCGGCAGCAGCCAGGGGCGTTCCATGTGGCGCAGGATCGGCTGTCCCTCACCGACCGGCGAGGGCGGCAGGTAGCCGACGACCTGGCCGAGCGCGAAGTCGGTCACCCAGCGGATCGCGTGAAGGAAGAGGACGGCGCCGAGGCCGGCCACGACGCCGACCATGATGCCGAGGATGAGCCATTTGGTAAGGGTGCGGGAGCTCTCGAAGCCGCTGCCGGTCGCGATGCCCTGGGGCCAGTGCACGTTGCGCCAGAACCTGACGCTCGCCCGGTCCGCATCCCGTTCGATCTTCTTCATGCCGCTCCCGTCGCCCCCACGCTGAATTGCCGTCATCTAGAATCGTGCAATTCGGGCCAGCGCCGCAAGGCTGGCCTCCTGACCGACTGCGAAGGAGCCACGGGTGCGCATCCTGAAGACGGGCGAGATCCGCCATCCGGAGAAACGTGCCCGGGTCGCCGCGTATTTGTTGCGGGCCGAGACGACGCATTGCCTCTTGCTGCAGGGCGCAGTGCTCAGCAACCGCGGTCCCGTACCCGAGCCGCTGGAATCCCGCTTCTGGGCGGCCGAGCGGGACGGTGAGATCGTCGGCGTGGCCGCCTGGACGCCTCCGCTCAGCTTGCTGGTCTCCCTCGTCACGGACGATGGTGCGATCCCGGTGCTGGTGGCGGCGGTCCAGGCAGATGAGATGCTGCCGCTCGGGCTGCTGGCGCCGGACCCGGTCGCCGGCCAGTTCGCGGACGAGTGGTGCCGGCGGCTGCGATTTGGCCGGCGGCTGGCGATGCGCGA
>JAICKJ010000175.1 GCA_025928015.1 Thermomicrobiales bacterium
ACTCGTCGAGCGTCGTCGCGCCGATCGCGTGCAGCTCGCCGCGGGCCAGCATCGGCTTCAGCATGTTCGACGCATCCATCGCGCCTTCCGCCGCGCCCGCGCCGACGACGGTGTGGAGCTCGTCGATGAACATGATGATGCGCCCGTCGGAGGCCTCGACCTCCTTCAGGACCGCCTTCAGCCGCTCCTCGAACTCACCCCGGAACTTCGCGCCCGCGATCAACGCGCCGAGGTCGAGCGCGACGATCAGCTTGTCCTGCAACCCCTCCGGCACGTCGCCGCGGACGATGCGCTGCGCCAGCCCCTCGACGATGGCCGTCTTGCCGACGCCCGGCTCGCCGATCAGCACCGGGTTGTTCTTCGTGCGGCGAGAGAGGACCTGGATGACGCGACGAATCTCGTCGTCGCGGCCGATGACCGGGTCGAGCTTGCCTTCGCGCGCCAGCTTGGTCAGGTCGCGTCCATATTTCTCCAACGCCTGGTACTTGCCTTCGGGATTCGGATCGGTGACCCGCTGGCTGCCGCGAATCTCGCTCAGCGCGCCGTAGATCCGGTCCGCGGTCACGTTGAATCGCCGCAGGAGCGCTTCGGCCGGCGACCGCTCGACGCTCAGGATGCCAAGCAAAAGATGTTCGGCGCTGACGTACTCATCGCCGAATTGCTCGGCTTCCTTCTGCGCCTGGTCGAGCGCCTTGCGCAAACCGGAGCTGACGACCGGCTCGGCGCTGTACTGGAGCTTGGGCGCCCGGGCGATCGCCTGCTCGCACTCCCGCGCGATGGCGGCCGGGTCGACGTCCAGCTTCTGCAGGATTTGCGGCACGACGCCATCGCTCTGCCGGACGAGCGCCAACAGCAGCGCCTCCGGCTCGTATTGCGAGAGCCGCGCCTCCTCGGTGATCTGTTGCCCGGCGATGATCGCCTCCCGGGCCTTGTCGGTGAAATTCTGGTTCATTGCCATGGGGCATTGCCTCTGTCTGATTCGCGTAGCCGCTGCTCGTCGACGAATCCCAGCATGCGCAGGATCCGCTCGCAGGCGTCCACGGGTGATTCCTTGTCATCGGTAGGCTGGCCGTTTGCGCGTGCCTGGAGCCGCCGCTCCAGCTCACGCAGATCCTTCGTCAGCTCCAGCGCCAGCTGCACACCGGCGAGGTTGAGTCCGCGCCGCTCGACCAGGTACTTCACCTGGCGCAGTCGCTCGATGTCGCTGTCGCTGTAGAGCCGGAGATTGCCAGACGTGCGGGAAGGTGCGATAAGACCTTCGCGTTCATACTTCCGCAGGGTCTGCGGGTGCATCTCGACCAGCCGCGCGGCAACACTGATGACGAAGAGTGGTTCTGAATACCGTGGTGCCATACACCTACCTCCTGAATGTGCTGGTTGAATGATAAATATTGATACGATGCGTGTCAAGTTTAGGCGGGCAACGGAACATCGCCGCGCCTGGGCGCGGGCGGCATGAGAGGGAACCGGGAATGCACATCTACGCACATCGTGGCGCGTCGGCCGACTATCCGGAGAACACGTTACTGGCGTTCCGCTCGGCGATCGAGCTGGGCGCCTACGGCATCGAGCTGGACGTCCATCTGTCGAAGGACGGCGTGCCCGTCGTCATTCACGACGCCGATGTCTCACGCACGACCTCGGGCAGCGGCACGATCGCCGAGATGTACCTGGCCGACATCAAGAAGCTCGACGCCGGCAATGGCGAGCACATTCCGACCTTCGAGGAAGTCCTGCTGCTGACCAAAGGGAAGGTCAAGCTCGACATCGAGATCAATGCGGCCGGCGCCGAGGCGCCGGTGCTGCAAATGCTCGCGGACTGGTCGCGCGACGACTGGCTGATCTCGTCGTTCGACTGGGACATCCTGCGTCGCTGTCGCGCGGACGATGCGGAAATCGAGCTCTGGCCCCTGTCGAACGGCGCAACCGACGAGGCGATCGCCGTCGCGCACGAGCTGGGCGCGCCCGCGCTCGCGTTGGACCAGGGGTTCATCGACGCCGATATCGTTGCCCGATTGAACGCGGAGAAGCTTGGCTTCATGGCCTGGACGGTCGATGACCCGAAACGCGCCGACGAATTGCGTCGGCTCGGCGCAGCCGCGCTCTGCACGAACGACCCGGCGACCATGATCGCCGCCCTGAGCCGGAATCGGCAGGCCGACCCCGCCTGACCCCTGGTTGAGACGAGGGCAGCCGGTGTCCGATAATGCCGATCACGGCTGCCCTCGTCGCGGGGTCACCCATCCAGGAGAGATGACTGCGTCGATGGAACTCTGAGCATGGCAAACGCAATCACCGTCGGTCGCCTCTTCCTCCTCTTCATCGTCATCTGGCTCATCTATGTCGGCAACGTGCAGGTCATCGAAGCCTGCATGCTGCTGATCATCGTCGTCTTCGCCAGCGATGGCCTCGACGGCTGGGTCGCGCGCAAGACCGGCTCGACCTCGACCTTCGGCGCCGTCTTCGACATCGCCGGCGACCGGGTCGTGGAAAACGCGCTCTGGGTCATCTTCGCCGATCTCAAGCTGATCCCGGTCTGGATTCCGCTCCTGGTGCTCACGCGTGGCTTCGTCGTCGATGGTCTGCGATCGCTCTCGCTCGCCGACGGCATGACCCCGTTCGGCGCGAACAACATGATGCGCTCCGCCTTCACGCAGTGGCTCACGGCCGGCCGTTTCATGCGCGCGTTCTACGGCTGGGCCAAGGCGGCCGGGTTCGTCTTCCTCACCGGCCTGGAGGCATGGCGTCATCACGACGCCACCGGCACCTTCATCGCCACACTGTACGGCCAGACGTGGTACACCGTGCTTGGGTGGTTCTGTGTCTGGGCGGCGGTGGTGCTGACGGTCGTGCGGGCCCTGCCCGTCCTCTACGACTCGACCACGCTGTTGCGCGAGCACGACCGGCGGAGTCGAGCGTCCAGCTCGCTCTAGACGCAGCCGTTGGCGGCGATGAATGGTGGGAAATCAGGAGTGACCGGGGTCTCGGATCGGCAACGCGCGCGCAAGCCCCTCTTCAGGCGGGAGGAACGGCGGGAGTTCCGTTATCGCCTCAGCATCTTCTGCGCCGAATTCCTCTCCTGGCTCTTCTGGCTCTGGCCGCCGCCGCTCCGGCGCTGGTTCGCGGATCGCTGCGGCGAACTCTTTTTCCGGCTTTCGCACACCTATCGCGACAACGTGCTCGACAACATCTCACACGTCATGCCGCTCGCCGACTCCGGGCTTACGCCGGAAGAAGCGGCCCGCTCGATCTTTCACACCAGCGCCCAGAATTTCCTCGATCTGATCATCATGCCGCGCGTCCGGCGGCGGAAGATGGTCCGCTCCATGTCGCTGGTCGAGGGTTCGTGGGAGCAGCTCGACGAGGCGCTCGCGGCCGGCAACGGCGTGGTGCTCCTCACCGCCCACCTGGGCTGCTTCGACTATATCGGCAGCTCGATGACAGCAATGGGCTACAAGCTGATCGCGGTGACCGGGCGAACGACATCCCGTTTCATCTTCGACGGCGTGACGCACCTCCGCACGGCCAAGGGCATCGAGCTGGTCGAGCCGACGCCCTCCGGCGTGCGGCGCGTCATCCATTGCTTACGCCGAGGATATTGCGCCGTCTTCCTGACCGATCGGGACTTTTTCCAGAATGGCCGCCCGGTCGTCTTTTTCGATAGGGAGACGACCTTGCCGCCCGGACCCGTCCGCATCGCCCGCGATACGGGCGCGTATATCATCCCGCTCTTCACCCGGCGGGCCGGCAAGACGCACGAGATGGTCCTGAAGCCGGCCTTCAAGGTGGAAAAGACCGGGACGCTGGACGCCGACATCGACCGCGGACTGGAGCAGGTCACGCGGTTGCTTGAGGCGGCCATCAGCGAGAACATCGCCCAGTGGGCGATGTTCCAGCGCGTCTGGCCAGAGCCGCTTATCGAGCCTGTCCGCGTCTTTCCGGTCGGTTCGCCTCTCGAGAGCGAGCTGCTGGAGAAAGTCGCCGCCGCCGTGCCCGAACGGCTGGCTTCGGCCGCCGAGAGCCGGGGCTCGAAGATCGTGCCGCCTCGGCCCACAGATCATACGGACCCGCCTCCACAATCCTGAGCGGCATCAGCTCGCCGATCGGCAGGGCGCCGGGCAGGAAGACGTAGCCATCGACTTCCGGCGCGTGCCGCCGCGCCCGGCCGATCGTGATCGCTTCGACATTGCCCGCTTCATCCTCGGCTTCGCCATGGCCCTCGATCAACACGTCGAGGATTTGGCCGACAAGCGCGCTGTTCTTCCGGTACGAGATCGCCTGCTGGATCTCCATGATGTGATTCCGCCGGGCTTCGGCCTCGGCCGGATCGATCCGGTCCTCCAGCATCGCCGCCTTCGTTCCCGTTTCCGCTGAGTAGGTGAAGACGCCGACGTGGTCGAACTCCTGCTCCTCGACGAAGCGGGCGAGATTCAGGAACTGCGCCTCGGTCTCGCCCGGATAGCCGACGATCAGCGTCGTGCGCATCACCGGCTCGGCGAGCGTCGCGCGGGCGTGATCGATCAGCCGCCGCGTCATGTCCAGATTGCTCGGCCGGTTCATCGCCCGCAGCACGTCGCGGTCGGCGTGCTGAATTGGCATGTCGAGATAGGGCAGCAGCGCGTCGTGCTGGGCCAAGACGTCGACCATCTTGAGCGTCAGCGGGCTGGGATAGATATAGAGCATCCGCACCCAGGGCAGGTTTGGCACCGTCTCGACGATGCTCTCCAGCAACTGCGGCAACCCGTGCTTCATACCGAGGTCCGCGCCGTACCGGATCGTGTCCTGCGCGACGAGGACGATCTCCTTCGTCCCTTGCGCGACGAGATCGATGATCTCCTGCAGGACGTGCATCGGCCGCTTGCTCTGTTGCCGTCCCTTGATACTCGGGATCGTGCAGAAGGCGCAGTTGTGGTCGCAGCCATCTGCTATCTTCACATAGGCCGACGGCCCGACACTTGCCCGTGAGAAGGTCGTGAGCATCCCTTCGCAGCCCGCGACTTCCGGCTGCAGCTCTTCGCCGAAGAGCGTCTGGACGATATCGCCGATGCGATACCACTCGCGGGTGCTCAGGACGTAATCGACGCCGGCGGGCAGCTCCTGGTGATGATCGCCGAGCGCCGGCAGACAGCCAGCCGCCACCAGCACCTGGCCCTCGCGCCGTTCCGCGAGCAGTCCGGAGATGACATCGATCGATTCTTGCCGTGCCGCCCCGAGGAAGCCACAGGTGTTGACGACGATCGCGTCGGCGTCACCGGTCGACGGAACGGCCGTCAGACCGCGCTGCGTGAGCAGATGCTCCATGCCCTCCGAATCGACCCGGTTCTTGGAGCAGCCGAGCGTGACGACGTTGAACGTCCTGGCCGGCGCGTCGGAAATCACTGTCATCTGATGGTTGGCTCCCGCAAGCGTTGTGCGCTATCGGTAATTGATGAACTGGAGCGCGACGGGAAAGTCCTCGCCGCGCAGGAGCTGGATGACCGCCTGCAGGTCGTCGCGGCTCTTGGCCTGCACGCGAATCGCATCGCCCTGCTGTTGCGGCGTTACCTTTTTGAATTCGGAGCGGATTTGCTTCGCGATCTGCTTGGCGAGCTCGTCGGGAATCCCTTCGCGGAGGTTGATCACCTGCCGCTTGCGGCCGCCCGAGGCGTCCTCTTCCGTCTGATAATCGAGGATTTTGAGCGAGAGCTTGCGGCTGATCACCTTCGACTCGAGGATGTCCTTGACCGCGGAGAGCGAGTAATCCGACTCGGTGTTGATCGTGATCTCGTTCTCGCCGAGCTCGAGCTCGGTCTTGGTATCCTTGAGATCGTACCGTTGCCGGATTTCGCGTTGCGCCTGATCGACGGCGTTCCGGAGCTCCTGCCGGTCGAACTGGGAAACGATATCGAACGACGACGTGCTTGCCACGGAATGTCCTCCACAGAATCTTTGCAAACACGGTAGTCTACCAGAAGAGGATCGAAGCGCCGGTCCCATGCGTCGCGCCATGGGCATGGGATTGGCCAACGCACTGGGACCAGGATGAGCACGACCCGCGCACCAGAGATCGCCCAACCGAACGCGATGCCGGCTCCCGGCATCGAGCAGCAGCCTCCCTTCAGGTGGACGTCGGCGGTCGACTGGCTCGCGAGCGTGCCGATTCTCTACAAGGTCCTGATCGCCAACGCGGCCATCGTCGTTTTCGGCGCTGTCGCTGGCACCTGGATGACAATCCAGCTGGCGCGGGACTCGCATGCCGCCAGCGGCGCCCAGCTCATCCTCCTCTTCGCCTTCGTCGGCGTGCTAGTCAGCGTCGCCGCCAATTTCCTGGTGTTGCGCGCGGCGTTCCGACCGCTCACCAATCTGGAACGGGTCGCCAACGCGGTGCGCGACGGCGACGTGACGGTGCGGGTCGCGCGCGCCCGCTACACCGATCCGCAGCTCGCCCGGTTGTCAGATACGTTCAACGACACATTGGACGAGCTGGCGAAGGACCGCGAGCAGCTTCGCGCCCTGGCGAGCCAGGTGATCCGCGCGCAGGAGGACGAGCGCAAGCGGATCGCCCGGGAGCTGCATGACGACACGGCGCAGGTGCTCTTCGCCCAGCTCCTGCGGCTGACGGCGATGAAGTCATCCCCGAACGACGACATGCGCATCACCGCCGGCGAGCTCGAGGATATGACGGTCGAAGCGATCGAAGGGGTCCGGCGGCTGGCGCTCGAATTGCGGCCACCCTCGCTGGACGACCTCGGCCTGCGCGAATCGCTCGGCGACCTGGCCGAGCGATTCAGCCGCCAGCTCGATATTCCCGTCGAATATCAGCCCCGTGTCGGTCGAGACCGATTGCCGGCCGAGATCGAGCTAGTGCTCTATCGCGTCGCCCAGGAGGCGATGACCAATATCGCCAAGCACGCCGGCGCCGCCCACGCGTCGATCAACCTGACCCGCCGGGGCGAGCTCGTCACGCTGATCGTGACTGATAACGGGCGCGGATTCGACCCGGCGCTGGCCAGCAAACAGGACGACCGCGGGCTCGGGTTGGGCCTCTTCGGCATGGAGGAGCGGGTGGTGCTGGTCGGAGGCATACTGCAGATCATTTCGCGATCCGGCATCGGCACGGCCGTGATTGCCACGATTCCGCTGGATAGCCGCATGGCCGCCAGCTTCGGTGGACGAGAAACATGACGACGCAATCGACTGTTGATGAGCAGGTGGATAATTCCGCAACCCAATCCCAGATCCGCGTTCTGCTCGCGGACGACCACGGCGTGGTCCGGGCGGGATTGCGCGCGTTGTTGGAGGCCCAACCGGATATCACCGTCATCGGCGAGGCGCCGGATGGCCCGACCGCCGTTCGCCTGACGCGCGATTTTCATCCAACGGTGGTGATCGCCGACCTCTCGATGCCCGGCGGCGGTCTGGAGACGATCAAGGAGATCACTGCGCTCAACCTCCCTTCGCGCATCCTCGTGCTGACGGTCCACGCCGAGGAGCGGTACCTGCTGCCAGTGCTCGAAGCCGGCGGATCAGGGTACGTGCGTAAATCGAGCGCCCATACCGACCTGCTCGACGCGATCCGCACGGTCGCCCGTGGCGAAGTCTTCCTCGACCCCGCCGCCACCAAGACGCTGCTGCGCGGCTACCTCGGCCGGGTCAAGAACGGCGACGAGCTCGATCTGGGCGAGGTGCTGTCGGATCGCGAACGCGAGGTGGTCCGCCTCACCGCCGAGGGCAATACCGCGCAACAGGCAGCCGAGCTGCTGGCGCTCTCACCGAAGACCGTGGAGACATACCGTCACCGCGCGATGCAGAAGCTCGGGCTGACGAACCGCGCCGAGCTGGTGCGCTATGCGCTTCGCGCTGGCCTCCTGAGCCAGGAAGCGGTCTGATTCTGCGGCGCCAGGCGGGCGGCGTCAAACTTTTCCTGACGCAATGTCGGGAAAGCTCCGTTAGGTGTGTGGAAAATCAGCGGATTCATCCCGGCTGAGCAGAATCACGGCCAGCCGTACCATGGGTGATGACGGATGGCGCTGGTCTATCGCCAAGCGGCTTTGGACCAGCCGGTATCCGGATTATGAAGGTCTTGGGTGCTCGGGGCCAGTGAAAGAGTGGCGAAATGGGAAACACTGCACGACAGGACGTAACTAACGGTCAGGCTTCGACTGCGACGCTGGAGCGCCCGTCCGTTCATCCGGGCTGGCTGCTCGCCGAGTCGACGCCCACGCACGCCCCTCAGGTGGCCGAAGATACGTATCGATTCACCGCGTTCATGCAGCTCCTCAGGACGGCCGGCGCCCTCGACCGCGCCGCGAGCGACGCGCTGGCGGATCTCGACCTCACCGCCGGCGCGTTCGGCGCGCTGATGGAGCTGGGCGAGATTGGCGATCGGGGTCTTGCGCCCTCCGAGCTGGCGCGCCGGCTCGCCGTTGCCCGCCGCACCGCCACGCTGTATGTCGACATCCTCGCCAGGCATGGCTGGGCGGTGCGTGAACCGCACCCGGAAGACCGACGCATGGTGCTTGCCAGCCTGACACCGACCGGCAAGCAGCTCCTCGCGGATCTCGGCAGCGCGTACAAGCAACGGTTGGCGTTGCTGCTCGGTGATATCTCGCCATTGCAAGCCGAGCGTCTGCGTCAGCTCCTCGCGCTCATCCCGACGGACGCCGCGTCCGTCAAGCACGAGTAGCGTCAGGGCTCATCCCTCTACTTCGGCGCCGCCGTAGAAGAGCATGACCGTGCGGCCGGGGACCGAGAGCTTCTCGCCCTGGCCGTGCGTGCTCTCCTCGATTCCATCCGGTTTGTCGGTGTTGAGGATCAAATACCATTTGTCCTGCGCGGGCCGGTCCACCGCCGGCAGCGTGAAGTCGATCGGCTCCTCAC
>JAICKJ010000017.1 GCA_025928015.1 Thermomicrobiales bacterium
CCCCCACGCCGCGCGACCAGCCTACCCGACCCCTGTTGGGTACCGGGTCAAGGATGTTGTAGAATGGCCAGGAAGTCGAAGGCCGACCGGCCGGTGGTGACGCTCGAATGCACCGTGTGCCACGAGCGGAACTACACCACCGAGAAGAATCGTCGCAACGATCCCGGCCGGCTGGAGCTCAAAAAGTTTTGTCCGCGTTGCCGATGCCACCAGCTCCACCGGGAAACCCGCTAAGGCAGGAGTGGCAGAGCGCCTTAGGGTCGTAGCTCAATTGGTAGAGCAGCGGTCTCCAAAACCGCAGGTTGCGGGTTCGATTCCTGCCGGCCCTGCCCGGTCATCTAGTCGGAGTCGAGGTGGGGCGGAGCCAGATGGCACGCCCCACTTCTGTGCGTCGGGCGACCATCCTCTCCCGTTCCCGCTTCGAATCGACCATCGCGGAGGATGGTGACCGTGGGCATTCGAACAGAAGGGCAATCACTTTGAGCGCGCAACGCGAGGCAGCGCCCAAGCGGCGATCCAGCAAACGAGCCACCAAACCCGCCGTCAAACCGGCGAATTCCGCCGCCCCCAAGACGAACGGCGCGACCGTCGTGCAGGAGGCGCCGAAGTCGCCGGCCATCCAGGCTCCGCCCAGGCTGACCCGGCAGGAGGCCAAGCGCCAGGCCGCGCCCTCCCAGGTCAAGAAACCGTGGGAGCGAGTGATCGCGTCGGAGCGGACCGAGGGCATTCGCAAGCTCGCCCGCGAGACCTACTCAGAGACGAAGAAGATCATCTGGCCGAGCCAGGAAGAGACGCGCAATCTCGTCATCGTCGTCATCGGCATCTCCGTCTTCCTCGGACTCCTGCTCGGCGGCATCGACTACGTCCTGTATCAGATTTTCCAGGCGCTGCCATAAGGCAGATTGGTCAGCCAGGGGGAACTTCAATGGCACGCCCGACACTGCGGGAACGCTTGGCTGCGAAGCGAGCGGAAGAAGCCGGCACGCCCACGTCGGAGGCGGAAGGGCAGTGGTATGTGCTGCACACCTACTCCGGCTATGAGAACAAGGTGAAGAAGACGATCGAGGGCCGGATCGAGGCGCTCGATCTGGGCGAGCGTGTCTTTGAGATCGTGGTGCCGACCCAGAAAGAGATAGAAATCCACCAGGGCCAGCGCCGCGACGTCGAGCGCAAGGTCTTCCCGGGCTACGTCCTCGTGCGCATGAACATGGATGAGGATACCTGGTACCAGCTCCGCAATACGCCCGGCGTCACCGGCTTCGTCAGCATCAACAACAAGCCGGTCCCGCTGAGCGACGACGAGGCCCAGAACATCCTCAAGGGGATGGTCACCGAGGCGCCGAAGATCAAGATGTCGTTCGCGCTCGGCGATACCGTCCGCATCATCGAGGGGCCGTTTGCCGACTTCCGTGGCGAGATCGACGAGATCAACCAGGAGAAGGGCAAGATCAAGGTGCTCGTCTCGTTCTTCGGGCGGGAGACGCCGGTCGAGCTTGACTTTTTGCAGGCGGAACGCGAAACATAACATCAACAGGTGACGAACGACCGGCTCCGGTCCTGCCAGGGACCGGCGCCGGTTTGTAATGATCAGCGACGTTCAGAAAGGATTCGACGTTTGGCCAAGAAAATCCGCGCGTATGTGAAGCTGCAGATCCCCGCCGGCAAGGCGACCCCGGCGCCCCCGATCGGACCGGCGCTCGGTCAGCACGGCGTGGCGATCATGAACTTCTGCAAGGAGTACAACGAGCGCACGCAGGCCCAGGTCGGGCAGGTCATCCCGGTCGTGATCACGGTCTATGAGGACCGTTCGTTCACGTTCGTGACCAAGACGCCGCCGGCGGCGGACCTGCTGCGCAAGGCGGCCGGGATCGACAAGGGCTCCAGCGCCCAGCGCGCGCTGAAGGTCGGCACGGTCACGCAGGACCAGGTCCGCGAGATCGCCGAGCTGAAGATGAAGGATCTGAACGCTGTCGACGTCGATGGCGCGATGAAGCAGATCGAAGGCACCGCCCGCAGCATGGGCATCGAGGTCGCGGGCTAGCGTCCGCGCGGCGGGTCACAGAATGTGACCATCACACGTGGGAGAGGCGGTCGCCTCGTCAGGACCACGGAGGAACACCATGCCACAGCACGGCAAGAAATACCGGGAGGCGGCCAAAAAGGTCGATCCGGACAGGCTTTACTCAATCGCTGATGCGTCCGAGCTGGTCAAGGAGGTCGCGTTCGCCGAGTTCGACGAGTCGGTCGAGCTGCACGCGCGGCTGGGGATCGATCCCCGCCAGGCGGATCAGGCGGTCCGCTCGAGCGTGACCCTCCCCAGCGGCACCGGGCAGGAAGTCCGCGTGCTCGTCTTCGCCGCCGGGGAGGCGGAGCGCGTCGCTCTCGACGCCGGCGCCGATTATGCCGGCACCGACGAATACGTCCAGCAAATCCAGAACGGCTGGCTCGAATTCGACGCCACTATCGCCATGGCTGACCAGATGAGCAAGGTCGGCGGCCTCGGCCGTATCCTCGGCCGGCGCGGGCTCATGCCGAATCCGCGCTCCGGCACGGTGGTTCGGGAGGTCGAGGATCTGCCGGGCGTCATCCGCGAGCTGAAGGGCGGTCGGGTCGAGTTCCGGAACGACCGCACCGGCAACGTCCACATCACCATCGGCAAGAAGAGCTTCGACGCTGGCAAGATCAGCGAGAACGTGCTCGCCGCCGTCGATGCCCTGAACCGGGCCAAGCCGTCTGGTATCAAGGGCGTCTATTGCCGTACACTGACGATCGCGACGACGATGAGCCCGGGCGTGCCCCTCGATGTCAACGAGGCGCTGGCGCAGGCGTCGAACGTCGCGCAGTAGCATTCGCTGCCACTCACGTAACGCAACCTGGCCGAAGACCGTCGGTGCAGCTCGCCGCTTAATTTCCGACCGAGGCTCAGGGGCTCCCTCCCACGAGACTGTGGAACGCGCCCTGGGCATCAATAGGCCCGGGGCGCGTTCGTGTTCCGGCACACGGGCCCATGGCCCACAAAATCTGACGGAAAGGAGGGAGCAAGGTATGCCAACCCCACGTAAAGCCGCCGAGATCGCCGAGCTGCGAGACCGGCTCAGCCGTGCGCAACTCACGGTGCTGACCGACTATCGCGGGCTCAGCGTCCCGGCATTGCAGGACTTGCGCGGCAGACTGCGGCCGCTGGACGCGGAGTTTCGGATCGCCAAGAACACGCTGGTCCGGATCGCCGCCGAGCAGGCCGGGATCGACGGCTTGACACCCACGCTCGAAGGCCCGACCGCGCTGCTCTTCGCCTATGGCGATGTCGTCGCGCCAGCCAAGGTCGTGAGCGAATTCGCCCGCACGTCGCGCATACTGCAAGTCAAGGCCGGCGTGATGAACCAGCAAGTGGTTCAGGCACCGGATCTCGAGGCGATCGCGAGCCTGCCGCCGCGCGAAGAGCTGCTCGGCAAGCTCGTCGGGATGCTGGCCTCGCCGATGACACGGACCGTCGGCGTGTTCAGTGGCCCCGGCCGCTCGGTCGCCTATCTGCTCAACGCGCGCGCCGAACAGCTCGGCGGCGCGGCCGCGGCGGACTAGCCCGCCACTCGACATTAGCGTTTGAAATGCGTTGCTGAACAAGCATTCCGGAGGAATCCCGTGGCCGATAACGAGAAATTGATCGAACAGCTCGAGTCGATGACCGTCCTCGAGCTCAACACCCTGGTGAAGTCCCTCGAAGAGCGGTGGGGCGTCTCCGCCGCCGCGCCGGTCGCCGTCGCGGGCGCGGGCGCTGCCGGCGCCGGCGCGGCCGCCGCCGAGGAAGAAGAGAAGACGGAGTTCGACGTCATCCTGACCGACGTCGGCGCCAACAAGATCCAGGTCATCAAGGCCGTGCGCGAGCTGACGAGCCTCGGCCTCAAGGAGGCCAAGGACGTTGTCGATTCCGCGCCGAAGGCCGTCAAGGAGGGCGTCGCCAAGGACGAGGCGGAGGCCGCCAAGGCCAAGCTCGAAGAGGCTGGCGCCAAGGCCGAGGTCAAATAGCACGTTCGCCCTCCGCCTGCCTCGAGACACGCGGAACGGGCTTCGTGCCGGAAGCGCCTTCCTCGGCGACACATCCGCGGCGCGGGTGAATTGCTGAGGGGGCGCTCCTGCCTTATAATCGTCGGGCAAGAGTTGCGGGGCGTGGCGCAGTCCGGTAGCGCACCGGTATGGGGTACCGGTGGTCGGAGGTTCGAATCCTCTCGCCCCGACCAGCGACGAGCACCGCTCATGTGCACACACCGTCGTCGTGGTCTTCCCTCCTTGTCATCTCCAGAAGACGGCTGGCGAACTGAGATTCGTTTGGCTCATGAGGATGTCGGTCGATGAAGCATGGTCCCGCCGGCGCCGGCTCGCGGTGGCGCATCATAATCGCGGATGACGAATCGCTCATCCGGCTCGATCTCCGGGAGATGCTGACCCACCTCGGCTACGAGGTCATCGCCGAAGCCGGGGACGGTCGCACCGCGATGGAGCTGGCGCGCAAGCTCCATCCTGATCTCCTGATCATGGATATCAAGATGCCCGACCTCGACGGCATCTCCGCCGCCGAAGAGCTGACGCGGGATCGCATCGCGCCGGTCGTGCTCCTCACCGCCTATTCCGACCAGGGGCTGGTCGAGCGGGCGCGGGAGGCCGGCGTCGTCGGCTACGTCGTCAAGCCGTTCCGCGAGGCGGAATTGATGCCCGTCATCGAGCTCAGCCGCGCACGGTTCGACGAGTTTCGCTCGCTCGAACGCGAGGTCGGCGATCTCAAGGACGCGTTGGAGACCCGCAAGCTGGTCGAACGCGCCAAGGGCGTCCTGATGGAAACGCACGGCCTGCGTGAATCAGAGGCTTTCCACCGCATCCGCAAGACCAGCATGGACGCCCGCAAATCGATGAAGGAAGTCGCCGAGGCGATCCTCCTCGCCCACGAGATGGATTACTCGATCACCTCCACTGGCGACACCCCCGCTCCCAGCGAGGAACTGTAGCGTCTCGGCGGCCTGAGACGTCCGATTCGCTACGATCGGCAAATTGTAGGTACCCGTTCTGATGCGGACCACTGCCAAATGCCGGTCCGGCGAGGCAGGAGGCTCGCGAGCGCCGCGCTCGACCAACGACGCAAGTGGCGCGGGGACGCGCGCGCGTTCCTCGCGCCACGGGCGGCGAAGCCGCGTGACCGGTCGTGGCCCCCCGGGTGCGTGCTCCTGCAAACGATGGGGACATCGCATTCTCCTGTCCTACGTCGCTGCGTTAGGGGCCCGCGCTTGGGGTGGCGCGACGGCCCGACGAGGAGGCCTCGATCGTGACGCGGATTGTCGGCGGGTCGCTGCCGACGAGCCGCGCACCATCCGGCACGGTGATCTTCGGTCGCAACTCAAAGACGCCCGCCGGCTGATTGCTCACGTCCACCGTCACCTTCACATCGCCTGGCTTGATGCGCTTCAGCACGTCGGGCGGCGCGTCGAGCGTTACCGTGACTGTGCTGGGATCGACCCGCACGTTGGAACCCGACGGGATGCCGGTCACCTGCACCTGCTGGTCGCTGAGCGTTTGCGAGACACCGACTTCCTGAATCACGACCGTCACTTCGACCGTCCCGTTGGCCGGATCGAGCACCGTGACGCCCTGCGGGAGGTCGACGAGCCCAACAACCACAGCCAACGGGGCCTTCGCGCCTTCAATGTTGACCGGTTCCGTCTCCACGAAGAGCAAATCCTTCAGTACGTCAGCGGGGCCATCGACCACGACCGATTGCGGGTTCGCCGTCGACTGCACGAGCGAATACCCCTCGGCCGGCGTGCCCTGCGTCTGCGGAACGACGGAGACGGTCTTGCCCCGCGTCTCCACGTCCACGAACGCGGAGATGGTCTGCGGCCGGATGTCTATCTCGACGATCTTCTGACCATCCTTGTCCACCGCGTAGGGCTGGAACCGGCTCGTGAACGGTGACGTATGATCCCTGATGTCGATGGGCAGGATGACCTTGGCCACCCGGCTGACGATGTTCTTCGCGCCACTGATCGTGACCTCTGATGTCTCCGGCGTCACGTCGCCGACACGGCGCGGGTCGCTCGCCGTCGGTTGTGGCTTCTGGATGGCCAATGGCAGATTGCGGGAGACCGTCTCCTCGACCTGAATCGGCACTTCGCGTGGCTCGATCTGCCGCACTTCGACGCCACTGACTCCGGTCGAGACGCGGACCGGCACCTTGTACGACCCGGCCTTGTTGATGCTGTCGGTGTCGATCGTCGCCGCCACCTGGGTCCTCAGAACCTGGTTCATCTCCGATTGTGGCCCCGTCACGCGAAAGCTCACCTGGGGCAGGCTCGTCACGACCTGCAACGTATCCGGCAGCGGTTGCACGGTGATCGGAATGCTGGTGTAGGTGCGCGACTGGATCGGATCCTGATGCTGTGTCACCCATCCCCAGAGGAAAGTCGCCAGGATCAGCGAGATCAGGAAGCGGACGATCTCGGTCCGGTGAATGTGCTGACGCAGAAATCGCGCTGAACTGTCCAACATCTGCATGAAGATCAATGGGTCCTTGCCGCGTCGCGGTCACGTGCCGCCGGCGTCCGGTCGCTCTGCTGGGACGCGCCGTTTGGCGCCGGCGATTTGCGCGGCGTCACCAGCGGGATCGCCGGTCGGGTTGGTCCGGGGCCTTCGGGATGCTCGATTCGCAGGAGGGTCCGGAGCACGCGGCGGAGACGATCCTGGTCCAGGTTGCGGATCAAGCGGCCGGTGTGAGCGACCGCCATTTGCCCGGTCTCCTCCGAGACCACCACCGCCAGCGCGTCTGATTCCTCCGTGATGCCGATCGCGGCCCGGTGGCGCGTGCCGAGCTGACTTGAGGCCGAGATGTTATCGGTCAGTGGCAGGACGACACTCGCGGCGACGATGCGGGAGCCGCGAATGATAACCGCCGCGTCGTGGAGGGGCGAGTTGGGGAAGAAGATGTTGATCAGCAGCTGCCGCGAAAGCTGGGCATCGAGCTGGACGCCCTTGTCGGCGTAGTCCTGCAAGCCGGTCTCCCGCTCGATCACCATCAGTGCGCCGTAGCGCAGCCGCGAGAGCTGCGCCGAGGCGCGCACGATCTCATCGACCGCGGTGTCCGCCTCGCTCTCCTGATGGCTCGGGAACGGGTTGCGCAGCCAGCTCGTGTGGCCCAGTTGCTCGAACGCGCGGCGCAATTCCGGTTGGAAGATGACCGGAATGGCGATGATCAGCCCGGGCCAGATGCGGTAGAGGATCCAGTTCAGCGTCGTCAGGTCGAGCGCCCAACCCAGCAGATAGAGAAATGCGAAGAGCGTCACAATCCCGCGGATGAGCTGGAGGGCGCGCGTTCCCTGCGCCACCCAGAGCAACCAGTAGATGATGATGGTGACGACGAGGATGTCGAGGACAACCCGGTAGTCGGCTAACCTGGAAAGCAGCCAGCCGAGGTTCGTCATTTCCGCAACCCTTGTTCGCTGGATACGCGCATTCCGCGAGGAATCAACCCCCAGTGTACCAAAAGGACCGCCGGGAACTCCCGGAGAGGCAAGTCAGTACGTGATCGCAGCCAGCCCGGCGATCCGCGCTCCCGCTTCCTCTGACGCGCGGCGCGGCGCGGCGGTTTCGGCGCGCCGCCGATCGGTCAGAACCGGCGGGGCCGGCGCAGCCGGGTCGCGTCGCCCGGGCGCCGGAAGTCGTCCGCGTTGACCTCGACATAATCCGTCAGGCGATGGTCGAGAATGCGCGACATAATGCGATCGTCGACCTTTCGTTGATCGACATTCGACGTGATCACCGTCGGCATCTGCTCGACGTACCGGTGGTTGATGATCTGGTAGAGCTTCTCCCGCGCCCAGGGCGTCGCGTTCTCCGTGCCGAGGTCGTCCAGCACGAGCAACTGTGCCGAGCGGATCAGCGAGAACCGGTCGTCGTAGGCCGAGCCCGAGCGCGGGTCGAACGTCGCCCGCAGATGGTCGAGCAGATCGGGCACGACCGCGAAATAGACCTGCATCTGGTGCACATCCATCACGTGCTTGGCGATCGCCACAGCCAGATGGGTCTTGCCGGTGCCGCACGGGCCATAGAGGAAAAGCCAGCGGTGATTCGGCTCCTGCGCGAATGCGCGCGCCGTATCATACGCTTCGCGCATGCCATCGACGCCCGGATCGAACTCCTCGAATGTCTGGCCCGTGAAGGACTCGAGGTTGGAGAGCTTTTGCAATTCCTCGGTTCGATGCTCGTCCATCTCCCGCCGCTTGCATTCGCAGGGAAATATGCGCCCAAACATCGGGTGTCCGACCGGCACGTTCGCCCGCAGGTAGCCGGCATCCTGGCAGATCGGGCACTTCGCCGCCGCCGTCTTCATGATCCGGACTTCGTTGGTGGCGCCCGGCTTGGGCGGCTCGATCGGAATCGAGCGCATCACATCGCCGATTCGCTTCATGACCTTGTCCTAACGCTCTCGCGCTGCCCGGCCCTGGGCCGACCAGTTCTCCAGAATGCGTTCGATATACCGCCAGCTCCGACGGTTGTACGCGACCGCTTCCTCGATGCCGTCCTCGATCCAGTCGGAGGGGTAATCATCGAGCGCCTGGACGATGCGGTCGGCCACCAGCGGCGTCAGCGGTCCGATATTCTGCTCGTAGAGCCGGAAGATCGTCGGCCGCTCCAGCCGGATCACCGGCGGCTCGTCGTCGACCCACGCCTCGGCTGGCGGTGCCTGTTCACCGCGTTCCATGGCCGCAACCGCCGCGCGGTTGTCTGGTGTATTGACATAGTACCAATTCGCGTGGCGTTTGCCATGCTCCGCGACAAGCCGCAGCAGCGTTCCACGCGACAGCGCCAGCTCGACGCCCTCCAGAATCCGTTGCGTCGGTTGACGCGGGCTGCCATTCGGGCGCAGCGCCTGCCGCAACCCCTTCTCGCGCAGCAGTTTCCGCTCGGCGACCGGCGTGCCCAGGCCGCCTGCTTCGGCCGTGAGCCGGAAGATGGTGAGCGTGACGTGCAGCTCCGCGAGATTGACGATCTGCGGCAGCACGTCGGTGAAGAATGACGCGGGCACGCCGATCGACGGCTCATGGTCGAGCAGGAAGCCGCCAAGACGGCGGTCAACGGTCTTCTCCAAAGGCACGGCGCGCTACTCCTCCGGCTCGCGGTAGAGCTCGAGGTCGGCGAACCGCGCCGTCCGTTCGAAGAAGCGCAGGTTCAGCGAACCGACCGGGCCGTTCCGGTGCTTGGAGACGATGATCTCGGCGATCCCCTTCTTGTCGGAATTCTCGTCGTACTTCTCTTCCCGGTAGATGAACATCACGATGTCGGCGTCCTGCTCGATCGAGCCGGACTCGCGCAGGTCGGAGAGCATCGGCCGGTGATCGGAGCGCGACTCGACCGCGCGGGAGAGCTGGGAGAGAGCGATGACCGGCACATTCAGCTCCCGCGCCAGGCCCTTGAGCCCGCGCGAGATCTCCGAGATCTCCTGCACCCGGTTGTCGCGCCGGCCGCCGCTCATGAGCTGGAGATAGTCGACGATGACCAGGTCGAGCCCGTATTCCGCCTGCAACCGCCGGGCCTTGGAGCGGACGTCCATCACGCTCGCGCTCGCCGAGTCGTCGATAAAGATGTTCGCCTCCGCCAGCCGCCCGAACGCCCGTGAGATGCGATCCCACTCATCCTCGTTGATCATCCCCAACCGCAACCGGTGCGAATCGACCCCCGTCTCCGTCGCCAGCAACCGCTGCACCAATTGTTCCGCCGACATCTCAAGGCTGAAGATCCCGACCGTCTTTCCATGTTGGACCGCTGATCCGTAAGCTAACCCAAGAGAAAACGCCGTCTTTCCCATCGACGGCCGAGCTGCAACAATAATGAGATCAGAACGTTGCAAGCCGCCGGTGAGCTGGTCGAGGTCGGTGAAGCCGGTCGGGACGCCGACTACCTCGCCGCGGTGCTGCTGCAGGTAATCGATCTGGTCGAAGAAGCGGTCGAGGATGTCGGAGATCGACTGGAAGTCGCGGCTGCTCCGGCGCTGGGAGACGTGGAACAGCGCCCGCTCGGCGGCATCGATCGCGTCCTCGGTCTCGACGTTGTCCTGGTAGCCGATGCCGACGATCGAGGTGCCGGCGTCGATCAGCCGCCGCAGCATCGACGTCCGCTCGACGATCCGCGCGTAATACTCGACGTGGACGGCGGTCGGGACCGAATTGAGCAGCGACGACAGGTAGCCGACGCCGCCGACGTCGTCGAGCTGGTTCTTGCGCTCCAGCTCGTCTGTCAGCGTCACGAAGTCGGTCGGCTCGCGTCGGTTGTACAACTCCAGGATCGCCTGATAGATCGAGCCGTTGGCGGCGAGATAGAAGTCCTCGGGCTTCACGTACGACGCCACGCGAATGATCGCGTCGCGGTCGATCATGAGACTCCCGAGGACTGATTGTTCGGCTTCGACGTTGTGGGGCGGTAGACGCTCCGTCACCGTGTCCATGCAGAGGGCTCCCCTCTGTGCAGTCGGGCCGGCGGGGGCGGCTAACCGTGGCTATGTTTGTGGCGGGTTGTGGTCCTAAACGCCGGCCTCTTCGGCCGCGGCGTTCGCCTCCTGCGCTTCCTCGTTCGGGATGCCGCCGAGGCGCTCGGCCGTCTCCGCCGCGTTCTCCTTCTCGTCCTGCCGGTCCGATTCCACCGTGACGGTGATCTCCGGCCGCAGGCGGCCGACCAGGTGGATGGCGACCGTGTGCGTGCCGGTCTGGCGGATCGGCTCGTTGAGCATGACCTTTCGCCGGTCAATCTCCTCGCCGATGTTCCGCGAGAGCTGCTCGGCGATGTCGGCGGCCGTGACCGAACCGAAGAGACGGCCCTGCTCGCCGGCGCGGGCGGTGAAGCTCAGCTTCTGGCCGCTGATCTTGTCGGCCAGCGACTGAAGCTGCTGCTCCTGGCGGAGGACCTTGCGATCCTTGACCGCCTGGTTGTGGGCAGCGGTCTTGAGCTCGCCGGCGGTGGCGACGACCGCCAGGCCCTGCGGGATCAGATAGTTGCGGGCGTAGCCATTCGAGACATTCTGGACGCTGCCGGCTTCGCCGAGCTTCTCCACGTCCTGTCGGAGGACGACCTTCATGGGATGCATACCTTCCAAACGCGAGCGGGTTTCTGCACGTCAACGCAAAGCGCCGCACCGGAACATGGCAACCCAACACCGGTGCGGACACGTCTCCTGCGACTCATAAGGATACCCGCCACGCGCGGCCGGCTGCAACGCGCCGGCCGCGCCGCGGTCCACTCACGTTCCATTGTCGGCGCTGGCGAGCGCGAGGTAGGTTTGGTCGGCATACCCCTTGCCCTTCGGCGTGTCCAGCTCGTACCAGACGTGGCCATCGCCGTTGAGCGGGCCGTCCGTCACCGTGCAGACCATCCCCTCTGGAAGCTGGGCGACGACCGCGGTCGTCGGGTCGATGTGCTCCCGCAAATTCAGCAGATCGGTATCGACCTTCACCTTGTCGCCAACCTGGAACTTGACCGGCGGCGGCGGCAGCGGCTTCGCCGCCTTCAGATAGCCGGTCACGCACCAGCCGGTGCCGAGCGCCGTCTGCAACTGGACCCAGGTGTGCCCCTCGGCCGCGATCGGGCCATCGAGCACCGACCCGCGTGTCTTCGTCGGCACCGTCGCGACCACCCAGCTTCCCGTCGACGCGTCGCCGCGCAGGTTCAGCTTGTCGGTGTCCACCTGCACGGTGTCGCCGATGGTGAAGGTCGGATCGACCTTGACCGGCTTGGCGGAGAGGTACTTCTCGACCGCCCAGCCGGTGCCGGCGCTGGTTTGGAGCTTATACCAGTGCATGCTGTCACCGCGCATCGGGCCGTCGAGGACCGTCGCCTCAGTACCCGCGGAGACGACCGTGACGATCAGCGAGGCCAGATCGGGCTGTTGCCGCAGATTGAGATCGTCGGTGTTGACGTAGACCGTGTCGCCGGCCGCGTACGTCCCGCCCGGCGGCGGCGCGTCGCTCGCGGTGAAGACCGACGTCGCGGCCCAACCGCTGCCCGGATCCCCCTCCAGCTTGTACCAGACGTAATCGCCGTCCGTCGCCGGACCTTCGATGACCGCCATGATCGTCCCGACCGGTAGCGTCACCGCGATGTCGAATTGCGTGCCCGGGCCGCCGCGCAGGTTCGCGTCGTCCACCGTGATCGCGACGACGTCGTTCGCCTTGAAGGCAGGATCAGGAGCGGGATTAGTCGTACCGGCGAGCACGTCACTGACGGCGTGGCGAATGTGGTCGAGATCGCCATAGAGCTCGTCGCCAGGGCAGGACGAGTCGACGACGTCACGATGTCCGCAGATCGTCGGGCACTGCGCTGTCTCGTGGAAGTCGGCCTTGCCGAGCGGATCGAGGTTGCGCCCCGCCCAGGCGGTGATCCAGATCAGCCCCGCGAGCGCCTCCGGTGTCGCGTTCTCGACCGAGAACGAGCCCATGCAGCAGATGCCGGCGCTGCCATAGGCGTACTGGTAGGCGTGACCGCCGATCACGTTTTCGCCGCCCGCGCGGCCCTCGTAGACGTTGCCCATGAAATCAACGAGGTAGTTGTATCCGATGTCGCCCCAGCCCCGCGTGATCGCGTGGTAGTAGTGGATCGAGCGGATCTCGAGCAGCGGATCGCGGAAGTTCGGCGTCTCGGAATGGTGGATGATGATGTGCTCGACCGTCTGGTATTGCGGCGGCCAGAGCGTCGAGGCTTTCTCGGTGCCGCCGTAGGCGAGGTTCGATCCCCATTCGCTGCGGGAGATGATCGGTGGCCGCGCGACCGAGGGATCGAGCGCTGCCTGACTCACGTCGTCGGTCGTGGGGCCGCCGGACGCATCGATGTAGGTAAAGGCCAGGCCAGGGATGGCGGCGGTGTTGCCATTCGAGTCGAGACCGCGATATTTGACATATTGCGCCTGATCGGAAACGAGGAGACTGCCGTAGGTGCGGCCGTCCCGGTCCGGCGGCCCCGCATCGAGCTCGGATGCGCCGAGCGTCTGAGGCTTGGTGTAATGCTGCCCGTCCGCGCTCAGCGAGACCTCGACGGAGGCCGGGAACGCGAGGTCGCCCGGCCAGTGCGGCGCGATGGCGTAGAACGGGAAGTCGGCCTTGAAACCGAGCGACCCGTCAGGCGACTCGCCACCGACGCCATCCGGTTGCACCCACTCGTTGGCCAGCGTGCCCACTGTCTGGGCCGACGTTGCGCGCGTCGCCGCGCCTCCGGCCACCGCCATGGCGGCGAAGGCGCCAGTGGCCCTGAGGATGGCTCGCCGGTCGATCTTCTGCCGAAAATGGGTGAGCGGTGATGCCTGACGCATGGTTCTCCCTCGTCGACGAGCGGGCCGGTGACGAGCCGGCAAGCACGGGACAGCGCAATTGAGCTTCGAGGCGGGAAACGTGCGGGAACACCGGGTTCGCGGCGACGCCGCTAGGTGTACGTACACCATAACAGTGTCTTTTTGACACTGCAAGTGTGGCCGTTGGCTCCTCTGGCGTGAATGAGAGGGAATGGCGGTAGCCCCCAGGGCCCTGTGCCCGGCCAAGTGGGCCGGGCACAGGGCCCTGGGGCCACGAACGATGTTGCGCCCGCATCAATACCCCCTACGAAGAGGCTGCTGCGGCGGCGAGCTGGCGCCGGCGGAGGTCGTAGAGGGCGATCGAGCCGGCCGTCGCGGCGTTGAGGGATTCGATCTTGCCGGCCATCGGCAGTGAGGCGACGATCTGGCACCGGCTGCGCAGGCTGGGCGTCAAACCCGGCCCCTCCGCGCCGATGACCAGGGCCACGGGTTCTGGCAGATCGAGCGAGAAGAGGTCTTGCGCGTCCTCGCCGGCGTCGAGTCCGACGATCCACCAGCCCGCCTCGTTCAGCTTGTCGATTGTCCGCCCCAGGTTCGTCTCCTCGGCGATGCGCAGGTGCTCGACCGCCCCGGCCGACGCATTCACGACGGCCGGGGTGATGCTTGCCGCGCGGTCGCGGGCGATCGCCACGCCGGTTATGCCGACCGCCTCCGCCGCGCGGAGCAGCGTGCCGATATTCTGCGGGTCCTGCAAGTGGTCGATGACCAGGAAGATGCCCGGCTCGTCCAGCAAATCGGGCAGTTCAGCGTAGGGGTACTCGGACGTCTCAAGCGCGACCCCCTGATGGTTCGCGCGATCGGTCAGGTCGTCCAGCAGCGGCCGGGGCGCCGTCTCGATTAGCGCCTCTGCCTGACGCGCCAGCTCACGCATCCGCTCGATCCGGGCATCCGGCTTGACGCCCTCGGCGATGAGGAGCCGGTGGTGCTTGCGGCGCTCCGCCATCAGCGCCTCCTCGACCGCGTGGCGGCCGTAGAGCACGTCGCCCTCGCGCCAGCGGACGGTCTGTCGCGGTGGCCGCTGGCCCGAGGACGGGCTCCCGGCCCGCTCACGGGCGCCCCGGCGGACCGCAGCCGGCGCGTGCCGGCGGCGGTCCTCGCGGTTGGAGCGCCCGCCGCTAGGCTTGTCGCCAGGTCGTCCCGTTTGCCGTGTCTTCAATCGTGATTCCCCGTTCGGTGAGTCCGTCCCGGATCCGGTCGGCGAGCGCCCATTGCCTGGCGTCGCGTAGTTGCTGGCGGATTTGGATCAGCAGCTCGATGAACGGCGCGCCGTCGCCGATCGCCTCGCTCAGCGTCTCCGAGAGGTCGAGCCCGAGCACGCTGGCCAGATCAGTCAGCGCCGCCTGCGCCTGCCCGGCGGTCGCCGTGCCGCCGTACTGCGCCGTCTCGCGATTGATCGCCCGCGCCAGGTCGAAGAGCGCCGCGACTGCCTTCGGCGTGTCGAAGTCGTCGTCCATCGCGGCGTGGAAGCGCCGATCCGTCTCGGCCATGATGCCAGGAAGCTCACTCGCGTCCGGCTCGGTGCCCGATTCCGCCACCGGCCGGGCCGCGACCCGAAGCCGGTCCAGCCCGCTCTCGGCTGCCTGCAACGCCTGCTCGGTGTAGGTCAGCGGCGCCCGGTAGTGCGATTGCAGGACCAGCAGGCGGAAAGCGGGCGCGAGCCCGCGAGCGATGATCTCCCGCAGCTTGACGATGTTGCCGATTGACTTCGACATCTTCTCGTCGCCGAGCTGTAGCAGCCCATTGTGGACCCAGAATCGCGAGAAAGGCTCTTGCCCGAGGAACGCCTCGGACTGGGCGATCTCGTTCTCGTGATGCGGGAAGATCAGGTCCGCGCCGCCGCCGTGGATATCGACCACGCCGCCGAGGTGGCGCGAGCACATCTCGGAGCACTCGATGTGCCAGCCCGGCCGGCCGTCGCCCCACGGGCTCGGCCAGCTCGGCTCGCCCGGCTTCGCCGCCTTCCAGACCGCGAAGTCGAGCGGATCCTCCTTGTTCTCGTTGACCTCGATCCGCGCGCCGGCGCGGAGATCGTCGATACTGCGGTGCGAGAGCTTGCCATAACCCGGGAACGAGCGGACGCGATAGTAGACGTCGCCGTCGAGCGGGTAGGCGTGGCCCTTCGCGATCAACCCCTCGATCATCGTGATGATGCCGGGGATCTCTTGCGTCGCGCGTGGATAGACCGTCGCCGGCTGGACGTTGAAGGCCGAAATCTCATTGAAATAATCGGCGATGACCGTCTCGACCAGCTCGTCGGTCGTGATGCCCTCTTCGTTGGCCCGGTTGATGATCTTGTCATCGACGTCCGTGAAGTTCTGGGCGTGCCGGACCTCGTATCCCTTGTGCTCGAGGTAGCGCCGGATCATATCGAAGACGATCTTCGACATGCCATGCCCGATGTGTGAGCTGGCGTACACGGTATCGCCGCAGACGTACATCCGGACCTTGCCCGGCTCGATCGTCTCGAACGGCTCCTTCGTCCGCGTCAGCGTGTTGTAGATTTGCAGCGTGCCGCCGCGTGGTAGTTGGTTCACGTTGTCATGTGCTCCCGTTCATGGAGGGTAATCGATATCGGTCCAAAGGGAGCATCAACACTCGGGCCATCGCGCGAGGCACGGTGCACTCGGCTGAATCCGCACGGCGGAACTCGTCTGGTGAAGAGAAGATCGTTCCGTGCCGGTACGCTGCTCAGCCCGGATTGCCGGGCTTCGTCGCCCTGGCCCGGTCCCTTTCGGGCCGGGCGTCCTCGGGGTCAATGGGCGCGAATCATCAGAAGAAGAATCAATGGCCATGCATGCGCTCCCGTGACAGAGGTGTGCGGAGGTTCGGAACACGGGCGCGCGGTAGTGGTGTGAGGCGCCCGGTGTCGTGCGAGCAGAACCGGCTAGCGCCGGTCCCCGGTACGACCGACCGGACAGGACGTGGCAACGCGGAGCGAACCGCCCGCCGGGCGGCACCATGAATCGTGGGGCTGGCGCGTCGCGTTGCCGCGCATGAATGACAACTCCTAATCGGCGGCCGCCTTGGCCGCCTTCTCGCTCTTGGTGGAATCGGCTTTCGCGTCGTTCCCGGATTTGGCCGGCTGCTTGCCGTCCTTCTCCTTCGCCTTCGAGTCGCCGTTCGCCTTACCGGCCTTGCGCTCCGCGTCCTTCTTCCGGCTGTCAGTGATGTACCAGCCCGACCCCTTGAACACGACACCGACCGGATGGATTACCCGGCGGATTTCGCCGCCGCATTCCGGACAAACTGTCAACGGATCGTCGGACATCTTCTGGAACTGGTCGAATTCGTGGCCGCAAGCCGTGCATCGGTACGCGTAGGTAGGCATGGACCCTCACATACTCCCATGATGGACAACTGAATATCTTCGCCCTCGGGGCGACCCTCACTATTTTAGTCGCCACGACTCAGGGTCGCAACACGATCAGGCGGGCTCGATCTCCAGCGGGGCCATGTCTTCCCAGTTCTGCCCTTGCCGCATCTCAATGACCAGCGGCACCGCCAGGTCGAAGCCGGTCTCCAGCGACTGCTTCAGCACCCGCGCGGTCGGTTCGAGCTGATCCTTCGCGACTTCCAGCACCAGCTCGTCGTGGACCTGGAGGATTATCCGCGCCGGCAGCTTCTGGGCCTTCAGCGCCTGGTCCAGCCGGATCATCGCCAGCTTCATCATGTCCGCCTGCGTGCCCTGGATCGGCATGTTCATCGCCATTCGTTGCGCCGCCTGCCGACGGGCGCCATTGGAGGCGTGCAGCTCTGGCAGGTAGCGCCTGCGTCCCATCAATGTCTGCACGTAGCCGTGATTGCCGCCGAAGCGCAGGATCTCGTCGAAGAAGCTCTTCACGTTCGGCAGCCGCGCCCAGTACTGGTCGATGAACGCTTGCGAATCCGCCCGGCTCATGCCGGTGTCGCGGGAGAGGCCGAAGGCCTGCATCCCGTAGAGGATGCCGAAGTTGACCGTCTTGGCGATCCGCCGCATGTTCGGCGTCACATCCTCTGGCTGAACGCCGGCGACGAGCGCGGCGGTGGCGCGGTGGACATCCTCGCCATCCTTGAACGCGTCGATCAGGAAGGGCTCGCCGCTCATGTCGGCGAGGATGCGCAGCTCGAACTGGGAGTAGTCGGCGGCGAGCAGAGTCGCGTCCTCGAAGAGCCGGTGTTCGGGCCGGTGGTCGGCGATGAAGGCGCGGCGGACGCGGCGGCCCAGCTCCGTCCGGATCGGGATGTTCTGCAGGTTCGGGTGCTGGGACGAGAGCCGCCCGGTCGCGGCGACTGTCTGGTTGTACGACGTATGCACGCGGCCGGTTTGCGGGTTGACCTCGCGTGGCAGCGCGTCAACGTATGTGGACTTCAACTTCGAGAGCAAACGGTATTCGAGCACCAGGCCGGGGATCGGATGCTGGTCGGTCAGGCCCTCCAGGACCGACTCATCGACCGAATAGCCGGTCTTGGTCTTGCGCCCCTTGGGCAGCTCCAGCTCGACGAAGAGAAAGTCTCCGAGCTGCTTGTTCGAGCTGATCTTCAGTTCATGCCCGGCGATTTGCTCGACCTCGACCTCGATTGCCGCCAGCCGCGTCGTCAGCTCCTCCGAGAAGTGCTCCAGCTCCGCGACGTCGATCGCGACCCCGGCCCGCTCCATCGCCATCAGGATCGGCACCAGCGGCAGCTCGATCTCCTTCAGCAATTCGAGCTGATCGCGTTCCTCCAGCTCGTGCCGCAGCGGCTCGACGAGGCCGAAGGTCGCCTCCACGTCGGCGCAGGCATAGAGCCCGGCTTGTTGATAATCGACCGTGTCCATCGTGCTCTGGCCGCGGCCGGTGCCGATCAGCTCGGTGATCTCGGTCATCTCCTTGCCGAGCCGCTGGAAGGCCATGTCCTTGAGCCGGAGCGAGGTGTCGCCGAGCAGGTAGCCGGCGATCATCGTGTCGAAGTCGATTGGCCGGTCATCGAACCCGTGCCGCGTCAGCACCTGCAGGTCGTACTTGCCGTGATGGGTGTACAGCTTCAGGTCCTTGCGCTGGAACGCGGGATTCAGCGCCACCCGCGCCCGCTCCAGCGTCACCTGGTCGCCGTCGTTGTGCCCGACCGGGACGTAGAACGCCTCGCGTGGCGCCGTCGCGACGGCGATGCCGACGAGATTCGCCTGCATCGGATCCTTCGAGTCGGTCTCCACATCGACCGCGATCGCTTCGGCCTCCCCGACGCGCTTCGCCATTTGCTCGAGCTGCTCGTCATTCGTCACGATGTTTCGCTCGAAGTCGCCGACCTCCTTGGGCTTGGGCTTCGCCGGCCGCGCCTTGCCGTCCGGTCCGATCGTCGCCGGCAGCTTCTGCAAGAGCGAGCGGAACTCCAGCTCGCGGAAAAGCTCGGCCACGGCATCCCGGTCGTAGCGGCCGACATGACTCTCGTCCAGGTCGAGGTCGATGTTGAGGTCGCGGACGATGGTCGCCAGCTCCTTGCTCTTGCGCGCCTGCTCGTCGGTGCCATGCAGCGCGTTGCGCGCCCGCGTCGGCGTCACCTCGTCGAGATGGGCGAAGATCTCCTCGATCGGGCCGTATTGGCTGATCAGCGCCTTGGCGGTCTTGTCGCCGATCCCTGGCACCCCAGGGATGTTGTCCGACGTGTCGCCGACGAGCGCCTTGTAGTCCGGCACCAATTCGGGCCCGAACCCGTAGCGCTCGTGGACCGCCGGGATGTCGAATTCCCGCACGTCCCCGAACCGTCGCGCGCCTGGCAGCACGACCAGCACGTCCTCGTCCACGAGCTGCAGCAGATCGGAGTCGCCGGTCACGACGACGACCGACAGGCCATGGTCGCGCGGCAGCTCGCGCGAGAGGCTGCCGATGACATCGTCGGCCTCGTAGCCATCGCGCTCCTCGATCGGGATCCGGAGCGCGCCGATCAGCTCGCGCACGCGCGAGACCTGCTCGCGCAAGTCCTCGGGCATCTCGCCGCGGTTCGCCTTGTAGCCCTCGTAGGCCTCGTGCCGGAACGTGTGGCCCTTCTCCAGCGCCACGACGGCGTAGGTCGGCTTGCGCTGGTTGAGGACGTCGAGCAGCATCGAGGCGAAGCCGTAGACCGCGTTGGTCTGCTCGCCGCTGGCGGTCGCCATGCTCGGCGGCAGCGCGTGGTAGGCGCGGAAGATCAATCCGAACCCATCGACCAGAACGACAACCGGTTTCTCAGACACGTGGAAGGCCTCCTGCGGACATGACCGGGCTGCTCAATCAGTGCTGAGTATATCTGCCGCCGTCGGCTATACTCGGATCATGGTGGCAGCCCCGTCCTGCCGTTCAACCGCCGGATCGGTCCGCCGGCGCGCCCGCTCCGGTCCTGGCCATCATGCTCCCGAGGAGCAGCCCCATTGAGTCAAGCGTCATCCGTCCGTTCCCTGGTCGAGATCGCCACCGATAATGTCGAGCAGGTCATCGTCGGCAAGCGGCGTGAGGTCCAGCTCGTCCTCGTCGCCCTGCTCTGCCGGGGCCACGTCCTGATCGAGGACGTGCCGGGCGTCGGCAAGACCGTTCTCACCAAGGCGATCGCGCGCAGCATCGGCTCGACCTTCAAGCGCATTCAGTTCACGCCCGATCTGCTGCCGAGCGATGTCACCGGCGTGAACGTTTTCAACCAGCAGCGCGGCACCTTCGAGTTCCGGCCCGGCCCCATCGTCGCCCAGATGGTCCTCGCCGACGAGATCAACCGGGCCACGCCGAAAACCCAATCCGCGTTGCTTGAGGCGATGGAGGAGGCGCAAATCTCGATCGACGGCGTCACCCATCCGCTGCCCCAGCCCTTCATCGTGCTCGCGACCGAAAACCCGATCGACTACGAGGGCACCTTCCCGCTGCCCGAAGCGCAGCTCGACCGGTTCCTGATCCGCCTCTCGGTCGGCTATCCCGGTCGCGCCGGCGAGCTGGAGATGCTCGACCGGCAACACCTGCAGCATCCGCTGGAGACGTTGCGCCAGGTCCTCTCGATCGATGACCTGGTCAAGGCCCAGGAGGTCGTCAAGACCATCCACGTTGCGCTCGAAGTCCGGGAGTACATCGTCGGCCTCGTGGATGCGACGCGGCGCCATGATGACGTTTTCCTCGGCTCCAGCCCGCGCGGCTCGCTCGCGCTCTTCAATGCCAGCCGCGCCTGGGCGGCGATCAACGGCCGCGAGTTCGTCACGCCGGACGACGTGAAGCTCCTCGCCGAGCCGACGCTCGCTCACCGCGTGATCATCAATCCCGCCTCGCGCATGCGCGGCGTCGAGAGCCGGACTGTGATTCGCGATCTGCTGGGCAGCGTCCCGGTGCCGGGCGCGCAGCCGCTCAATGTGAGCGGCAACGGACGCCAGCGGCGCGCGGCCGTCTGGTCGTAACCGGACGATGGGCGCGCTCAAGGTCATCGTCCTCATCGTCGTCCTGGTCGTCGTCGCTTCGGTCTACCAGTGGCCGGCGCTCCACCCGATCATCTATTCGCTGGTCGCATTCCTGCTGCTCGCGTTCCTCTGGAGCCGGGTCTCGGTCAAGGGACTCGCGGTCGAGCGGGGGCTGGCGAGTGACCGGGTGCAGGTCGGGCAGAGTGCGACCGAGCGCATTACCATCGTCAACCGCGGGTTCCTGCCGAAGCTCTGGGTCGAGGCGCGCGACTTCTCGTCGCTGCCCGGTCACCGCATCAGCCGGGTGGTGCATCTCGGCGCGCACGGCCGTGCCCCCTGGACCCGTTCCACGGTCTGTTGGCAGCGCGGTCGCTTCCGCATGGGCCCGCTCGCGCTCAGCTCCGGCGATCCGTTCGGTATCTTCAACGTCCGCCAGACGGTGCCGATCGCGCACGAGCTGATCGTCTTCCCGGCCATCATCGACGTCTCCGGCGTCCCGTTGCCCGCCGTGAACCTGCAGGGCGGCCGGACGCGACAGCGCCTGACCTCGGTCGCGACCCCCGCCATCGCCGGTCTGCGGGAATACACGCCCGGCGATCCGCTTAATCACATCTCCTGGAACGCGACCGCGCGGCTGGGCCGGATGATGGTCAAGGAGTTCGACCCCGATCCAACATCCGATGTCTGGATCGTGCTCGATCTCGACGCCGACTATCAGTATGCCGCGACCGGACGCTCGGAGTCGCCGCAGCCCGGCGATCCGATCCAGTGGCTCCGTTCGACCGAGGACTACGGTGTGACCATTGCCGCCTCACTTGCCCAACGGTGTATCAATGAGGGGCGTGAGGTCGGTCTGATCGTCAGCCGCGGCCAGTCGATCCGGATGATGCCGGACCGCGTCGAACGGCAATGGCTGCGCGTGCTGGAGACACTGGCCACTGCCAGCGCCTTCGGATCCAAACCGCTCGCCGTGACGTTGACCGAAGAAGCGAGCCGTTTTTCGAAGCAGACGGGAGTCATCATCATCACCGCGTCGACCGCCGCCGACTGGACCCGTTCGGCCGCGTCGCTGGCCCAGCGCCAGGTGCCGTTGACGGTCGTGGTCCTCAATCCGGCCTCCTTCGACCCACAGGCGCCGCCATCCGCTGCCACCATCTCATCCCTGCTGGCACAGCGGGTCCACGTCTACCCGGTCGATTACGGGCAGGATCTCTCGACACCATTGCCTCGCCTGGGACTTGCCCGATCGGCCTGAGGCCGGTCACATCCATGCTGGAAGGATCGATCGCCGTTGGCTGAGCTCACGAACCGTGCGGAACGAGACACGCCCGCCGCGATCATGCCGGAGGGCTGGGATGTGCTCGCCCTCCACCTCGGGCTGGTCGTCTGCGCCGCCGCCGCGGTCCAGGTCTCGGGCTGGCAGGCGCTCGAGGTCTCGCTGCCGCTCGTCGCGCTCGTCGCCGCGCTGTTCGGGCTCCTCCTCGCGCGTTCCGCCATCGTCGATGCGCTGGCGCATCTCGTCGCGCTCGTGGCCGGCATCATCTTCGCGTCCCTGATCGTCGCGGTGCCCCATCCCGAGCTGGGCGCCCGCCTGCCCTCGCGGGTCAAAAGCCTGATCCAGCTCGAATGGCACTGGTATCTCGGTCATCCGATCCTCGAGACCAACCAGCGGCTCCTGATGTCGGTGTTGATGGCGGCGATGGTCTGGCTCGTGACCTACCTCGCCGCCTGGACGCTCTTCCGCCGCGGCTGGGTCTTCGCGTCGCTGCTCATCCCCGGCTTTCTGCTCCTCATCAATCTCGGCTACGCGCCGCGCGCCCACACCTGGCCGCTGATCGCCTACCTGATCCTCGGCGGCACCCTCGCTGCCCGCTTCCACCTCGTCGCGCGGCAGCGGGACTGGTCGCGCCTTCGCATTCCGTCGCCGGATAGCTTCGCCTCGCGGTTCTTCACGATCGGCATCGTCGTCGCGATCCTGGCCACCTCGATCGGCTGGGCCGCGCCCAGCCCGACCGTCCAGCGCGTCCTCGAACCGCTGTTGTCGCGTGTCCAGCAGCCGATCGACGCCATCCAGCAGAAGTCCGACGACCTCTGGTCGAACGCCACCGGCACCAATGGGACCGGGACAGTCGAAGCGGGAAGCTATTCCTCCTTCGCCAACGCGTTTTCAATTGGCGGCCCGCTCAAGCTCAGCGACCAGCCAGCGTTGCTTCTGAAGGCGCCGGCGGCGGAGTACCTCGCGGCGCAGCACTACGATGTTTATTCCGGGCATGGCTGGTCAACCGACGTCGAATCGACGTTCAATCCGGACGGACCCGATGGCCGCACCTACTCACCGGAGATGACCTTCGCGCCCGGCCAGCGCGTGCTCCTCTCCAGCGAGGTCAACCAGCAGCGCGCCGAGATCGACGGCACGATCGTCGTGCTCACGCCGACCGGCAAGATCATGCTTTCGCCCGAGCTCTATCGGTCGTCATCGCAGCCGGCCTCGGTCCGCATGTCCTGGCGCCAGCTCAAGGACGAGCGCTTCTCGCTCGCCGACGACGAACTCGGTCAGCTGCCGCCCGACTTGCAGCGCATTGCCCGGCTCGTGCGCCACGCCGATTTCGGCTCGGATGTCGTCAACGGGCTGCCGCAGGCGCTGGATGTGTCCGACCAGGACGAGATCAACGCCGAGCTGGCGCAATTGCGGCAACGCTTCCTCGATGTTCGCTACGACATCGACGCCAATGGCATGGCGACCGATCTGGTCGTCAGCGGCCAGCTCCCGGTCTATGACGATGTGGAAATCGTCTTCTCGCGTCAGCCGCTCGGAGTCGGCTCGACCTACGAGTACACCGCGCTCGCCAGCACTGCCTCGCCGGACCAGCTTCGCAATGCCGGCACGGACTATCCCGGCTACGTCGAGCGCCGCTACCTGCAACTGCCGACGACCATCACGCCGCGCACCACCCAGCTCGCGCACAGCCTCACCGCCTCGACTGACACCCCCTTCGACGCCGCGATGGCCATCCAGGACTACCTGCGGTCGCACATCACCTACAACGAGAACGTCCCGGTACCGCCCAAGGACCAGGACGTCGTCGATTACGTGCTCTTCGACAACCCGCAGGGCTACTGTGAGTATTACGCCACGTCGATGGTCGTCATGCTGCGCGCGCTCGGCATCCCTGCGCGCCTGGTCGCCGGCTACTATCCGGGCACCCTTGACCCGCAGCAAGGTGGCTACCTCTACCGGCAGAAGAACGCGCACGCCTGGGTCGAAGTCTTCTTCCCTGGTTACGGCTGGATTCTGTTCGAGCCAACCGCGTCCCGGCCGGACCTGGCGTACGGCGACCAGCCCGGTCAATCGGCGGAGCAGGCCGCCACGCCGCCGGTCAAGCTGACTCCGCCCACCGGCCAGCAAGCGACCCCGCCGGGCAATCTGGCGATCGCCGGCACGCCGCCGGCCAGCCTCCCCGGCGTGGTCACGACGCCCGACGAAGGCGGCGGAAGTGGCGGTAATCTGCTGCTGGCCGGACTGATCGTCGCGGTCGCGCTCCTGGCCGGCGGCATCGCCACCGCCTTCTGGTTCCTGCCGCTGCGTGATCTGTCACCCATCGACGCCGTCTTCGCGCGTTTGCTGCGCTTCGGCCGATTCGCCGGTGTCCCCGCGAGTGGCGCGACGACCCCGCACGAGTTCGCCGAATCGCTCGGCGACCGGATACCATCAACCCGAGCGCCGGCGATGAAGATCGTCGATGTCTATGAGGTGAATCGCTACGGCGATCAGCGGGCGGACGGGCGCCTCGTCGCGCTTGCCGCGCAGGAGTGGCACCGGCTCCGGGGGCAGGCGTTGAAGGTCATCTTCCGCCGTCGCCGTCGCCGCGCGAAAGGGAAGTGATGGCCGTACCACCACGCATTCTGGTCGCCGGAGCGATCAACACCGATCTGGTCGCGACCGTCGCGCGCGCGCCAGGGGCCGGCGAGACGGTCACTGGACACGGCTTCGCGGTCTTCGGCGGCGGCAAGTCCGCCAACCAGGCGGTGGCCACCGCCCGGTCCAGTGTGCGGACCGTGCTGCTCGGCGCCGTGGGCGACGACGATTTCGGCCGCCAGCGGCTCGCCGACCTCGCGGCGGCCGGCATCGGGCTCGATCACGTCCTGCAGCGACCCGCGACCGTCTCTGGCGTCGCCCTGATCACCGTCCAGGACGACGGAGAGAACCGGATCGCCTATGTGCCCGGCCCGACAGCGACCGTCACGCCGGCGGAGGCGGAGGCCGCCTTCGACGCCGTCCGGCCCCACCTGCTGCTGGCGACGCTCGAATTGCCGATCGAGACCCTGGTGGCGCTCTTCGCGCGCGCCCGGGCGATCTCCGTCCGAACGGTCCTCAACGCCTCGCCGGATCCCGAGCTGGCCCGGCAGTTGCTCCCCACCACCGACGTGCTCATCGCGAACGAGACAGAGGCAAAGGCGCTGATGGGTGACATCGAAGCTCCCGCTGGCGCGCCGGCGGCGACGCTCGGCTGCGAGGCGGTGGTGTTGACGTTGGGCAAAGCCGGCGCGTCTGTCATCACCAGGTACGGGGCAACGCTCCAGCCGTCATTCGACGTCGAGGTGGTCGATACGACCGGCGCCGGCGACGCCTTTGCCGGCGCCTTTGCGGCCTGGATGGCCGAGGGTGCGCACATCAGCGTTGCGTTGCGCGCCGGCGTCGCCGCCGGCGCACTGGCGACGACTCGTCCCGGCGCGCAGCCCTCGATCCCGACGCGGGCCGAGATCGAGACGCTCCTGCAATCGGCCGACGCACCGATCGCGAGCACGCTGCCCGCGCAGTGACGACATCGCCCCGGCGCTGGGCCGGGACGGGCGAGAATCAGTGCACTTTGGGGCGGAAGGGGGGGGATTCGAACCCCCGAGGCGGGATCACCGCCTACGCGATTTCCAGTCGCGCGCACTAGGCCAACTATGCGACCCTTCCTCATGAACACAGCCGCTCTGTGCGAGCGGCCGGCCGGCGGAGAGGGTGGGATTCGCACCCACGGTGGCTGTGACACCTCACTGCTTTTCGAGAGCAGCACCTTAAACCGCTCGGACACCTCTCCACAGCCAAGTTTACCATCCGCCGCCCGATTTGCCCTCCCATCAAGGGTTTTGCCCGCGTGCCGTGCCG
>JAICKJ010000252.1 GCA_025928015.1 Thermomicrobiales bacterium
GCGGTTGGCCGGATCCGGGCCGATGACGCAGGACGTGGCCCCGAGGCGAGCAAAGATGATCTCTCGCAGGAAGGCGCGAAGCACCGGCGCACCCCAGCCGGCGTTCCGGTAGGCGGCTTCGCCGAGGAAGAGATCGACGCCGGCGGCACCGGGTGCGACATCGACCTGGCGAGCGTAATCCGGGTAATCGGCGATCAGGTAGGTCTGGATGTAGCCGGCGTCATGCCCGTCGATAATGGTAATGAAGCTGAGCGTCGAGTCGACGCCGTCGATCCGCGGCCCGTAGTTGTGCTCCATGTTGGTGACGGTCAGTTCACCGGAGTCGTACCAGCAGCGGACATCCGGATCGGAGAGCCAGCGGACCATCGTCGGCAGATCATCGTGAGTCAGCGGGCGGAACGCTATCCGGCTCGCTCGCTCCTCCCATGATGCGTTCATGTCTCACAAATCTCCCCGGCCAGCATCCGCCGATCGCCTGCGCGAACCAACTTGGGATGTATAGTTTGCGGGACACGACGCTGTGATGGACGCCGCATTGGGCCTGGCACCACGGGCTGGCGGCGCTTTTCCCCGTTGCACGTCCGATTCCCGGTCGCTTACGACAGAGGAGGGTCCCTGTTATGTCTCCACGCAGTGATGATCGCGGCATGTCCGTCCGGCTCAACCGGCGGCAGCTCATCGGGCGGTCGGCCGCGGCGGCGGCCGGCGCGAGCGCACTCTCGGCCAGCATCGCCCGGGCCTCGACCGGCAGCGCGCCGTTTTACGTCAACCGGGCGCAGGACGCGGGCGAGCTGGTGATCTACAACTGGTACCAGCCGTGGATCAAGGAGGTCTACCCGATCTTCGAGAAGGAGACCGGGGTCAAGGTGACGCAGCTCGGCACCTACTCCGCCAACGACGAGTGGTGGGCGAAGCTGAACGCCGGCGAGAACTTCGACTTCTTCATCCCGACGACCGACTGGCTGCAGCGGGCGATCGCCGCCGACCTGATCCACGAGCTCGACGTCTCGAAAATCCCGAACTACGCAAACCTCTACCCGGACTTCCAGAACAACAAGACCTTCGCCAACAAGGACGGCAAGCCGATGGCGGTGCCGTTCACCCGCGTCTATTACTCGCTCACCTACAACACGGACACGTTCAAGACCGCGCCCGATAGCTGGGCGGTGACGTGGGACGAGCAGTACAAGGGCAAGATCACCCTCCAGGACCAGTCCTACGCCCGCGTCGGCACGACCGCGCTGCTGCTCGGCGACGATCCGCTCAACCCGCAGAAGTGGGACGAGATCAAGCAGAAGCTGATGGAGCAGAAGCCGCTCGTGAAGAAGTACTGGGAGGACTACCAGAGCGGCATGGAGATGTATATCAACAAGGAGGTCGTCGTCGGACAACTGACGGCGGGCCGCTCGCGCATGGCGAAGAGCGAGGGCGCGCCCGTCGGCTGGACGGTGCCGAAGGAGGGCTGCCTGACCTTCATCGACACCTTCGCGGTGCCGAAGAAGGCGAAGAACGTCGACAACGCCTTCAAGTTCATCAACTTCCTCAACCGGCCGGACATCATGGCCAAGGAGATGACGTTGATGCTCTACGACACGCTGAACAAGGCGGCGCGAGACACGCTGACGCCGGAGCAGCAGCAGGCGTTCGACGTGCCGGAGGGGGCGAAGCTGGTGCTGACGACGGCGCTGCCGGCGGCGATGAACAAGAAGATGGACACGCTCTGGAACGAGGTGAAGCTGTCGTAGGCGGCCCCTCCCCCAATGCTGGGAGAGGGGAGCACGGCGGGATGCAGTGAGGGGAGGGCGGCTCTATGGCGGAAAACGGGAGAGATTCTTCGTGCCTCAGAGCGACAGTGCGATGGAATGCCAACACCTACCGCTGTCATTCTGAGCGAAGCGAAGAATCTCCCGCCGCAGCGGCCAGCGCAGCCAACACGACCGTCCATGAGAGCAACGACGAGAAAGATTCTTCGGCCTGCGGGCCTCAGAATGACAGGGACGCGAGAGGCGCAAACCGGACATGAGCAGCGAGATTGACGTCAGCATCCGCGATGTCGTCAAGCGGTTTGGCGTGATGACGGCGGTCGATCATGTCAGCCTCGATATCCACCGCGGGCAGTTCGTGACGCTGCTCGGGCCCTCCGGCTGCGGCAAGACGACGACGCTGCGCATGATCGGCGGCTTCGAGCACCCCGACGAGGGGGAGATCGCCATCCGCGGCGAGCCGATGGGCAACCGGCCGCCGCACCACCGCGACACCTCGATGGTCTTCCAGAACTACGCGCTCTTCCCGCACATGTCGGTCGCGGACAACATCGCCTTCGGCCTCAAGGAGCGCAAGAAGCCGAAGGCGGAGATCAGGGAGCGGGTCCAGGAGATGCTGCGGCTGGTCGAGCTGCCGGAGCACGGCGGCCGGCGGCCGAAGCAACTCTCCGGCGGGCAGCAGCAGCGCGTCGCGCTGGCCCGCTCGCTCGTCGTCGAGCCGACGGTGCTGCTGCTCGACGAGCCGCTCGGCGCGCTCGACCTGAAGCTGCGGCGGCAGATGCAGCTGGAGCTGAAGCGCATCCAGGAGCGGGTCGGCATCACCTTCATCTACGTGACCCACGATCAGGAAGAGGCGCTGACGATGTCCGACCGGATCGTCGTCATGAGCGCCGGCAAGATCGAGCAGGAGGGAAGCGCGGAGGAGATCTTCGAGCGGCCGCGCACCCGCTTCGTCGCCGACTTCATGGGCGCCCAGAACATCCTCGACGCCGACGTGGTCGACGCCGACGCGCAATCGGCCAGGCTCCGCTTCGGCGGCGGCACGCTGGCGGTGTCCGAGGCCGGGTTGCTGCCCGGCGAGACGGTCGGGGTGATGATCCGGCCGGAGAAGATCCAGCTCTCGGCGGATGGCGCCGGGGTTCCGGCGACGGTCCACGAGCGGGTCTACAAGGGCGCGACGATGTCCTACCAGCTCGCGCTGGCCGACGGCACGCGGCTGGTGGCCGACAGCATGCACGGCGACCACGCGGAGCGCTTCGCGCCGGGCGACATGGTCAGTGTGACGATGCAGCCGCGCGATCTGGTCGTGTTGCGCGGCGTGCCGGTCCAGGGAGCGTAGGGCGATGGCGACGACCTCCCTGCCGGTCGAGCGCGAGACGAGCCGGACGGCGAAGGCGCCGCGCCGGCGGCTGGGCGGTGGCCTGATGCTGCTGCCGCCGCTGGCCCTGCTCTTCATCTTCCTCGTGCTGCCGCTGATCCTCGTGCTGGTCTACAGCTTCTACACGCTCAACCCGATCACCGGGCTGATGCAGCAGGACTTCTCGCTCCAGAACTACAAGGACATCGTCAACTCGTCGCTCTACCTGAAGATCTTCTGGCGGACCTTCCAGATCGCGATCGTCGCGACCGCCGTGGCGCTGCTGCTCGCCTATCCGATGGGCTACGCGATCGGGGCGGTCGCGCCGCCGCGGCTGCACGGGCTGCTCTTGCTGCTCGTCATCATTCCCTTCTGGACCAGCTACATCGTCCGCACCTACGCCTGGATCGGCATCCTGCAATCGCACGGCTTTCTGGACAGCCTGCTTGGCTGGGTGCCCGGCTTGCCCACCGAGCTGCTCTACACCCGGACGGCGGTGATCATCGGCTTCGTCCACGTCTATCTGCCGATCATGATCCTGCCTATCTTCGCCTCGGCGCGGAATCTCGACCGGCGGCTGATCGAGGCCGCGCAGGATTTGGGCGCGTCGCCCTGGCGGACCTTCTGGCGCGTGACCTTCCCGCTGACACTGCCAGGCATCGTCGCCGGCATCGTCCTCTTCTTCATCCCGACGTTCGGCTCCTTCGTCACGCCGCAACTGCTCGGCGGCACCGGCGACCTGATGGTCGGCAACGTCATCGCCGATCAGTTCGGGGAGGCGTTCAACTGGCCGTTCGGGGCGGCGCTCTCGATCGTGATGACGATCGTCGTCATCATCGGCATGGCGATCTTCTTCAAGTTCGCGGACGTGGACGCGATCTATGGCTAGCTCCGCCCACCGCTCTGGCCTGTCGCTCGGCGACCGCCTGCTGCGCATCTACGCGGGGCTGGTCTACCTCTTCCTCTTCGCGCCGATCATCGTCGTCGTCATCTCGTCGTTCAATCCGTCCGGGCGCTGGAACGTGCCGCACGGCTTCACGATGCGCTGGTACGCCGACCTGATGAAGGACGACGAGATTTTGCACGCGCTGCGGACCTCGCTCACCATCGCGGTGCTGGTCGCGATCATCTCCAGCCTGCTCGGGTTGCTCGCCGCCTACGGGTTGAGCCGGACACGCTTCCCCGGCCGCGGACTGGTGCAGGCGCTCTTCTACCTGCCGATGCTCGTGCCGGGCGTCGTCTGCGGCATCGCGCTCGTCATCTGGTTCAACAAGCTCGGCATCGCGACCGGATTTCTCACGATCCTCATCGCTCACGTGCTGGTGACACTACCCTTCACGCTGACGCTGATCATGACGAGCTTCTATGGCTTCGACCGGCGGCTGGAGGAGGCGGCGCACGACCTGGGCGCGAACGACTGGAACACCTTCTGGAAGGTGACCTTCCCGCTCGTGCTGCCGGGGGTGATCGGCGGCGCGCTGATCGCCTTCACTCTCTCGTTCGACGAGTTCGTGCTGACCTTCTTCGTCGCCGGCGGCGGCGTGAAGACGCTCCCCCTGGTGATCTACTCGCGCATCCGCTACCTGCTCTCGCCGGTGATCAACGCGATCGCGACGGTCGTGATCGTCTTCTCGATCGCGCTGTTGCTGCTCAGCCAGGTCGCGCAAGTGATCCGGGCGCGGAAGGCGGAAGCCGCGTGAGCGAGCCGCTGGAGGCCCAGTTGCACCGGATGCTGACGGAGCGTCCCGGACACACCGTCGGCACGGCCGAGTCCTGCACCGGCGGGACGGTCGCGGCCCGGATCACGTCGGTCGCCGGCAGCTCGGCCTACTTCCTGGGCGGGATCGTCTCGTACGCCAATGAGGTGAAGGCGCATCTGCTCGGGGTGCCCGAGGCGGTGCTGGCGAACCCCGGCGCAGTGAGCGAGCCGTGCGCGCGGGCGATGGCGGAGGGGGCCCGGAAGGCGCTGGGCGTCGACATCGCGGTGGCGACGACGGGCATCGCCGGGCCGGATGGCGGCACCGCGCGGAAGCCGGTCGGGACGGTCTTCATCGCGCTGGCGAGCGATGCGGGCACGACGGTCGAGGAACACCATTTCACCGGCGACCGCGCGGCGGTGATCGAGGCGGCCGCGACGCGGGCGCTGGAGTTGCTGGTTCGGGCAGCCTCATCGCCGGCCGGGCTGTTAAGCGGTTAGCAGCCAGAATCCCGGTTAGGGTGTGAAATCGAGGCAAGACCAGACGCGGCCGCGGCGCTCGGACGAGCGCCCGGCGCGCGGGGTGGTCGCTTCCATTCGCGGACACATGATTTGAGAGGGACCGACGTGCCCGATACGCCCGAGGATGTCCGCAAGATCATCGACGGCATCGTCGAGAGCGCCAGCGCCGACGAGGAGTTCGCGCAGCGGCTGCGCGAGAACCCGCTGGAGACGCTGGTGGCGGCCGGCATCACGCCGCAGGACGCGGCGACGCTGCTCGACGCCTTCGCGGACCCGGACGAGGAAGTCGGCGGCTACATGTTCGACGGACTGGGCTTCTGCCGGCCAGCCACCCTGTGGGGCGAGAAGCGTGGGGACGAGCCGCCGGAGTA
>JAICKJ010000029.1 GCA_025928015.1 Thermomicrobiales bacterium
CGCGATCGATGTCCGCTCGGTCCTCGGCACGAAACCTGCTGGCACTCTCGCCATTCCCCGGGGCCAGGCAAGACACGGGCTGTCAACAGCCGACACAAAGGAGAGCGCCATGGTGCGCACACCAAGTCGCCGGACCCTGATCACCACCTCGGCCCTCATCGTCGGTGGCGGCGCGTTTGGTACCGTGGGCTCAACGTCCGCCGCCGCGCAGGCAACGCCGGGGGCCGCCACGCCGGTCCCGATCGGACAGCGTGATCCGTACGCGTTTCTCGCCGGCATCCCACGTTTCATGGTGACGAGCACCGATGTGAGCTCCGGCCGGGAGATGCCGGCGCCTCATCGGAGCGGCATCTTCAAGGCGGGTGGCCAGGTCAGGTCGCCTGGAGCGTGGCGCCGGATGGGGCAAAGAGCTTCGTCGTCACGATGTACGATGCCGATGCGCCGACGCCCAGCGGCTTCTGGCACTGGGCCGTGATCGACCTTCCCGGCGACACGACCGAGTTGCCGAACGGCGCGGGGGTCCCGGACTCGACAGCCCTCCCGGCGGGGAGCGTCCAGTTGCCCAACGACGCATCGCTGACGCAATACATCGGCGCCGCGCCGCCAACGGGTCCCGCGCACCGGTACTTCATCGGCGTCTTCGCTCTCGATGTCGATCATCTCGATGTGCCAAAGACCGCCACGCCGGCGTTGATGAGTTTCATGACGCTCGGACACATCAGGGGCTACGGCTTGATCGTTCCGCTTGCCAGCACCTCGTCCTGAGACAGGGAACGGGGACAACGCCGGTCCGGCGTTGTCCCCGTCGCGCATCGTGAGGCAAATGCGGGCGTATTCTCAGGATAAGGCGCCGCCACTATCCGGTCCCGTCGGCGCGCTCCGCGGCCGCCGCGTGGGCGGTGCGATGATCCTCGATCTCGGGGATTGACAACCAGCCGTGCTTCAGCGCGGTGACCACCGCCTGCGTGCGGTCATTGACCGCCAGCTTGCGCAGGATCGAGGTGACGTGGTTCTTCACCGTCTGGGCGCTGATGCCGAGCGCGGTGCCGATCTCGGCATTGGTCATGCCCTCGCTGATCTTGCCGAGAATCTCGAGCTCCCGATCCGTTAGAGGCATGAACGCGCTGGAGAGACGCGGATCGGTCGTTGTGGTCGAGCGGAACTGGTCGAGGATGCGGGCGGCGACCGACGGCTTGCTGAGCAATTGCTCATTGATGACGAATTCGCCCTGGGCCGAACGCTCGACGAGGGCGAAAAGCTCGTCTTCGCTGACGTCGCGGCTGCACCAGGCGGAGGCGCCGGCGCGGATCGCGCCGAAGAGCTCATCGTCGCTGTCCATCGCGCCGATGATGATCGTATTGATCGCGGGGTAGCGGCGCCGGATCTCGGTGGCCAGCGCGAGACCGGGCGACCCCTCCAACGTCGTGCTGACCAGCGCGACGTCCGGCGACTGTTGTTCGGCGTCGCGATAGGTGTCCTCGACGGTCGAGACAACGCTGACGACGTCGAAGCGATCGTCCGCGGAGGCGAAGGCGCTTTCCAGCCCGCGCCGATAGAGCGTCTCGCGCTCGACGATCATTATACGTATAGGCTGAGCCATCACGTCCGTCCCTTCTCACGCCAGAGGCGCCATCTCCGGCAGGTACTTCTGGTTGCGTTCGACAACAGGGTCCCGTGAGGCTCTTTCCGACGATAACGTCACCAAGCCCCCCTTCCGCTGGCATTGTAGCGCACCGCGAAACGTGTGGAGGCCAGCCGGCCCCCTGCGTTCTGGCCTATCCGGAGGTCGCGTGCTTCCCGAGACCGGCCGGCGGAGTGACGTGACGGACGAAGCCGGCCAGCGCGACCAGCGTGAGGAGGTAGGGGAAGGCGACCAGCAAATCCGGCGAGATCGGGAAATTGCCGATCGCCTGCGCTTGCAATTGGACCGCTTGGGATGCGCCAAAGAGCAAGGTCGCGAGCATCGCGCCGAGCGGCGTCCAGCCCCCGAGGATCATCGCCGCGAGCGCGATGAAGCCGCGCCCGGAGGTCATGTCCAGGGTGAAGTAGCTGAGATCGCCGATCGAGAGGTAGGCGCCGCCCAACCCGGCCATGACCCCACTCAGGATGACACAGAGGTAGCGGTAACGGGAGACGTTGATGCCCACGCTTTCGGCCGCCTGGGGGTGTTCGCCGCCCGCCAGGATGCGCAGCCCCGGCCTGGTGCGGAAGAGGAAGTACCAGACGACGGGCACGAGCAGGAAGGCGAGCGGCACGAGGATGCTCATGCCGCTCGTGATGTTCGGCAGCTTCTGGACGGAGTCACTGCCGCCCGCCTTGTGCCAGATGCGTTGGACGAGGAACGCCGTGATCCCCGCCGCGACGAGATTGATCGCCATGCCGGCGACGATCTGGTCGGCCCGGAACGTGATGCACCAGACGGCGTGGATCGCCGCGCCGGCCGCGGCGGCGAGGACCCCGATCAGCAGTCCGAGCCAGGGATTGCCGGTCCAGGAGGTGCCGGCGACGGCGAAGAAGGCGCCGATCAGCATCAGCCCTTCCAGCGCGATGTTCATGATGCCCGACCGCTCGGAAAGCAGGCCGCCGAGGGCGGCGAAGAGGAGCGGCGCGGTCATCCGCAACGTCGCCTTGAGCAGTTCGATCGTGAAGAAATCGCCCACGGTAACTCCCTGGTGGCGGCGGCGCGGCTACAGGGCCGGCGGTCCGGCCCGAACCTCGACGTCCGGCTCCGTCCCGATCGCCGCGGCGCGATCGCGGCGACGCGACTGGCCAGACGTCAGGACCTTGCGCGCGAGGCTCGAATTGTTGAGCACGGCGAAGCCGGCGACGGCGAGAATGACGAATCCCTGCAACACCTGCGTGATCTCCTTCGAGACGCCGGCGTCGGCCTGCATCGACGGCGCGCCGCTGTTGAGCGCGCCGAAGAGGATGCCGGCGAAGATGATGCCGATCGGGTTGTTGCGGCCGACGAGCCCGACGGCGATGGCCGTGAAGCCGTAGCCCTGCGGCGCCGTGTACTGGCGGCCCTGCAAGCCGAGCGTCTCGCCCGCGCCGGCCAGGCCGGCCAGGATGCCCGAGGCCAGCATCGCCAGCGTGATCGTCAGTCCCCAGTTGATGCCGCCGTAGGCGGCGGCGCCCCGCGAGAGCCCGACGGTGCGCACCTTGTAGCCGAAGGTCGTGCGGAAGAGCAGATACCAGAGGACGAAGGCGGCGATGATCGCGACGATGATGCCGGCGTGGAGCCGTGTGCCGTCGAGGATGCGGGGCAAGCGCGCCTCCGGCACGACCTTCTTCGTCGCCTGCAGCGACGGCTGCACCGGCAGCCACTTGCCGGTCTTCTGCACGACGTAGGCGGTCAACCGGTAGGCGAGGTAGTTGAGCATGATGGTCGAGATGACCTCGTGCGCGCCGCTGAACGCCTTCATCGCCCCCGGGATCGCGCCCCAGATGCCGCCAGCCGCCATCGCCGCCAGCAGCGCTAGCGGCAGGTGGATATACAGCGGCAACCCGAGATGGAGCGCGCCAACCAGTCCGGCGGCCAGGCCGCCGATCATGAGCTGGCCCTCAATGCCGATGTTGAACATGCCGGCTCGCAACGCGACGGCGAAGGAGAGACCGCCGAGTATGAGCGGGCAGGAGTAGACGAGCGTCTCGGCGATCGCCCGCTTGCCGTTGATCGAGCCGTCGAGCAGCGCCCGGTACGCCTCGACCGGCTGCTGCCCGGCGATCGAGATCAGGACCGCGCCGGCCAGCAACGCGACGATGATCGCCGCGATCGAGCCGAGGATATTGACGATATTGACGATCACCATCGAGCTAATCCGCGGCAAGATGTTCCTCCTGCCCGCGGCCGCCCATCGCCAGCCCCAGCTCGGTTCGGGTGACCTTGCCGCTTTCGTATTCGGCGATGATCTTGCCCTGGAAGATGACCAGGATGCGGTCGCTCAGGTCGAGCACTTCATCGAGCTCGAAGGAAATCAGCAGGATGCCTTTCTCGCGGTCACGGGTTTCGACGAGCTGCCGGTGGACGAACTCGATCGCGCCGACGTCGAGCCCGCGGGTTGGCTGGATCGCCAGCACGGCCTCCGGCTCGCGCTGCAGCTCGCGGGCGATGATCAGCTTTTGCTGGTTGCCGCCGGAGAGCGTCCGCGCGATGGTCTCCGGCGATGGCGCGCGGACGTCGAATGCGCCCATCAGCCGCCCGGTGATCGACTTCGTTTCGCCGACGTCGATCCGGCCGTCATACACGAACGGCTCGCGCTCCGTGTTGCCGAGCAGCACGTTCTCCCAGAGGGGAAAGTCGAGCACGAGGCCGCGACCATGGCGGTCCTCCGGAATGTAGGAGAGTCCCGCCGCGCGAAAGCCGTTCGGGTCGCGCTGGGTGACGTCGCGGTGATTCAGATGCACCGAGCCGGAATCCGGACGCCGGAGCCCGGAGAGCACCTCGACCAGCTCGCTTTGGCCGTTGCCCTCGACCCCGGCGATGCCCACGATCTCGCCTCGCCGGACCGTCAGGGACAGGTGGTCGAGCGCGGTGGTGCCATCGGGCCGCGTGACGACGATATCCTGGCAGGAGAGGACTTCCTGGCCGGGCCTCGCCGGCGGCCGGTCAACGCGCAACAGCACCTCCCGGCCGACCATCATCTCCGCCAGATCGCCCGCCGTCGTCTCGCTTGTGACACGCGTGCCGATCGTCTTGCCCCGGCGGATGACCGTCACGCGGTCGCTGATCGCGGCGACCTCCCGCAGCTTGTGGGTGATGAAGATGATCGTGCCGCCGTCCTCGCGCAGCTTGCCGAGGATGCCATAGAGCTCCTCGACCTCCTGGGGGGTGAGCAGCGCGGTCGGCTCGTCGAGGATCAGGATGCGGCTGCCGTGGTAGAGCGCCCGGAGGATTTCGACCCGTTGTTGCATCCCGACCGGCAAATCGCCGACCTTCGCCGCCGGATCGACCTTCAGGCCGTACGAGGCGGCGATCTCGCCGACACGCTGCGCCGCCGCCTGCCGGTCCAGCACGAGTCCACCCGCGCCTTCATGGCCCAGGATGACGTTCTCGGTCACGGTGAAGCGGGGGATGAGCATGAAGTGCTGGTGCACCATGCCGAGGCCGGCGTCGACCGCGTCCCGCGCGCTGTGGAAATGGACCTCGTCGCCGTCGACGAAGATCTGTCCCTCGTCGGGGTGGTAGAGCCCGAAGAGGATATTCATCAGCGTCGATTTGCCGGCGCCATTCTCCCCCAGCAGCGCGTGAATCTCGCCCTTTCGAACGACGAGATTGATGCCGTCGTTGGCGACGACGCCGGGGAAGCGCTTGACGATTCCCCGCATCTCGATCGCGGCCGTCTCGGTGCTGATGGTGTCGGGCGCTGTGGTCATGGCTGTGAAATTGGGGAGCCGAGGCGGACATGCTCCCCGACTCCTCCGTGAGGTGTCCTGGGAACCGCCTACGAAGCCGGGGTCGAGGCTGCCGGCGTCGCCATGCCCTTGACCTCGTCCGGCGGGACCGGCTTGAACGCCTTGAACGAGTCGTCGTCGACCGGCACCCCGACCTTGCCGGCGATGATTGCGGCCTTGTAGTCGGCGGCCGTCTGGACGATGTCGGCCGGAACCGCGCTGGTGACATTGGTCAGATCGACGCCGCCCTCCTTCAGCCCGAGGTCCTGGACACCACCCTCGAAGGTGCCGTCGACCTGCTGCTGGGCGACACGGAAGACGGCGGTATCGACGCCCTTCTGCGCGACACAGAGCTGGTATTCGGCGCCGAGCTGACTCTGATCGACGTCGGCCGCGACGACCCAATAGCCGGACTTCTTCTCCTTGGCGGCGTCGAAGGCGCCGATGCCGGTGCGGCCGGCGGCCGCCTGCACGATGTCCGCGCCCTGGTTGTACTGGCTCAGCGTCAGCTCCTTGCCGGTCCCGGGATCGTCGAAGGTATCGGCGTAGCCGATTTTGACCTCGGCTTTCGGGTTGACGCAGGCGACGCCGGCCTTGAAGCCGACCTCGTACCGAATGACCGGCGGAATGCGCTGGCCGCCGACGAAGCCGACCTTGTTGGTCTTGGTGAAGAGCCCGGCGATGATGCCGGTCAGGAAGGAGGACTGGTTCTCCTTGAAGGTGACCGAGGTGACATTCTTGAGCGACTCGTCGGCGACCGAGTCGATGAGCAGATAGTGGACATCGGCATATTCGGCCGCGACCTCGTTGATCGCGTCGGTGAGGAGGAAACCAACGCCGATCACGAGCTGGCTGTCCTCGGAGGCCTGGGTCAGGTTGCGGACATAGTCGGCCTGTGTCTGGCTCTCGATCACGTTGTAGGTGACGCCGAGCTCCTTGGCCGCCCGCTTGCCGCCCCGGTCGGCGAGGTCGTTGAAGTTCTGGTCCCCCAGACCGGCGGTGTCCGTCACGACGGTTATGATGACCTTGTCCGCGGCGAGTGTGATGCCCGCCCTCGCCAGCACCGGCGCGAGCGCAACGCCGGCGACGATCGACCGGCGGGAGAGCGTCGTGGTCAGACCACGCGGCGCATTCGTCATAACCCCAGTCTCACCTTTCTTCGCGGCGCTCCGGCGTCATTGCCGGGCGCCTGACAAGCAGCACGATGCCACCCCCTCAGGGAATGAAGGCATGGTACCAAGATTGGCCGCCGCCTGACGAGGCAGGGGTGTCACGCCGCAACCGTCATTCTGAGCCCCAACCATCATTCTGAGCTTGTCGAAGAATCTCCCGGCGAAGCCGGTCCGCCGCAGCGGACGACTGCGGCGGCAGGAGATGGTTCGACTGCGCTCACCATGACGACCACGGGAGAGTGGTTCGCGCGTTTTGAAGTGCTGCGCACGGGGATTCTTCGGGATTTCATCCCTCAGAATGACGGGATGCGAGGCGTCGGTCGCATTAGTCCTTCCGGATCGCGCGGAGGCCCATGACGGCGGCCATCAGCATCGCGGCGAGGCCGGTCGCGGCGATCGCCGTCGGCGCCGGCTCCGGGCCGGGGAGGACGACCTTGCCGTCCCCGTAGGACTGGAAGAGCTGGCCCCATTTGGTGTCCAGCGCGTCCTTCGCGCGCTTGCGGCCGACGACCGGGTACCAGTAGACGTTGTGATAGAAGTTCGAGGCGAAGTAGCTCCAGGGCACGATCGGCGATTGCAAAAGCTGCTTCTCGTACTTCTTCAGCGGACCGTGATAGATGAGGTGCTGACCCTTGCTGGCGAGCGTGTCCTCGCGCACAAAGCCCCAGTCCTCGGCCGAGATGTCGTAGCCGACGATTTCAATGTCCTTCGGGTCGCCGACGCCCAGCCCGCGCTCGTGCGCGAGGCGGATGAAGGGCAGCTCCATCGGGTTGAAGCCCTGCATCTTGGCGCTGATCGCGTCGATCGCGACCTGGTCGGCGCTGGCGAGCAGGATGTCCTTTTCGTGCGGCCGCATCGCGCGCGGTCCCGGCCCGTCGCCGGCGAACGTCCCGTCCATCACCGCAAAGAGGCCGCTGTGGATCTCCTGCTGAATCTGGAGGAGGTCGACGACCGTCTCGTCGATGACCGGGTGGCACCAGTGGCGATTGTTGTTAAGCAGGCCGCCGAAGGCGTTCTTCATCGCCCCGGTGATCGTGGTGAAGACGTGCGTCTTCACCGTCGGGAGCTGGATGATGTTCTTGTCGAAGAAGATCTCCGGCACCTCGATGCCGTCCGGGTAGACCGTGTCGAGCACGAGCAGCGGCGACTTCGGCTCGTATTTCACCCAATTGCACCCCGGCTCCTGCAGGTGCAGGTTCTGGACGCCGTATTTGTCGACCACGTACTTGTGCTTGTTGTTGCGCTCGCCGACGTGCGAATCGACGACGACCGTGCCGTTCTGCGCGCCGATGAGATGGCCGTAGCCGTCCCGCTGAAGTGTGCGGATGACGCCTTCGAGCTGCCAGGGCGTGGTCGAGCAGGCCGGATACCAGGTCTGCCAGGAGATGTTGATCTTGAGCAGGGTATCCTTGTCGATGGGCAGCGCCTGCTGGTAGCCGGCGAGGTGCATGACCTGCGCGATGTCATCGAGAATGGTCTCGGGTCGCGTCTTCAGCACCGCGACCTTGCCGCGGCCGGGGAAATCCTTGGGGATCATGAGACGTGCGCTCCTGGGCGAGTGAGTGGCGGTTCGGCGTCACCGGGCGCGGCGCCACGTCAAGTTCGCGGATCGAACAGCGGGCGCGCGGCAAGCGGTTTCCTTATGGTCCATGCTACGCAGTCGTGCCATGCGGTGCAAACGGCGGATTCGCATGTGATCCCGGCAATGACGAACGAGGGCACGAGGCGTTGAATGTCCACACGACACTGGAGAACACGGCACGCGGGCAAATCGGCGCACGCGGCATGATGGCGCATAGGCGCGTCTGGAGCGCGATCGCGGCGCACGTCCTGGAACTGGGACACTCCGGCGTGATCGACGATGCCGCGCTGGCGGCGCTGGCGCGAGGGCTCGATGCCGCGCGTGAGCCCGCCGGCGAGACCGGTGACCTGGGCAGCGTCATCGCGGCGATCGACGAACGGGTCGATGCGATCGTGCCGCCGGCAGTGTCCGGCGCCGTCTCGCTCGGCCGCCGGCACCACGAGCTGCGCGTCACCGTCCTGCGGCTGGCCGGTCGCGACGTCGCGATAGCACTGCTGGAGACGGTGGATGATCTCCGCGACGAACTGCAGCGCCTGGCGACCGAGCACGTCCTGACCTATCTTCCTGGCCTGGTCGATGGCCAGGCCGCCGAACCGACGACCTTCGCGAATGTGCTCGGTGGCACGATCGACCCGCTGGAGCAGGCCGCGGTGGCGCTGCGCCAGGCGTTCGAGCGACTCAATCGCTCGCCGCTGGGAGCCGGGCTGCTGGCGGGAGACGTGCTGGAGCCGGACCGCGCCGCGCTGGCCGCCCGGCTCGGGTTCGACGGTGACCTGAGCACCACGTTCAACGCCGCGAGCAACGTCGAGGATTTCGTCGCGCTGGCGCAGGCGTGCGCCGGAGCTCTCGCCCCGGCCTCCCGGCTGCTGCGGGACGTGGCGCTCTGGCTGCGGGCCGAGCCGGACAGCTTCCGGCTGGATGACGCCTGGCTGACCCGACCCGAGCCGGGAATGGTGACGCTCGATCCCTATGGCGGCCTCCACAAGCTGATCTACCGAATCGAACGGGTGGGAGGAGGGGCCGATGCGCTGGTGACGAGCCTGCGCGCGCTCGACTACGGGCCGGTTGGCGGGGCTGTCGATGCCGTGCTTGCCGGGCTCGACGAGCTGCGTGGCGGCGCCACCTCCGCGCTCGACGAGAGCACCGCGCTCTTTGGCAGCCTGCAGCCGAATCGCGCCTTCCTCGCCAACCGGGTCGGCCGCGGCCTGATCACCTCCAGCGATCTGGCGCTCTACCTCGTGACCGAGGAGGGGGTGCCGCTGCCCGCTGCCCGCCAGATCGCGGGCATGGTCGTCGCCCGGGCACTGGAGGGCGGCTCAGGGCTGGTCGGGATCACGCCGGACGCGATCGACACCGCCGCGATGTTGGCCATCGGGCAGGACGTCAAGACCGAGATGGAGCCGCTCGGCCGCCACTTCGCGCCGCGCCGCTACCTCGAACGCCGGCGGGTCGCCGGCGCGCCGGCGCCGGACATGACCCGCGCCTGGCTGGCCGAACGCCAGCAACGCCTCGACGCCGACCGGGTTTGGCTGAACACCACGCGCGTTCGCCTCCATGAGGCCATGACCGCGCTCGACCGCGCCATCGCCGATGCTGCCTCCGACACCGAATAGGTTCGACGGACTCACCGGCCCCCAACGGTCGCGAGCGCGGAGCACAGCTACGGAAATCCCGGTAGCTTGACCGTTTGTCTCCACATTGCCTCCCATTCGCGCTCGTCCAATTGAAGAAGCATCAAACCGCTGCCGCAGGATTGGGGGAAATTGCAAGTCAATTGCGAGAGAACGCCAACGCATGACGTGGCCGCCCCGCGCTTTGCCCCAAACCCCTTGCAAACGCTCGCGTGACCGTGTACCGTATTCCGGGTCTATTTAAACGGAGAACACAGAGAGGCATCATCGGCGACGTCGTGAGTTGCGGCGACGCGGTGTGCGCTGTTCGTCGCGGAGGATCTGAGGACATGGAGCGCGAGGGCCATGAGCGCATGATGCGCCACGTGATCGAGTTGGCGCGCAAAGCGTCCCTGGAGGACAAGACCGGCGGCCCGTTTGCCGCGGTCGTCGTGCGGGACGGTGAGATCATCGGGGCGAGCGGGAATCGGGTGATCGCCGAGAACGATCCCACGTGGCATGGCGAGGTCGGTGCGATCCGGGACGCCTGCCGCAAGCTGGGAACCCATGACTTGACCGGATGTGTGCTCTACACCGCCGGCTATCCCTGCCCCATGTGCTACGCCGCGGCGTGGTGGGCGAGGATCGGACACATCTACTACGCCGCCGAGATGGAGGACGCGCTCACCTACGGCGACTTCGACGATAGCCGCATCTACGCGCAGTTTCCCCTGCCTGAATCGGAGCGACAGCTGGCGAGCGAGCCATTGTTGCGTTCGGAGATGGTGGAGGTCTGGCAAGCATTTCATGCCATGCCTGACCGCGTCCACTACTAGCCCATCTCCGCCTGTGGTGACCGGCGTGTCGACCTTCGCGCAAGGGGACGAATAGTGGTGACATCTGCCTCGGAAGCTCCGGTCGCCACGCCGGTCACAGTGGTCGTGCAATTGCGCGTCGCATCTGGGACGGCGGCGGCATTCGACGTGTGGCAGCGTGAGACGGCCGCTGCCTTGCACACCGCCGTCGGCTTCGTGGATGCGTCGGCCATTCCGCCCAGTCCACCCGTCCAGGTCGACTGGGCGCTGTTTCAGCGCTTCGCGCGACCTGAGTTTGCCCGAGCCTGGCTTGCTTCCGACGAGTGGCGCCACCGATTGGCCACCTTGCGGCCGCTGCTGGTCGGCGAGGTCGATGTTTCGCTGCTCGGAGATGATGTCGCGCCGCCGACGCCGGTGACGGTGATGATCGCGACGCGCGTCGTCCCAGGCGCGGAAGCCGACTACCACGCCTGGGCCCGCCGGATGGACGCCGCCCAATCGCGCTTCCCGGGCTATCAGGGGTACAAGCTCGTCCCTCCCGTGCCAGGAGTGCAAGACGACTGGGTGACGATGCTTCGCTTCGATTCGGAGGAGCATTTGCAGGCGTGGATGGCCTCCGCCCAACGGCAGCGCCTGGTCGATCAGTCGGCCGCGTTCACCGCCGGCTTCCGGACTCGCACCATTCGCAGCGGGTTCGACCAGTGGTTCCCGTCCGCTGGCTCGGCCCTGGCGCCGGTCTGGAAGCAGAACATGCTCGTGCTGCTGGCGCTCTATCCGGTCGTCTATTTGTTTGGCGCCTGGATCGGAACACCGATCCTCGGGGACCGGTTGGGTCTCCCGTTTTGGCTTGCGCTCTTCATCGGCAACATCGTCAGCATCCTCTGTCTCAGTGGGTTGGTTCCCTGGCTCAGCCGATGCTTCAGTTGGTGGCTGCAGCCGGCGGGTGAGGCGACCGCGCGAACGAATCTGCGCGGCGTGGCGCTGCTCGGCCTGCTCTATGCCGGCTTGCTCGTGCTCTGCTCGCGCATCCCGTAACGGCGCTCACCCGCCACACGCGGCGGCGTGCCGAACGGCGCGGCTATGGGCGGCGCGCCAATGTTGCCAATGTCACCAGGGTCGTGGCCGTCGTCCACGGACGCCAGGCCGGGTCGTAGGGCGTCGGCCAGCCGCCGTCGTCCTGCTGCTCACTCAGCAGGCGTGCGCGCTGCTGTGCGATCAGCTCGGATGGCAACCGGCGCCGCAGGTCGTCGCCGCCACCCTGCGCCTGATCGAAGAAGTGCCCGGCGTCGGCGTAACCGCCCTTCTCCGCGGTCGCGACGATGTTCGCGGCAATCGCGTCGAAGTAGGTGTCGCGCTCGGGGTGATCGACGCCGCCGAGATATTCGACATACGGCAGGATGGTGTAGAACTCGCCGCTGCGCGCCTCGTCGAGTGACGCCTTTTCATCAAAGAGCCTGCGGACGCGCGCCTGCATCGTCTCGTTGCCGATCCCGAGCCGGGCAGCGAGGCCGGCCAGGCAGCACGCCGGGTTGAGGTTCGGGAAGGTCCAGCCGGCGAACCAGGGCGCCAGCTCGTGCCGGTAGACCTCCGGCGCGAAGTGCCAGTCGCCGTCCTCGTCCTGGGCCGAGACCAGCCACCGGTCAAGGTCGCGCACCAGCGGGTCGTCGATCGGGCCGTCCAACGTCGCCAGCACGTGCATCGCCAGCCGCGTTGCGAACGGGTTGCTGACCGGCGCCTTGATGTCGACCTCCAGCCCCTTGCCGAACCCGCCGTCGTCGTTCTGGTAGGCGCCGAGCGCCGCGATCACCGCGGATGCTGGAACGTCTCGCCATAGGTGTGCTGCCCAGGCGCGGCCCAACGTGTCGCCCTGCTGATCCAGGAACGCGAGGCCGCGCTCTATCGACGGGTCGACGCTGGCGTTTCGTTCGATCTTCGTCATGACATGATCCTGACCGATGGCGCTGGCACTGATGATCACGCTGTAAGGGCGCGTTGGAACATCGCGCGGTGGTCCGCGATAAAGGCGCGATCGGCACGATAGCCCGCCAGGTGCCCTTCGGCAATCTTGCGTTGGAAGCGCGGGTCGCCAGCCACGGCCCGGGCCTCAATCATGGCGATGATGGCACCAATCCGCTGTTCAATCACCTCCACGAACCGTTCCCGGGCGTCGAAGCCATAGGCATCACAGAAGCGCCGGAGCCGGCGTGCGCGATCGGGGATAGTTGCCAATCCCAGCGTCGCGCATGCCTCGTCACGAATGAGGGGGACAAAGGTATAGGCGGCGTACGCCTCATCCCAAGCCCGTGGTCCCGGACCGGCGGAATCAAAGTCGATGATGGCGCGAAGGTGGCCGTCCTGAAAGATGCAGTTGTAGGGGGAGAAGTCATGGTGGCAGATGACCTCATGCGGAGTGACGTCCGGATACAGGCCCTGCCAGGTGACCGAGGAATCGGAGATGAAACTTGCTGCGGCGTCATGATAGCGGCGCAACAGCTTACCCGCCTCCTCCAACACGTGCTCTGACCAGAGATTCGCCGGCTCGATCCTCGTCGCGCTGGCAAATCCCGCCTCGCCAGGGATGAACTCCAGCACCTCGCGCCCCTTGGCATCGATGCCTTGTACTCGTGGTGCCCCGTCAAACCCGACGCGTTCCAGGTGGCGCAGGAGCTCATGGACGGCCGGCGTCCACGGCCCCGCTGCGCGATGCACTGAATCGCCGATGCGTACCACCGGCGTCATCTGGCCGCCACTCAGGCGAAGTTCGGGGAGCGTCATGGCGCGATCAGGGCATTGCGCAAACGGCGTCCACCTACTCGCCGCTTGCGTCCTCGTCGTCCTGCTCGGTCACGTCCTCGCTCTCCTCTGTGTCCTCATCGACCGGGGCAAAGGTCGTGAAGCCGAGGGTCAACGACTGCTCGACGATGCCGCGCCGCAGCTTCAGCTCGGCCTGCGCCAGCTTCTCACGCAGCGGGTGCTCCGGCAGGACGTCGGTCAGCATCTCCCGCACCTGGCGCATCAGGTCGATCGTCTTGTTGAAGGTCAGGACCATGTCACCTTCGGAGAGCTCGATGTGCTCGGCGATCTCCGCCATCGTCATGCCCTTGCACCACGCCATCGCCGCGCCGTAGAAGCTGGGATTGTGTCCCTCGGAAATATAGAGCTTGTGGTCGCGCTCCTCGCCGAGCACGTCGTGCTCCAGATCCTCAAGCCGACGGCGGACGAGCACGAGCCGTTCGTTGAGCGTGAAGTGGTTGGCGTAGCGGTAGTCACGATCGAAGCTGAACCAGGAGAAGAGCTCGGCCAGCTCGTCGGGCGTCAGCCGGTCGAGCGTGCCGCGATCGACCAGCTCGCAGAGGATCAGCCCGTCGTTGTCGAAGACATCGGCGAGCATGTCGGCTTTCGGCGTCGGGTAGCCGCGCCGCAGATAGCCGAAGCGGTGGAGGACGTCGCGGATGCCGCGAATGACGGTCCGGATGCGCGCCTCGTCGGCCTCGATCTCCCGCTCCAGCACTGATTGGAGCAGGTCCTTTTCTTTCTCCAGTTGATCGAGCCGCCGGAGGTTGTTGCGGTGCTCCTTGCGCCGCTTGCAGGCGTGACAGGGATGGTGTGCCTTCGTCTCGACCAATATGGCGACCTGCTCGGTGCTCTCCTTGGCCGCCGCTTCCATCTTCGCGATCTGCTCGGCGACGTTGTTCCACTCGCGCTCGCGGTATTCGGCCGTCATCTGGTCGAGATCCGGAAGCCCGGCCCCATCCACCGCCGTCCACATCGCCGCCAGCGTCCCTCCGTCGACGATCTCCCTTGCGTCGCCGATCAGATCGGACTGGAGCAGTCGCTCATCGAGCGGGAGGATGACGTCGTCGGCGATGTAGTCGACCAGCCGGTACTCGGGCAGCACGCGAATCGTGTCACCGGCGCGGAAGAGGAAGCGGCCGACGCCGCCCTGATTGCCCCGGTCGAGGAAGACGCCCCAGCCCCACTCGCGGGCATGGACGACCAACCCCGACTGGGCCGACCGGAAGGCTCGGCGCAGCGCCTGGCGGCCCGGTTCCGACCAGGGCGTCGCCGTCTCGATGACCTGTTTGGTGTCCGCGATCTCCTGCCGGATGCGGCGCTCCTTGTGCCGCACGGCGTCGAGCGAGCGGCTGACCGCGTGATACTCCTCCAGCAGGTTGTCGCCGTCCGGGTAACCGATCAGGCAGCCGTGATTGGCGCCGATGATGTCGGCATCGATCTCCAGGATGTCCTGTTCCAGCAGCCGCACCCGCTGGCTCGACTGGTACTGCGCGAGGCTCCGTTGCAGCATCTGCCGCACCCGGTCCCCCTGTGGCGGGTCCCAGAGGTTGAGGACCGTGTTGTAGCGGATCGAGAAAGCGGACTGGACCGGGTGCAGCGGCCCGGTCGCCACATCCAGCATCTCGCGGAAGGTGATCCACGGTGAATACGGCACGACGACGTGGCCCAAGGCGTCCATCCCCCTGCGGCCGGCGCGTCCCGCCATCTGCTGGAACTCGTTCGGGATCAGGATGCGCCGGCGGCGCCCGTCCCACTTCGTCATCCGGCCGACGACGACCGTGCGCGCCGGCATGTTGACGCCGAGCGCGAGCGTGTCGGTCGCGAAGACGACCTTCATCAACCCGCGGCTGAAGAGCACTTCGACCAGCTGCTTCAGCACCGGCAAGAGGCCGGCGTGGTGGAAGCCGATGCCGTGCCGCGCCAGCGAGACGATCGTCTGCACCTGCTGCAGCTCGTGGTCCTCGGGCCGGAGCCGGTCGAGGTAGCTCTGGAGGATCGCCTCGACGGCGGCGATCTGCGCCACCTCGATCAGGTGCGGCCGCATCACGGCCAGCCGCTCGGCGTAGGCCTGACAGTCGTTGCGGCTGAAGAGAAAGTAGATCGCCGGCAGCAGACCGCCGTCATTGAGCGCGTCGATGACCTCGCGCGGCTGCGGCTCGTCGAGCACCGGCACCTGCCGCTCGGTGCGGCCCCGGTGGCCGCGTCCGCGCGATTGCTGCTTGCGCGCCTCGCCGCCGGTCCGCGGAAAGTCGTGGACCAGCCGCCCCTCGTGATCGACCACCTCGGTCAACTCATCGTCGTGGAAGTAGTAGAGCGCGAGCGGGACCGGCCGCTGATCGTGCGTGATCAGCCGGATGGGCCGGTGGGTGCGCGAAATCCAGCCGGCGATCTCGTCCGCGTTGCTGACCGTGGCGGAGAGGCAGATAAGCTGAATGTGCTCCGGGCAGAGGATGATCGACTCTTCCCAGGTCGTGCCTCGTTCCGGGTCGGCCAGGTAGTGGATCTCGTCGAAGATGACGCAATCGACGTCGTCCAGCTCCCACGGGCTCTGCAACAGCATGTTGCGCAGGATCTCGGTCGTCATCACCAGCACGCGCGCGTCGCGGTTCTCGGTCACGTCGCCCGTGAGCAACCCGACCTCGTCGCCGTAGACGGTGCGCAGATCGCGGAACTTCTGGTTCGAGAGGGCCTTGATCGGCGCGGTGTAGAAGACCCGGCCGGTCCTGCGGAAGGAGTCGTAGATGCCGAACTCGGCGACGACTGTCTTGCCCGACCCGGTCGGCGCGGCGACCATCACCGAGCCACCCTTGACCAGCGTTGCGATCGCGTCGCGCTGGAAGTCATCGAGCGGGAAGGGGTACAGCTGTTCGAATTGGGTGATCGCCGGGTCGATCGGCAGATGGGACGTGGCGACGGCGGCGCGGGCGAATGGCGCGTCTGAGCTGGCCTGGCCGTCCGGGGTCTCCTGAGCGGGGAGGGTCATGCGGCCCTCATCGTGGTCGTTGGGCATGCGCCGGTGCGTCTCGTGGGGTGAATGCGTCCGGAGCCTCGTGGCGCCCCGGGTTGTGTGCGGCTCGTCAACCAAGATAGTGTACCACCGGGCCCGGAGTCGCCCGGCTGCCCGCCGAACGGGGAGGGACCGGGAGCTGATGCGCGTCGGGCTGAACGCCGCCTTGATGTCGTCCCGGGGCGGTTATCGCCAGACCGGGGTGAGCCGGTACATCCGGGAGCTGCTGACCGCGCTCGGACCGGAGCTGGGACCGGGTGAGTCCGTCATTCCGCTTGGCGCTGGCCATCCCGCCATCAGCGAGCGTCCTCCTCTGCGCATCGCCTGGGAGCAGACCGTCCTGCCGGTCGAGGCTCGCCTGCGCCGACTCGATCTGCTCCACGGTCCGCTCCATGTCGCGCCGTTCATCAGCGCCACGCCCGCCGTCATCACCGTTCACGATCTCGCCTTCCTGAAGTACCCGGATCGCGTGCCACGCAGCCGCCGGCTCTACCTGACGCCGGGCACGCGCCGGAGCGCATTGCGAGCGCGCAAGGTGATCGCGATTTCCACGAGCACTGCGAACGACCTCATGGCGTGGCTGGAGCTGCCGGCGTCGATGATTGAGGTCATTCCACTCGCGCCGACCGCGTCGATCCAGCACATAACCGGCCCAGCGCTGGACACATTCCGCCAGAACGCGGACATAACGCGGCCCTACCTGCTCACGGTTGGCACGCTGGAGCCACGCAAGAACCTGTCAACGCTGCTCCGGGCCTTTGCCGCGCTCGCGCCGGAGATACCGCACGATCTCGTGCTCGTTGGGCCGGAGGGATGGCTCAACGAGGGCTTGGGCGAGACGGTGCGCGCGCTCGGGCTGGCGGACCGTGTCCGCCTGACCGGCTTCGTCAGTGACGAGGATTTGAGCGGCTGGTACAGCGCGGCGGACTGCTTTGTCTTCCCGTCCGTCTACGAAGGCTTCGGGCTGCCGCCGCTGGAGGCGATGCGGTGCGGCGCGCCGGTCGTGACCACGAACGTCTCCTCGTTGCCGGACGTGGTGGGTGACGCGGCGATCACGGTCGATCCGTTCGATGCGGAGGCGCTGGCGGCGGCGATGCGCCGGGTCATCTCGGACCAGGCGCTCGCCGAGGAGCTGTGCGCGCGCGGCATCGCCCGGGCGGCGGAGTTCTCCTGGGCGCGGACCGCGCGCGAAACGCTCGCGGTCTACCGGGAGGCGGCGCGATGACGACCGGCCAGCGGGTGCGTGACATCGGCGAATTCGCGCTCATCGCCGCGCTCCAGAACGCGTTGCCCGAGGAGGCACGGGCCAGTGAGGCGGTCACCGTCGGCATCGGCGACGACTGCGCGCTCTGGACGCCCGTGGCCGGGGAGCCGGTGGCGGTCACGACCGACATGCTTGTCCAGGACGTCCATTTCCGGCTCGACTGGACCGACTGGCCGAGCCTCGGCTACAAGACGCTGGCCGTGAATCTCTCCGATCTCGCGTCGATGGGCGCGACGCCGGTGCTGGCGACCGTCTCGCTCGGCCTGCGCGGCGATGAAGCGGTGGCCGATCTGGAGGCGATGTACCGCGCGCTCGGCGAGCTGGGCGCGCGAACCGGGTGCGTCATCGCCGGCGGTGACATCGTGCGCAGTCCGCGGGCGATCACCCTCTCGGTGTCGGCGCTCGGCGCTTGCCGCCACGGTCCGCCCCTCCGTCGCGATGGCGCCCGACCGGGCGATGTCGTCGCCGTCAGCGGCACGCTCGGCGCGTCGGCGACCGGTCTTCGCCTCCTGGCCCAGCCCGTCGCGACGGCGGCGACCGCGTCGCTCCTGATTGAGGCGCACCTGCGGCCCGAGCCGAGACTCGCGCTCGGTGAGCTCCTGGCGGCCAAGGGCGCGACGGCCGCGATGGACCTGAGCGATGGGCTCTTCGGCGATCTGCCGAAATTGCTGACAGCGAGCGGCGTGCGCGGGCAGGTCGATCTGCGGCGCATCCCGGTCGCGGCGGCGGTCCGGGCGCTCTGCCCGGACGACTGGCTCGCGCTGGCGACGCGCGGCGGCGAGGATTACGAGCTGCTCTTCACGCTACCGCCCGAGTTGGTGGACGACGTGACGGCAGACGCCCGCGCCATCGGCGCGACGATCACCCCGATCGGCGTCGCTTTGCCCGCTGGCGATGCGCCGGGCGCGATCGCCGTGATCGACCTGGACGGCGCGGAACGGACGCTCGCTCCCGGCGCCTTCGATCACTTCGCGTCTGAATGACCATCCAGCGTCGCCGGGATCGCCAGCGGCGCCGGCTCTTCTGGCGCGGCCGATCGCTTGCCGAAGAACGGGATGGACGGGAGGCTCGGCAGGCGGTCACGTAATCCTGTCCGGATGTGCTGGTTACCGACGTTCAGATACCGCTCCTGCCGCTGCCGCGCCAACAGGCGGGGATCGAGCCCGCGCAGCTCCTGCAGTTGGGAGACGAGCGCGGCCCGGAGCAGCGCGGCCGCTTCCTCCGGCGAGGCCGCGGCCGAGAGCGCCGGCTCGCGGACGACCTCATCGACGAATCCCAGCTCGTGCAGCTCGCTGGCGGTGATTCGCAACCGCCCGGCCAGTTCCGGCGCGCGTTCGGTATCGCGGAAGAGGATCGCCGCGGCGCCCTCTGGCGCGATCACCGAGTAGATCGCGTGCTCCTGCATCAGCACCCGGTCGGCCAGCGCCAGCGCGAGGGCGCCGCCAGAGCCGCCCTCGCCGATGATCGCCGCGATGATCGGCGTCGGCAGATCGGACATCAGCGACAGGCTCTGGGTAATCGCCGCCGCCAGGCCCTGCTCCTCCGCCTCCACGCCCGGATAGGCGCCCGGCGTGTCGACGAGCGTCACGACCGGCAAGCTCCAGCGCGCGGCGAGCGTCATCACCCGGTGGGCCTTGCGGAAGCCGGCCGGCATCGGCTGGCCGTTGCGCCGCGCCGCGCTCATCTCGCCGTGGCCGCGCTCGAAGCTGGCGATCGCGACCGGGTGCTCGCCGATCCAACCGAGTCCGGCGACCACGGCCGGGTCGTCGGCGGCGATGTGGTCGCCGTGCAGCTCGATGAAGTCGGTCACGATGGCGGAGATGTAGTCGAGCGCGGTCGGACGGTCCGGCGCCCGCGCCAGCTCGACCTCGCGCCAGGCGTCCGGCAGCCGTCCCGGTACGGTCTCCGCCCGCCAGGACGTGTCGGCCGAGCGTCCCTGGGGCGCGGTCGCGCTATCCCGGTACAGCCGGAGCACGCGACCGAAGAAGGTGCGCAGGCGCTGGCGCGGCACGATCGCGTCAAGGTGACCATGCGCCAGCAGGTTCTCGGCGTGGTGAGAATCGGGTGGCAGCGGCGCGCCAAGGAGCCGCTCCGCGACGCGCGGGCCGGCGAAACCGATCTGCGCCTTCGGCTCGGCGATGACGATATCGCCCAGGCTGGCGAAGGAAGCGAAGACGCCGCCGGTCGTCGGGTCGGTCAGCACCGAAATGTAGGGCAGCCCGGCCAGGCGCAGCTTCTTGATCGCCGTGACCGTCTTGGCCATCTGCTGGAGGGCGAACATCCCCTCCTGCATGCGGGCGCCGCCGCTCGCCGAGATGACGATCAGTGGCAGGCGCTTCTTGCGGGCGCGATCGGCCGCGCGGGCGATCCGCTCGCCCACGACCACCCCCATGCTGCCGCCCATGAACTCGAAATCGAGCACCGCGAGCACGCAGGGCTGGCCGCTGATGGCCGCCTCGCCCGTGAGGATCGCGTCGTTGCGGCCGTGCTGCTCCCGGCCATGCGCCAGCCGGTCCTCATAGGGCCGGTCATCGCTGAAGTGCAAGGGATCACGCGAGCGCATCGTGCGGTCGAGCTCCCGGAATGACCCGTGGTCGACCAGCAACTCGATCCGCTCCGCCGCCGGCAACCGAAAATGCCGCTGACACGACGGGCAGACGCGGAGATCGCGCCAGCCCGCCGACTCCGGCAGCGGCGCGCCGCATTGGGGACAACGGGTGAGCGGCCCGGGCGCGATGCGGGTCGGGCGGCGCTGCTCGCTGCCCATCCAGGCGTGGACGCGCCAATCGGGCTTCTGGTTGGCCATGCTCTGCTCTCTTTGATCGTGTGCCGTGGGATCCTGTTTCATCGTAGGGACACTCTACACTGGCGCTCGAACGGTGCAAGCCACCAGGCGGCCAAGCGGTGCATCGCCGCGCCAGGGCAGTTGCGGCCGGCCGGGCAATCCGCATATCATCGGAGCAAAGCCGAGTCGCGGGCTCGGATTACCGCCGGCCGCCCGGCGCACTGTCCCGACGCCAATCACGAGTGGAAAGTCCTGCATGGCGCTCGAACTGTCACCATCCGCCGTCCTGAACCCACCAGCCAGCGACCCCGCCTTCGCCGACGACGTCGATCGCGTTGTCTGCTCCGTCCCGTTGGACAGCGAAGATTGCCCGATCCATTGCCTGGGGCTGGTCAAGAGATTCGGCGCGAACCTCGTCGTCAACCAGCTCGACCTCGCGGTCCGCAAGGGCGAGCTGGTCGCCTTGCTCGGCCCGTCCGGCTGCGGCAAGACGACGACGTTGCGCCTCATCGCCGGGCTGGAGATGCTTGATGCCGGCCGGATCGAGATCGACGGGCGGGTGGTGGCCCGGCCCCGCCAGGGCGTGCCACCTGAGCGCCGGAACGTCGGCATGGTCTTTCAGGATTACGCGCTCTTCCCGCACCTCAGCGTCCGGCGGAACGTCGCCTTCGGCATGCCGCGCGGCCGCGTGGCTGCTGTGCGCGTCGATGAGGTGCTGCGGCTGGTCGGACTCGACCATCGCATGGATGCGATGCCGCACGAGCTCTCCGGCGGCCAGCAGCAGCGGATCGCGCTGGCGCGGGCGCTGGCGCCGAATCCGGCCCTGATCCTGCTGGACGAGCCCTTCTCGAATCTGGACGTCGATCTGCGCACGGCGGTGCGCCGCGATGTGCGCCGCATCCTCGCCGAGGCCGGCGCCACCGCGATCCTGGTCACCCACGACCAGGAGGAAGCGCTGAGCCTCGCGGACCGCGTGGCGGTGATGTGGCAGGGGCGCATCCTGCAATGCGCCTCGCCCGAAGAGCTCTACCACCGGCCGGCGAACCGGCAAGTGGCGACCTTCGTCGGCGATTCGCAGTTCATTCGGGCGACGGCCAGCGGCCGCCGGGCCGGCTCGCCGCTGGGCGACCTGCCGCTCGTCAATCAGGCCCACGGCGAGGTCGATCTGCTTGTTCGTCCGGAAATGATCCGGCTCTCGCCCGATCCGGATGGCACGGTCGGCAATGGCCGCGTGGCCGAGCGCGCGTTCTTCGGCAGCTACCAGCTCATGACCGTCGCGCTCGACTGTGGTCTCCAGTTGAAGGCGCGCCTCGGCTCCTATGGTGGCTTCCGCGGGGGCGATCGGGTCAACGTCGGCGTGCGCGGCGGCGTGCTCGCCTTTCCCGCGGACGAGGCCGGCGCGTGAGCGATGCGCGGGCCACGGCCGGCGCGCTGACGATTCCCGTTGATTCCGCCGGGGAGATGCAGCGCCTCGGCCGCGTGATCGGCGCGCGGTTGCAACCCGGCGACGTGCTGCTGCTCCACGGCGATCTCGGCGCCGGCAAGACGACCCTGGCGCAGGGTATCGCGGCGGCGCTCGGCGTATCCGAGGGGATGCAAAGCCCGACATTCACCCTTGTCGCCGAACATCAGGGCCAGTTGCCGGATGGCACGCGGGTTCGTCTCAACCACCTTGATCTCTACCGACTCTCTGGTCCCGAGGA
>JAICKJ010000376.1 GCA_025928015.1 Thermomicrobiales bacterium
GTCGAACCGGAGCTACGCACGTTCGACGACTTTGATTACGGAATTCTCTCCCTGCGATTCCAGGGAGGTGGCATCGGCGTGATCCAGAACGCGTGGCGCGCGCCATATGGCTACGACATTCGGGCCGAGGTCCATGGCAGTGATGGCAAAGTCATTGCCGAAGTCGATGCCGATGCCCCAGCGACGCTCTATCGGGACGGCGGAAAGGCGCAGAGTCGGTATGTCGAATTCACTGCCCGCTTCGCCGATGCGTATGCGGCCGAGCTGCAGGCGTTCGTCGACTGTCTGCACAGCGGCGTTTCTCCGACGCCAGATGTCGAGGACGGGTTGATCGCGATGGAGGTCGCGCACGCCGCGACCGAGAGCGCGCACAAGGACGGATCATGGCTCACGCTACCAGCGCTCACCGCACCTCATTCTCCCAAGGCCTGATCTGGTTCGGCCGGCTGATCGCGCGGGTGCCGGTCAGTTGCTGCCTCCTCACGATCATCACCATCCTCGCAATCATCAACGGCTCGCTCATCCACGCGACCGACCCGGCAATCATCCAGAGGTGGGGCGTCTCGTGGGATAACCTGGCGCACGGTCGGGTGCTCGACATTCCCATCTCCGATCTGCTCGTGCTGGAGCATGCCCATTACCTTTCTACGCTCTTCCTGGTCATTTGCTTCACCGGTCTGGCCGAGTGGCTGGGCGGGCCGGCGCTCGCCGCGCTCACCTTCTGGCCGCCGTCCTGGGTTGGCACGCTAACCGCCATGGTCATCTCCAAAGAGTTGATCCAGGTCACGAGTTGGGCACCAAATCCGGACCTCGTCCACACCGCGGATGTCGGATCGTCCGTCGGCAACTGGGGCTCGGCGGGCGCCCTGGTTTTCCTGCTTTACCGGATCAAGCCGATGTTCGCGTCCTGGCTCGGCGCCGGCTTCTTCGTCTTTCTGGTTGGCCGCCTCGCCCTGCATCGCAGCACGTCTGACGTGGCGCACATTGTCGGTTTGGTCCTTGGTTTCCTGATCTGTCGGGCCTATCTCCACCGCCATCCCGAAACGCCGGCCATCGCGCCATCGCCATGATGGAAGCAGACGTCTCACAACCAAACACGCAAACCGCGGCGCTCGGCATGGGACGCCGGCTGATGCCGCTGCTCTGGCTCGCGGTCATCCTCGTCGCGGCGGTGGTCTTCGTGATGCGGGACGCGCACGAGGTTCATCAGATCGTCCTGGCCCTGCGCCGCGCGCAACCGGGCTGGGCACTGGCGGCAATGGCCGCCGGGACCGTCGCCATCGTCCTCCTCGCCGTCACCGCTGGACCCGTGCTCCACACCTTGCACGCGCCGGCGCCAGTGCCGGCGCTTGTAAGGGCGCATCTGCAACGCCACGCGGTCTCGACCCTCCTGCCGCTTGGCGGTCCCGCCGGGATCGTTGCATACGTCCGCGCCCTTGGGACGGACGGTGTCCCGTCCGCCGACGCGGTCATCGCAGCGCTGGCCGCCAGCGTGTTGGGCACCGTCTCCTTCGTCGTCATCCTCGTCCCCGCGCTGATCATCATGTCCGCGCGGCACGGACTGACCTGGCTGCTGATTTTGGCGGCGGCCGCGCTCGTCGCCGTCATCGCTGTGCTCGGCTGGTTGCTTTGGCTGGTGATGCGCGCACAACCGCTTCCCGGCGTCGTGACCCGCTGGCTGCCCGGCTCGATGAAGGAGCTGGCGGTCGACATCGGCCGACGCGGCCTCCACTGGATGGACCTCATCGCCCCCTTCCTCCTGGCCGTCGGCGGCGACGTCGCATACGGGCTGATGCTCTGGTGCTGCCTCGGCGCCGTGCACTACCCGGTCTCGCTCGTTCAGGCGTTCACCGCCTATGGTATCGGCACGCTCTTCCTGCTGGTCTCGCCGGCATTTCAGGGCCTGGGGCTGGTCGAAGCGTCGCTGGCGATCACGCTGACAGCGTTCGGCGTGCCGCCGGCGAACGCGATTGGCGCCGCACTGCTCTACCGCTTCGGCGAGCTCTGGGTACCGCTCGCGCTCGGCCTCTCGTCCTTCGCGAGCGGCAACAAGACCGTCCGCGGCCTCCCGGCGCACGTGCCGGCGTTCGTCACGGGTCTGACCGGGCTGCTCGGGCTCTTCTCCGTCCTCAATCCCGAGCTGCCGATGCACATGCGCCGGCTCCATCGGGTTCACCAACTGCCGCGCTACGATCCGTTCACGTTCAACAACGTCTCGCGATCGCTGACCCTCGTCGTTTCGATCGGCCTTGTCTTTCTCGCCTTCAGTCTTTGGAAGCGGCGGCGCATCGCCTGGATCGCCGCCGTGGCCCTGCTGACCCTCGCCACCGCCAC
>JAICKJ010000346.1 GCA_025928015.1 Thermomicrobiales bacterium
CCGAAGGCCGAGCCGGCGGCGCTGATCCAGCTCGCCGATGCGCACGCGGAGTTCCGGCGCCGGACGCAGCCGACCGGCGCCTGCTCCGGCTCGACCTTCGCCAATCCACCGGGCGATTTCGCCGGCCGTCTATTGGAAGCGGCCGGCCTCAGAGGCTACCGTCTCGGCCAGATGCAGCTCTCGCCCAAGCATGCCAACTGGGTCGTCAATACGGGCGGTGGGACCGCCGCCGAAGCCTGGGCGTTGATCGAATACGCGCGGGATGTCGTGCATGAGCGCTTCGGCATCGAGCTCCGGCCCGAGGTCGAGCGCGTCGGTGATAGCTAAGTCCCGCGGGAGGGAAGGGAACAATTCAATGGTCGAACCGCACGCCAATGGCAAGAAGATCCGCGTCGCCGTCCTCTTCGGCGGCCAGTCCGCCGAGCACGATGTCTCGCTCCGATCCGCCCAGACGGTGATCGGCGCGCTCGATCAGGAGCGCTACGAGGTGACGCAGATCGGCATCACCCGCGAGGGGCGCTGGCTGGCCGGTGGGGAGCCGATGGCCGCGCTAACCGCCGACTCGCCGATGTTCCTGGCCGCGAAGGCGCAGCACGGCAACGGCGCGCACGATTCGCATCCGGTCATCGACCCGCAGGCGCCGATGACGATGCCGCCGCACGTCAGCGACGGCGTCGATGTCGTCTTCCCGGTCCTGCACGGGCCGTTCGGCGAGGATGGCACCGTGCAGGGCATGCTGGAGCTGGCCGGGCTGCCATACGTCGGCTCCGGTGTCCTTGGTTCGGCGGTGGCCATGGACAAGATCATGACCAAGACCGTGCTTTCCCAGGCTGGTATTCCGCAATTGCCGTGGGTTCAGCTCCTGCGGCGGGATTGGGAGCGTGACCCGGGTACGAGCGAACAACAGATTGGCGACAAGCTTGGCTTCCCATGCTTCTCGAAGCCGGCGAACCTCGGCTCCAGCGTCGGCATCTCCAAAGTCCACGGCCCGGAGGAGCTGCACGACGCGATCGCCCAGGCGGCCCACTATGACCGCAAGATCGTGATCGAGCGGGGCGTCAATGCGCGCGAGATCGAGCTCTCCGTGATGGGCAACGACGACCCGATCGCCTCGGTCGCGGGCGAAGTCCTACCGGCAACCGAGTTCTACGACTACAACGCCAAGTACATCGACGACACGGCCCAGCTCCTGATCCCGGCGGAGATCGACCCGGAACTGCTCGGGCAGTTGCAGGAGACGGCGATTGAAGCCTTCAAGGCGCTCGATCTCGCCGGGTTGGCCCGGGTCGACTTCTTCGTCGAGCGCGATACCGACCGCATCTACCTGAACGAAATCAACACGCTGCCGGGGTTCACCTCGATCAGCATGTACCCGATGCTGTGGGAGGCGAGCGGCGTCGCGCTGCCGGAGCTGGTCGACCGGCTGGTTGCCTACGCGCTGGAGCGGCACACGGACAAGCGGCGGGCGTAGTTGGGGCTGCTGTCCGGTCGCAGTGTCGGTACACTCGTCGTGATGTTGTCGTATACGTCAAGCTGCCGCGAGGAGCGTGGTATACTCCGGCGGAATATCCCGCAGTGCCGAGAGATCGCCGAACGACGCGGGATACTGTTCCGAACCTAGCGCACAGAAGTAGCGGGTCTCGTCGGTCGCGACCGGCCGGAGGCGGAAACGGGGATTTGACGACTCCCCGGACGAGGTGTTTGTGGACGGGAAAGGGACGATGCACTCCCGCGGACAGAACCCAAATCGAGGACAACACGTGCGTGTGCATGGCGCACAGCCGATTCCCCCGGCTGAGCCCGATCAGCGGATGCCGGCGCAGGGCATGCCTCTGGACCGGTCGCAGAGCACGCAGTCCCGCTGGACGGCGGCCGAGCAGTTCGGACAGCAGTTTGCCCGGATCAAAGTCGTTGGCATCGGCGGTGGTGGCGGCAACGCCATCAACCGCATGGTCCAGTCCGGTGTCCAGGGCATCGAGTTCGTCTCCGTCAACACCGACGCCCAGGCGCTGATGACCAGCGAGGCCTCCGTCGCCATCCGCATCGGCGACAAGCTCACCAAGGGCCTCGGCGCCGGCGGCCGTCCCGAGATCGGCGAGCGGGCGGCGGAGGAGAGCAGCGAGGGCCTATCCGAAGCCATGCGCGACTGCGACATGGTCTTCATCGCCGCCGGCATGGGGGGCGGCACGGGCACCGGCGCCTCTCCGACGATCGCCCGGTTGGCCAAGGAGGGTGGCGCGCTGACCGTCGCCGTCGTCACCAAGCCGTTCGACTTCGAGGGTGGGCGTCGTCGCCGCTTCGCCGAGGAAGGCGTCGCCGCGCTGCGCGAAGTCGTCGATGCGCTCATCGTCATCCCGAACGAGCGGCTTCTTCACATGGTCGATCCGAAGACGACTGTGACCGAGGCGTTCCAGATCGCGGACGACGTCCTGCGGCAAGGTATCGCGGGCATCTCCGATCTCATCACCAAGCCGGGCGTGATCAACCTCGACTTCGCCGACGTCAAGACGATCATGCAGGACGCTGGCTCCGCGCTGATGGCGATCGGCTACGGCGATGGACCGGACCGGACCGTCAACGCGGCCCGCGAGGCGATCGAGAGCCCGCTGCTGGAGATGAACATCCAGGGCGCCAAGGGCGTGCTCTACAACATCACCGGTGGCTCCAACCTCACCCTCTTCGAGACGAGCGAGGCGGCGGAGATCATCCGCGCCGCGGCCGACGAGGAAGCCGAGATCATGTACGGCACCTCGATCGACGAGTCGCTCGGCGACGCCGTAATGATCACGCTGATCGCCACCGGCTTCGACGATCCGGGCCGCTACGACCAGTTCCAGGTCCAGCAGGAGCCCGATCGCCACGTGCCGCAGGGGCGCTTCGAGCGCCAGCCGGCCCGGTCGAACACGCCGTCGTCCGGACGCGCCGCGCCGCGCCAGGCACAGCAACCGCCGGCTGGTGGGCCGCCGGTCTACCCCGATGATGACTGGGAGGCCGAATCCTCCATCATCCGGTTCCTGCGCGAGCGGTAGCCGGACGCCGAGCGATGCGCTGCCCTTTCTGTCTGGAGCGTGAGAGTCGGGTGATCGACAGCCGGGAGGTCTCGGACGGCCTCTCGATCCGTCGACGTCGTGAGTGCACCAATTGTCACCGGCGCTTCACGACCTACGAGCGCTACCAGCAGGCGGCGATGATGGTCGTCAAGAAGGACGGCCGCCGCGAGGAGTTCGACCCGTCCAAGCTACGCCAGAAGCTGCGCGTGGCGCTGACCAAGCGGCCCGTGGGCGAGAAGGA
>JAICKJ010000369.1 GCA_025928015.1 Thermomicrobiales bacterium
CACGCGGATCGACGTCGCCCGGAGCGCGCTGACGAACCTCGTGACGCAGACCATCCCGGCCGGAACCAATGTCTCGCTGCGCACCTTCGGCGACACGCCGGATTCATGCGAGACTCGCCTCGTCGTGCCCCGCGGGCCACTCGATCCGGCGGCCATGGCGCAAACGATCAATGACATCCCGGTCGTCAATCTCGTCAAGACCCCGATCGGTGATTCGTTGCGAGAGGTGGCGGGCGATCTGGGCACGAGTCCGGGGCCGAAGATCGTCGTCCTGGTGACGGACGGTGAGGAGACCTGCGGCGGCGACCCGGCGGCGGCGATCCAGGCGCTGGTGGGGAGCGGGATCGACGTCCGCGTCAACATCGTCGGATTCGCCGTCGATGACGCGACGCTCAAGGCCCAGTTCGACCAATGGGCCCGTCTCGGCAACGGGCGCTACATCGATGCCAGTAGCGCCGATGAGCTGCAATCGGCGGTCCGTGCCGCCGTCCAGCCCGGCTTCGATGTCCTGGCCGCCGATGGCACGGTCATCGCCAGCGGGCAAGTCGGCGGCGATCCGGTCGCCGTTCCGGCTGGCACCTACAGCCTGGTCATCCATGCTGACCCGGCGAAGCGCGTCGATGGAGTGATCGTCACCGCCGGGCAGACAACGACGGTCCAATTGGACGGCACGGCACGAGGGCGGGCGTCGCCGCCCCGTGCCCGGGCGCGATCCATGCACACTGCGCAGGTACACGAGCGGCCGCCATCGGGCGGCCGCTTTTGGGACTGGCAATGGCACAGGCATTGCATGGACGGCTCCGAGGGCGAAAGGGGTCCATGACCGCACACGCGACAGGCCAATCGGACACGGCGGGCAATGCGTCAGCGAGCTGGCTCATCCCGCCCGGGCGATCGTCGAACCCGTCCCGTTGGTCGAAGCGCGCGCCGCTGGCCGTTCTCGCCGCGATCGGTTGCCTGGTGGCACTCTATCTGACGCTCTACCAGACCGGCGTGATCGACACGGTCTGGGAGCCCTTCTTCGGCCACGGCAGCGTCAAGATTCTCGATTCGTCGCTCGCCCGGTCGCTGCCCGTGCCGGACGCCGCGTTAGGTGCCTTCGCGTACTTCTGCGAGGTCGTGCTCGACCTGATCGGCGGCGAAGACCGCTGGCGCCGCCTGCCGCACGTGACCATCGTCTTCGGGCTGCTGGCGCTCGGCATGGCGCTCGGCAGCATCGGCCTGGTGCTGCTCCAGGCGTTCTATTTCAGCGCGTTTTGCACGCTCTGCCTCGTCTCGGCGGCGATCTCCCTTATCATCGTCGGCCCGGCGCTGGGCGAGCCCATTGCGAGCATCACCTGGCTCCGGATTCATCATCACACAGAGAGGACGTGATCAGATGGCCCAACAGAACCAACGGAATGTTGTCGTTGTCACCGGCGCGTCGGCCGGCATCGGCCGTGCCGTCGTGCAGCGGTTCGCCCGCGACGGCGCCGATATCGGCCTGATCGCCCGCGGCATGGCTGGTCTCGAAGGCGCGAAGCGCGACGTCGAGGCGGGGGGCGGCCGTGGGCTCATTTGTCAGACCGACGTCGGCGATCCGGACCAGGTCGAGGCGGCCGCGCAGCGGATCGAGGACGAGCTGGGACCGATCGACATCTGGATCAACGTCGCGATGCTCTCCGTCTTCTCGCCGGTCAAGGAGATGACGGCCGAGGACTACAAGCGTGTCACCGACGTGACCTACCTCGGCTACGTCTACGGCACGATGGCGGCGCTGAAGCGGATGCAGCCGCGCGACCGGGGCAAGATAGTCCAGGTCGGCTCGGCGCTCGCCTACCGGGGCATCCCGCTGCAATCGGCCTACTGCGGCGCCAAGCACGCCATCCAGGGGTTCACCGAATCCCTGCGCACCGAGCTCTTTCATGACGGCAGCAACGTGACGATCACGATGGTCCAGATGCCGGCGGTCAACACGCCGCAGTTCGGCTGGGTCAAGAGCCGGCTGCCGCACAAGGCGCAGCCGGTGCCGCCGATCTTCCAGCCGGAGCTCGCCGCCGAGGCGGTCTACTGGGCGGCGCACCACACCCGCCGCGAGCTCGATGTCGGCGGCTCGACGGTCATCGCCATCTGGGGCAACAAGGTCTTCGCCGGTCTCGGCGATCGCTATTTGGCCAGGACCGGCTTCAAGAGCCAGCAGACGAACGTACCGGAGGATCCAGACCGGCCGAACAACCTCTGGCACCCGGTCGACGAGGAGGTCGATCACGGCGCGCACGGCACCTTCGGCGCCCAGGCCAGCAACGAGAGTTACCAGCTCAAGGTGGATATGGTACGCGACAAGCTGATGGCCGGCGCCCTCGCGGTCGGCGCCGGCGCGCTGGCGCTCCGCATGCTCCGCCGGTGACCCCGCATCGCCACCACTCCTGCCACTGTCTGCCAACCGTCCACGCTGTCATCCCGAGCGTAGTCGAGGGATCTCCCGCCGCCGCGGCCAGTGCAGCCAACGAGAACCCAGGCCCATGCCACTCCCTGTGGCCGTCCTGCTGACCGAAGGGAAGCATCTCCCGGCGGAGCCGGTCCGCGCAAGCGGACGACTGCTGCGGCAGGAGATGCTTCGACTTCGCTCAGCATGACGAACGGGGAGCGATTCGCGCGGAGATGGCCATTCGGTGCCTCAGGCCAGGCGTTCGGGCGTCGCCGCTCAGCATGACGAGGAGTGCGAAGTCTGTCGGAGGGTGTGAGGAGCCCGGCTATGGCTC
>JAICKJ010000150.1 GCA_025928015.1 Thermomicrobiales bacterium
CCAGCCCGGCACCCCACCAGCGGCCGGTCCGGGCTTCGTCGGCGCCTGGCACCTCACCACGCAGACGCCCTTCGGGGCCTCCCAGAGCCTCGCGACCTTGATGGCCGATGGCACGCTTGTCTTCTCGGACCGGCCGTCCCAGCCTGGGGGCGCCGGCTTCCCCGTCACCTTCATCAGCACCGCCCACGGCGTCTGGCAGCAGACCGGCCCCAACACTGCCGCGGCCACCTTCGTCGAATTTGTGACCGACGGCGAGGGGCACTTCATCGCGGTCGTGACGGACAGCGTGACAATGACCCTCGGCGCCGACGGGGCCACATGGAGCGGTCAATTCAGCAGCACGACAACCGATCCGACGGGCAAGGTCCTCTACGTGGGCGGCGGGACCGTCAAGGCCACCCGCATCACCGTCCAACCGCTGGCGACGCCGGCGGCGAGTCCCGCCGCCACGCCAGCCACCTAGGCCCACCGCGATAAGCGGACAACACAGGAAGGAATCGCCATGAGCCCCAGCAGACGGACCGCCCTCATCGCGGGGATCTGGTTCGCACTCACCTTCGTCGCCTCCATCCCGGCGCTGCTCTTGTACGGACCGGTGCTCAACCACACCGACTACGTCCTCGGCGCCGGCGCCGACAACCGCATCGCGCTGGGCGCGCTCCTGGAAATCGTCACCGCCGTGGCGAACATCGCGACCGCGGTGGTCTTCTACCCGGTGCTCAAGCGACAAAATCAGGCCGTCGCCCTCGGCTACGTCGCCAGCCGCACCGCCGAGAGCGTCCTCATCCTCGTCGGCGTCCTCGCCGTCATGTCCGTGGTCACGCTCCGCCAGGACATCGGCGGTGCCGGGGCGGCGAACGCGGCCACGCTGACCATCGCCGGCCGCTCGCTGGTCGCGCTCAAGGACTGGACCTTCCTCTTGGGACCCGCCTTCGGTGCCGGCATCGGCACCGGCGTCTTGCTCGGCTATCTGATGTACTCCTCGGGGCTCATGCCCCGCCCCCTGACCTTGCTGGGGCTGATCGGCGGCCCGATCTCGGCGGCCGGTGCCATCGCGGTGCTCTTCGGGGCGTGGGATCAGACCTCCTCGGTGCAGTTCATCCTCACCATCGGCGAGATCCTGTGGGAGCTGTCCGTCACTCTCTGGCTCATCATCAAGGGCTTCCAGCCCTCCCCGATTACTGCGGCGTATGACCAGGAGCGGGGCTGGGACCAGCCCCGGGAGGCGCAGCTCGCGCTGCAGCGGTAGAGGGCTTCGCGCGGACGGAGCCGGCTTGCTCCTCACCGCGACGGCGGAGCCGCGAGCGGTCCCATAGTCGATCAGCGTTTGCGTCCACTGAGCCCGGGCGAGTGCTCGCCCGGGCTCAGTGCGCCGACCGGTCTTCAGTCGGTATGGCAGCGGGAATCAGGACTCCGTCTTGAGCGGGCCGAGCGAATGCGGGCCGAAGAGGGCGGTCGCGTAGGCGGCGACATCCTGCCGGTCCTCGGTGCCGTCGAGCACCATGCATTCGAGCACGTCGACGATATCCGGGTTGATCTCGTGAAGCTCCTGCACGACCGGCCGGTCGTTGCGCGTCGGCCTGGGGTCGGTGACGAAGTCGTACATCGCGTCGGTCAATTCATCAAGGTCGACGCGGAGGGTGAAGAACTGGGGCATGGTCTCCTCCAATCAATGACGTCTCTCCCGTCAAGGATAGGGCAAGCGCCATGCCAGCGGCGCGCTTACCCCCGGGACATGCCGGGCCAGCGTGCCGAACTGCCCGGGCCTTCCCGCGCGGCGCGCTGGTAGGCGAGCCGTTTCTTGTCGCGGAAGACCCAGACGAGGATCAACCCGGCGACGAAGCCGCCAATGTGGGCGAAGTAGGCGACGCCGGTGTCCGCCGAGGAGGCGCCGATGCCGAACGAGGAGAGGCCGGAGACGAGCTGCAGCACGATCCAGTAGCCGATCATGATCCAGGCGGGCAGGAAGACGCGGGTGATGATGAAGCCGAGGAAGATGAGCGACATGATGCGTCCCTTGGGGACGAGCACCATGTAGGCCGCGAGCACGCCGGAGATCGCGCCGCTCGCGCCGATCGTGACGACGGTGCTGTGCGGGGAGATGGCGACCTGGGTGACACTCGCCAGCACGCCCACCAGCAGATAGAAGATGAGAAAGCTGATATGCCCCATGACGTCCTCGACGTTGTCGCCGAAGACCCAGAGGAAGAGCATGTTGCCGCCAATGTGGAGCCAGCCGCCATGGAGGAAGGTGCAGGTCAGCAGCGTGTACCAGGCGTGCCCGGCGGTGATGTCCGCCGGTGTCGCGCCCCAGCGCTGCACGAAGTCGTTGAGCTGGGCGTCGTTGAGCAGCAGCTCGTAGAGGAAGACGACGACGTTGACCGCGATGAGGGCATAGTTGACGTAGGCGGTCGACTGACGGCCCCGGTTGTCATCGTTGATCGGGATCACGTCGCCCCCTCACCGGGCCGTCGACGTTCGCTGGCCGGCGAGCGAGCTAGCCTTGGCTCTGGGAGCCGCCGCCGGTCATGCCGCCCATCGTCTCCTTGAAGGTCTGACCGACCCAGGTGAGCAGCTCTTTCCGGGTCTCCTCGCCGCTGCGGGGAGCGAAGAGCAGCCCGGCCACGAGGCCATAGACGAAGAACTTCACCGCGGTGCGTACGTGGTCGATCATCGATCGTCCTTTCCAGTGCGTGGGCGTGCCGGCCGCATCAGTGCTTGTCGAGATCCGGGAACGGAGCCGGCTCGCCGGACTCGGTCGTCTGTTGCGCCATGGGCGTCGGCGCGCCTTCCTGCGGGTGGGTCAGCTCCTCGGTTGACGCGGCGTGGCCGAGCCCTTCCGGCGCCTCGGGTGGAACGGTCTCCACCGGCGCCGTCTCGGACGGCACCGACTCCGTTGTCGCCGCGACCGGAGTCTCAGGCACCACGACGACCGGCGTGGCGGGTTCCGCGCCGCTGTTGTTCGCGGTCTGGCCGAGCTTGACGCCGACGATCGGCGCGGCGGCCCGTTCCACGTACTCCAGCGCCCGGCTGGAGAGCCGCTCCGGCGTCGTGCGGCCGGGAATGGGCGATGTGAGCGGCGGTCGCTGGCTGTGCTGGTCGTTGCCGGTCAGCTCGTTGACCCCCTGGCTGAGCCCGGCGCGCAGCTCGGCGCCGGATTGCGGCGTCTTCCACAACGTCATGGCCGCGCCGGCGAGGCCGCCGAGCACGGCGCCAACGACGAATGCTGCCGTGTGCCGGTCATCTGGCACGAGCGCTCTCCTTCCACGGTGTACGACTCGCAAGCCTCCGGCGGCTTGCCCGATAGCAACCGCAAGTATCAATTCTCGTGCCAATCCTGACCAGTTCACGCCGGGTGCGTGCATGCGCCCCTGACAACGGCGGAGATGACTCGCCCTTCGCGAGGCCGAGCGACAGGTTGACAAAACGTCCAATGACCGGGATGATGGAGCCTGTTCAGACGGCGAATCCGGCACGGGCCGGCGCAATATCGGGCTGGACGGCGGCATCCGGGACGACCACCGATCCCGGAGCAAGGTCAGGAGACCGTGACCATGTCAGTCATCACCCTCGATGCGCGCCGGATGCAACCTCGCCGGGACGGTTCCACCTCGGTCTAATACTTCACGTCCTCATCCGAAGCGCATCAGCAACGTTGCTCCGACCGGGCGATCCGGCCGGATCGTTGTGCTGCGCGGTTGCCCCGCGCTCCGGAAATGAGGACAGATGCCTCGTCGATTCCATCGATCGCCAATCACCTGGCCGCGCCGGGCGGAGAACCCGGTCGCGGTCTATCTCCTGCTCACCGGCGGCCAAGCGCTCTTCATGAGCATGGTCTTCACCCTCAACCTGGTCTACCAGGCGACGATCATCGGTCTCGGCCCCTTCCAGCTCGTGCTCGTCGGCACGGTGCTGGAGACGGTCTGCTTCCTCGGCGAAATCCCGACCGGCATCGTCGCCGATGTCTACAGCCGCCGGCTCTCGATCATCATCGGCGTCTTCCTGATCGGGAGCGGCTTCACGGTCGAAGGCGCGATCCCCGCCTTCGCGGCGGTGCTCGGCGCGCAACTGCTCTGGGGGCTCGGCGCGACCTTCACCAGCGGCGCGGTCGAAGCCTGGATCACCGATGAGGCAGGTGAGGAACGGGTCGGGATGGTCTTCCTGCGCGGGACGCAGATCAGCCGCGCCGGAGCGATCGCCGGCATCCTGCTCAGCGCCGGCTTCGGCGTCCTGGGGACGGTCCAGCTCCCGGTCCTGCTTGGCGGGCTCGGTTTCCTCGTGCTCGGCGGGCTGCTGGCGCTGATCATGCCGGAGCGGCACTTCCACCGCACACCGGCGACTGAACGCTCGACGTGGGGACAGATGGGCGACACGCTGCGCGAGGGGACGCGGCTGGCGCGGCGCCGGCCGGTGGTGCGGACGCTGGTGCTTGTCAGTCTCGTCGCCGGGTTGGCAAGCGAGGCGTTCGACCGCCTCTGGCGCGTCCATGTGCTGCGCGACTACACCTTTCCGGCGCTCTTCGGCTCGCGCTCGCCGGCGCTCTGGTTCGGACTGATCGCGCTCATCGGCAGCCTGCTCGGATTGCTGGCGGCGGAGATGATGAAGCGGACCCACCCGGATGCCATGCATCGCGGCACGCCCGCGCGGTTGCTGGCCGGTCTGACCGCCGCGCAGGTGGCGATGACACTCGTCTTCGCGCTGGCCGGATGGCTCTGGGTGGCGCTGGCCGGGTTCTGGGCGCGAGACATCGCCGGCACGGTCGGGGAACCGGTCACGGCGGCGTGGATGAACCGGAATCTGGCGGCGAAGACACGGGCGACGGTGCTCTCGCTGGAGAGCCAGGCGAACGCCTTCGGCCAGATCGGCGGCGGCCCGGCGCTGGGCTGGGTCGGCAGCGCCGTCTCCGTCCGCGCCGCCCTGCTCGGCTCGGCGCTCGTCTTCTCGCCGGTCATCGCCCTCTTCGCCCGCGCCGCAGGTCACCCGGATACACCCGCTGCCGAGCGCGAATTCGTCGGTGTGTCACCGAGCGATAGCGTCCAATGACCGGCATCCTTGGTAGGCAAGGTGCACAAGGCGCATCGCACGACCGCTGCTATCATGGATGTATGTCGCAACCCCACCGGGAACAGGAGCACGAAGGCCATGGCAATCCGAAACGCACCCACCACAACCGAGCTCGATCGCAGGATTCAGCGGCATCGCGCGGAAATGGCTCGCCAGCGAATCCGCCCCGAGGACTCCGCGGCCGCCCTCGGCGCGTTGCTGCGGGAGAAGATCGGGCTTGAGGCGCTGGATGCGACCTACGAGGAATATCGGCAGAACAAGTTCGCCTGGCTGGAGGATGAGGAGGACTCCACGGCCGATGGCGAATAGGCTGATCGACCTCTCCGATCCCACGGTCACTTTGCCCGGCCGGCTTGTCCTCGACTCCAATGTCATTATCGACGGGCTTCTCGCGCAAGCCTACGGTACGTCCGGGCCGCTGCTGCACCAGCACCAACGGGCAGATGCATTGGTAGACCAAATGCATCGCCAGGGAAGCATTGGGCTGATTACCGGTACCAGCTTGAACGAGGTTTTCCACTTCATCGTCAAAGCGGCTTTCCGGGCTGCCTTGCCTGACAATCTCGCCGCTCTGCGCGAGCGGTTCCCCAAAGCACATCGACCGGCGTGGAACCACCTCTATAAGATGCACCCGTCGCTTTTCCGCCAGATCATGCCAGACCTGGAGCGGACACGACGTCTCATGGCCGACAATGGACTGCTCGTTCTGCAACCAATTGAGGTTTCGCGGATCGTATCCGGACGCTCGCTGGAAGAGGAGCTTCTGTGGGCGATGGGGAGATACGAGTTGGATAGTAGTGACGCGGCCATCGTGATTGAAACCCAGCGCGCCGGTGTCCGGAGTCTCGTCACTGCCGACCGAGATCTCTGGCGCGCCCATTTGGATCTCGATATCTACACGTGGCAGAATCAGGCGGCTTGATCGCTCACCCAGCCGAGGCAAGGCTCAACAGGCGGGCGCCGTCCTTCGATCCGAGCATGACGATGTCGTTCGTGGCCCACTGGAGGCCGCCGCGCATGGCGGCGCGGCCCATCCCGGCGCCGTTCGCATCGGGCACGAGCGTCGTCACCTGACCGGTCGCGATCTGCTGTACGACAAGAGACTGCTTGCCCTGCTGGTAGCCTAGATAGAGGAGCGACGCGCCGTTCGGCGAGAATCGGGGCGGCGTGCTGACCCGGAGCGTGCCGTCCGCCTGCACCGGTGTCGCCTTGAAGTTCGTCAGATCGACGAGGAAGAAGGCCGGCTGCTTGCCGGCGAACTGGCCGAAGATGAGCGGGGAGTAGACCGAAACGAATGTGCCGTCCGGCGAGATGTCGGCGATCCAGGGGGCGGGGATTTGGGCCGCGCTGTTGCCGGCGAGCAGCAGTTTCATACCCTTGCCGTCAAGTCCAACCTGCCAGATGCCGTTGCGCGTGCTCTTCATGTCGGTCAACGCGATGGTGAAGAGCAGGCGGTCATCGGACAACCAGCGCATCGGCTCGAAGACCGCGAAGCCTGCCTCCTCGTCGAGCGTGCGGATCAGCGTCGGCTCGCCGCCGGATCGCTTGATCCGCATCAGCTCTGTGGGGTGGTTCTCCTTGCCCCAGCTCGTCCGGACGAAGGCCAGCTCCGTGCCATCGGGCGACCAGGCCGGCACGTCGTCGATCGGCAGCGGTTTGGTGAGCTTGTCCGTGCGCAGCAGATCACCCTTGACTATCCCGTCGTCGGTCAGGTCGCGCAGCTTCTGATCGTTGATCTCGAAGACGTAGATATCGCTGTCGACCAGGAACTCGACCGCGTTGAGCGAGAAGGCGACGGCCGAGCTGTCCGGCGCCCAGGTGATCGTCTCCGGCCGAATCGCCAGGTCCTTGCCCTGGCACATCCCCGCGCCGTCTTTCGTCGCCCAGACGCAGAACGTACCCTTCGTCCGGCCCTCGCCGGCGATCCATTCGCCGTCCGGCGAGAGCGACCAGGCGGTGCCATCGAGCTTCAGCGTCCGGCTTTTCGCGACCCGCCAGCCGGCGCCACCCGCGACCGGCGAAGCAGCGGGACTCGCCGGCGTCGCCTGCCGGGCGGTGGCCGGCGCGACGGAGAGGACGATCAGCACGAGCATGAGCACGAACGAGCGGAGGTGGTGCATGGCGCACGCCTTTCTCGGGTTGGTGCGCGATGGCACTAACGGTCGTTGTTCGTGGGCCCCGCATCCGGACGCTCGCGGATGACGGCGTCAATGATCCCGTTCTCGCGCTCCCCGGCGCCGTTGGGCGCGGCCGTCCCGTTCGTCGCGTCGGGCGCGGGCAGGGCCGGCGCCGGGTTCGCCGCGGGCGCGACGGTGTCGTCGCCGCCGATGCGGTGGCGGATCGTGCGCAGCTCGTCGCGAATGCTGCCCAACTCGGTCATCATCGTCGCGAGCTGTTCCTGTGAGGTGCGGACGAAGCGGGTGTAGGGCGCGACGGCGTCGTGGATGCGATCGACCGAGCGGGCCAGCTCGTGGTCGAACTGGTCGCGCATGACCTCGATCAGGCGGCCCTCCAGCTCGCTCGAGCGCTTGTGAAACTCGGTCCGCGCCTGGCGGCGGCGCATCGGCAGCACGAAGAGGCCAATACCGGCAATGACGCTGGCGGCGAGGATACCGGTGATATCGACCGCGACCGTGCTGGCGGCGGCCACGACCAGCGCGCCGAGCCCGACCGCGCCAGCCTCAGCGATGGCAACGGTCGCGACCGCGTTGCGGACCGAGAGCGAGAGCTCGCGGCCGTGCGCCTCGGCGTCGTAGCGGTCGACTTCCTCGCGGGCGCGGCGGGAGACCGATTCGAGCAGCGTCTTGCGGTCGTAGCGGAACTGGCCGCCGACCTCGCCGATCAGCTCATCGGCGTACTTGTTCAGTCGCCGGCGGTCGATGTAGTCGTTGACCGCCTCCCAGACCCGCAAGTCCTGCTCGACCATCCAGTCGATCAGCTCGTTGATGCTGGCGTCGATCTGCTTCTCGGTGTCGCCGACCACCTTGCGGTCGAACTCGGCCTTGATCTTGTCGCTGTTCATCAGGTCGAAGATGCGGCCGAAGCGGATCGTCTCGTCGAAGAACTCGTCGCCCCGGGCGTTCATCTTGTGAATGATGTTCTCGATCCGGGTCAGGTGATAGGCGAACTGGCGCCGCATGTCCTCCTGGTAGAGGGTGAGCTGCCGCTCGATGTTGTCGAGCGTCGCCAGATCGTCATGGAGGACGGTCAGGCGGTGATCGGTCGCCTCAAGATAGCGGTCGGTCAAGTGCTCGGCGATGCCGAGGGGGTTGAGCAGCTTGAGCCGGATGCGCCCCTCCTCGTCGAGCGTATCGACGACGTAGTGCTCCAGCGCCTCGAAGCGGCTAGTCTGCCAGAGCTTGTCGCGCTCGGGCGGGTTGCGGTCGGCGATCGCCTTCGCCTGCTGGGCGAGCAGAGCGGAGACCGGGAAGACCTCCGGCTTGAAGCCGAGCAGCCGCTCGATGTTCTGGGTCACGAAATCGACGACCTGAGTGACCGAATCTTCGCCGCGCAGCAGGTCGATCTTGTTGATGATGAGGACGATCTTCTTGCCCCACTCGCGGATTTGGGCCATGAATTCCCGCTCGCTCTCGGTGAACGGGCGGTCGGCGGAGGTGACGAAGAGGACGAGGTCGGAGCGGGGCACGAATCGCTGGGTCAGCGCCTCGTGCTCGCGGATGATCGCGTTGGTGCCGGGGGTGTCGACAATGGTGATCTCCTCGAGGAAATCGGCCGGGAAGGTACGCTGGATGATGCCGTCGGGCAGCATCGTCTCGGCCACCTGCTCGCCGTAGCGCAACAGGTTGATCACGGCGGTGGTCGGGGTGACGCCCTCGGGCATGACCTCCTCGCCGATGAGCGCGTTGATGAAGGCCGACTTGCCGGCGTTGAACTCGCCGACGATGACGAGCAGGAAGATCTGGCTCAGATGCTCGGCGGCGCGGCGCAAATCATCCTTGTCCTCGTCGGTCGCGGGGTAGCGGTCGAGCGCGGCCGCGAGACGGTCGAGGAGGGCGGATTCGGCGGCGAGCAGCTCCTGCTGCTGGCCGCTGAGGATCACGCCGGCCTGGTCGTCGCCCTTCGATTTCCCGCGGAAGCGGAAGACACCGCGCATGAATTCCTCCGATGACGCGCATCAGGGGGCCGGCTGGCCACACCCACCGGAACGAGCGCGTGCTCACCCGGCCCGGCCCCCGGTGCCGGGTCATGTCTAGCGTAGCGTACAATCTCTCCGAGGTTCAGGAAGACGCGAATGCACCATCCCGGGCAGCAATTCCGACGCCAGGCCGCGTCACTGAACCGGCTGCGGAGGCAATCAACCCGGGGCGCCACGGCGCCAGGGGAGGAGAACGGCATGAGCGACGACCCCGATGCGTTCGCCGGGGCAGGTGACGGTTGCGACGATCCTCGCCCGCACATCCTCGTCATCAACGACACGCAGGAGATTCTCGACCTCTTCCGCGACATTCTGGAGGAGGAGGGCTACCGCGTCTCGCTCTACTCCCACGCCTTCAATGATCTGGAGGAGATCAAGCGGCAGGCGCCCGACCTGATCCTGCTCGACTTTCTCATCGGCGGCGAGGCCCAGGGCTGGCAGATGCTGCAGAAGCTGAAGATGGACCGGGAGACGATGCGCATCCCGGTCGTCGTCTGCACGGCGGCGGTGAAGCTGGTGCAGGAGCTGGAGGGGCACCTGCGGGCGAAGAGCATCGGCATCATCATGAAGCCGTTCGACATCGACGACCTGACCAGCGAAGTGCGCCGCTATCTGATTGACCTGGCCGAAGATGAGCGGCAAACGGCAGGCTCCGGGCGAGCGAGCACGTAGAGCGGCGAGGTCATGCACCCGATCGAGCCCTACCCGGGTCGTCGCGGCTCG
>JAICKJ010000108.1 GCA_025928015.1 Thermomicrobiales bacterium
ACGGCCGCACATCGCGCCGTGAGATTGTCCCGACGGCGCTGGCATGGTATCCTCCCGGTCGTCGTGGCGCATTCGTCTAGCGGCCTAGGACACCGCCCTCTCAAGGCGGAGATCACGGGTTCGAATCCCGTATGCGCTACCAGCACGACCAAACCCCGGAACCTCATCGGTTCCGGGGTTTGTTGTCTCTTGACCGCACCGACCTCGCCAACATGCCCGAAACAACTGGTCAGGCATGGTTCCGTTGACTTCGTCGTTCAGCGTTCACCGACAGGGTGCAGGATGACCATTGGGATCTCCCGGCTGGTGCGTTTTTGATACGTCGCGTAGCCAGGAGCGATCTCCTTCAGGCGTGTCCACAGTTCGCGGGTCTTCGCCGGGTCTGCCGTCTCGGCCCTGACCTGCATGCGTGATCGCTTCACTTCAATGGTCGCCTCCGGATGGCTTCGCAGGTTGAAGAGCCATGCCGGCGGGTGGGGAAGACCTGCGTTGGAGGCGATGATCACGTAGGCGTCACCTTCCCTGAGATATCCCAAAGGAATGGTGCGCGGTTTGCCGGATTTACGCCCGACGGAGGTGAGCAAAAGGACCGGCAATCCTCCCCTCTTCCCACCTATGGCGCCGCCGCTCATTCGGTACAGGAAGACGGACACGGGAGTCATCACTTTGAGCAGTAGACGCAGCATTGGTCACTCCCTCACGGCCCCAAATGCCGATCTCACCTGCTCACCACGGATGGACCGAGACTACATTGATCATCACAAGAAGTCACGCGTGGATTGCGCTAAATGCTGGCGACTTGCTTCTAGCTGGCGAAGTCGTGGTGCAGCGTGCAGGCGCAGAGTGCCGGGGGACAAAGACAGTCCCGATTGACCGGGCGTATCCGACCCGCCTCGCCAAGGGTTCCTCCCGCATCTCGCCCCGCAACGGATGCGCTCGTCCCCCTCGGCCCGTCCTCAACCCGGTCCCGGCCCGAACCCCGCAGCTCTGACCGCCGTTATTGATTCCGGTTGACTGATCGTTCTCTCTGCCCAGCCCCTCGGGACTGTACGAACATCATATACGTACAATCTGTGCGTGTCAAGGGGTCAACCGGACGGATTTCGATGGAACGGGAGGTGCTCCGTTCATTCTAGGGCGATCGCGTTCATGGCGCCAGCCGCTCGATCTCCCAGTGCCCGCCCTCCAGCCGGTACTGGATCCGATCGTGGAGCCGGTTGGAACGGCCCTGCCAGAACTCGACCCGGTCCGGCACGATCCGGTAGCCGCCCCAGTGGTCCGGCCGCTCGACGCCACCGGCCACCTCCGCCGCCCGTTCGGCGGCCGCGAACTCCTCGGCCAGCCACTCGCGGCTGGGGATGACCTCGCTCTGCGGCGAGGCGACGGCGCCGATCTGGCTGCCCAACGGCCGCGATTGGAAATACTCGTCCGATTCCGCCGCCGGCAGTCGCTCCGCCGTGCCCGTGAAGCGCACCTGCCGCTCCAGCGCGCCCCAGTAGAAGAGCGCGGCGACGCGCGGATTGACCGCGAGGTCGCGGCCCTTGTGGCTCTCGTAATTCGTGAAGAAGACCAGCCCGTGCTCGTCGAATCGCTTGAGCAGGACGGTCCGGGCCGACGGAGCACCCAGCGCGTCCACCGTGGCAACGATCATCGCGTTGGCCTCGATCAACCCGGCCGCGCGGGCCTCCTCGAACCAGATGGTGAATTGCGCCATCGGCGTCGCCGTGACGCTCTCCTCGTCGAGCGCCCCCCGTTTGTATTCCTTGCGCATGGCGGCGAGCTCGGCGGCGTGCTGATCTGGCGGCGATTGGATACCCATGGTACGGCGGTGACCTCGCTGATTGTCCAGGGCGGCGACAACTGTCCTCCGCTCCAAGCATACCGCTCGCCGCGCTTGCCGGCCGGTCCACCGCTGGGCGACACTGACGCCATCGTGCAATGGGACCCGGCGACGGCGGCACCGGAGGCAGACGTGGCACGCAGAACGCACAGCAACCGCACAAATCACGGACGCACGACCGCTCCAGTCGTGCTGCTTGCGCTCGCGCTGGCTGTCGCATCGCTGCTGGCCGCCCGCGTCTCGGCGGTCGATGCCCAGACCGGCTGCGCGCTCCCGCCGGTCACGCTGCCGCTCTTCCAGGGCACGCCGGCGGCGGCCATCGCCACCCCCGCCGCGCCGACGTCCAACCTCACCGGCCGGCCGCTCACCGAGGACGAGCAAGCCGAAGCCACGCAGGCGGTCCGCACCATCGTCGGGTGCCTCAATAGCGGCGAGCCGAAAGACGTCTACGCCGTCTTCACCCGGCGATACCTCGCCGCGCTCTTCACGGGTCCGCGCCCCGCCTATCAGCCGGCCTTCGAGCAGATGATCGCCGAAGACCGGAGCAACGCGTCCCAGGCGAGCCCCGCGTTCGTGCTCAAGAACGTCCGGGACGGGTTGATGCTGGAAGATGGCCGGATCGTCGTCACGATCGATTTGCAGGGGCGCCATGAGACCTGGCACGATCGTCTGGTGCTCGTCCAGTCCGGCCAGCACTGGCAGATCGACGAGGTCGTCTCGTTCGACCCGCCCTTGCCCACGCCGCCGGCCGCCTGAGGCCACATCCGCCCGCCGGCAACGGGGCCGGCCGGGTCATTTCGACAGGAGTTCACGCCATGGTTTCGATGATGCAGGCACCGCCACGGGACGAGGACGAGGGCATCGGGCTCAGCCCGGATGAGCTGCGTACCCTTCAGGAGATCGAGCGCCGCATCCTCTGGCTCTCGACGCTCATCATCCACCACGCCAACAACGTGCGGCCGAACCCGGACAAGCCGACGAAGGTCGGCGGCCACCAGGCCAGCTCCGCCTCGGTCGTCACCATCCTGACCGCGCTCTACTTCCACTACCTGCATGCGGGCGACCGCGTCTCGATCAAGCCGCACGCCTCGCCCGCCTTCCACGCCTGCCAGTACCTGCTCGGCCGGCTTGACCGGCGCTACCTGACGATGCTGCGCGAGTTCGGCGGGCTCCAGTCCTACCCGAGCCGGACGAAGGACCCGGATCCGGTCGATTTCTCGACCGGCTCGGTCGGACTCGGCGCGGTCGCGCCGGTCTTCGCCGCGCTGGCGAGCCGCTACGCGGCGGCGAAGTTCGGCCACGTCACGTCAGAGCGGTTCATCGCCCTGATCGGCGACGCCGAGCTGGACGAAGGCAATGTCTGGGAGGCGGTCGCCGAGGACACAGTGCACAGCCTCGGCAACGTCATCTGGATCGTCGATCTCAACCGGCAGAGTCTCGATCGCGTCATCCCCGGCATCAAGGCGGCGCGCTTGAAGCGGCTCTTCGCCGGCGCCGGCTGGCACGTGCTGGAGGCCAAGTACGGCACGTCGCTCGAAGCGACGATGTCCGGGCCGCACGGCACCGCGCTGCGCGAGCGGATCGACGAGATGTCGAACGAGGAATACCAGGCGCTGATCCGCGTCAGCGACGGCGCCGATCTGCGCCGCCGGCTGGCCGATGTCGCCGACCGCCAGAAGCACCAGGCGATCCTGCAATCGGTCGCGAGCGTGCCGGATGGCCAGTTGCAAACCCTGATCGCCAATCTCGGCGGCCACGACCTGCCGAAGCTGATCCAGGTGCTCAACCAGGCGGACAAGGTCAAGGACGCGCCGGTCGTGATCTTCGCCTACACGGTCAAGGGCTGGGGGCTGCCGATCGCGGGTGACCCGCTCAACCACTCGCAACTGCTCACCGACAAGCAGATGACCGAATTGCGCGAATCCTTCGGCATCAGCGTGGAAACCGAGTGGGACGCTTTCCCGGCCGATTCGCCCGGCGGGCAGTGGTGCCGGCAGATGACCGCGCGGCTGACCGACCACGAGCCGGCGGCGGCGATCTCGCCGACGTCCGTCCCGGCCGAGACGGAAACGCGCCATCCGAAGCAAACGTCCACCCAGGAGGCGTTCGGCCGCTCGCTGATCCGCCTCGCCGACCTGCCCGAGATCGGCGAGCGCATCATCACGATGTCCCCGGACGTCGCGACCTCGACCCACCTCGCCGGCTGGATCAACAAGGTCGGCGTCTTCTCGCACGAGGAGGAGAAGGACTACGAGACCGGCGCGCAGCGAATGCTGAAGTGGCAGCCCTCGCCGCGCGGCCGTCACATCGAGCTTGGCATCTCCGAGATGAACCTCTTCATGGCGCTCGGCCAGTTCGGTCTGACCCGCGAGCTGAGTGGCCAGCAGCTCCTGCCGATCGGCACGGTCTACGACCCGTTCGTCTGCCGTGGGCTCGACGCGCTCATTTACAGCCTCTACATCGATGCGCGCATGATCTTCGCCGGCACCCCGGCCGGCGTCTCGCTCAGCCCCGAGGGCGGCGCGCACCAGAGCAGCGTCACGCCGTCGCTCGGCATCGAGCTGCCCAACCTCGTCTTCTTCGAGCCGGCCTTCGGCCGCGAGGTCGACTGGATCCTGCTCGACGCGCTCCGCGCCTGCTGCGAGCCGGAGCACGGCTACTCCAGCTACCTGCGCCTCTCGACCAAGCCGATCGATCAGACGCTGATGGACGAGCCGCTCGCCCGATTCGGCGAGGCGGAGCTGCGCCGGCAGGTGCTGGCGGGCGGCTACCGCCTCGTGGATCGGACCGTCGCCGCGCCTGACGTGCCGGCCGAGGACGTCGTCCAGATTTGCACCGGCGGGATCATGGTGCCGGAGGCGGTCGCGGCCGCGCAGCGGCTGCATGAGGAGGGCGTCGCGGCCAACGTCATCAACGTGACCAGCGCCCGCCGGCTCTACGGCGGCTTGCGGACCGCGCGTCGCGCCCGCCTGGCCGACGCGTATGCGTCGGAGGGCATGGGCCACATCGAGACGCTCTTCCCGGCGGATGAGCGCCGCGCGCCGATCGTCACCGTCCAGGACGGCGCCTCGCACTCGCTCGCCTTCCTCGGTGGCGTCTACGGCACGCCGGTCGTGCCGCTCGGCGTCGACGAGTTCGGCCAGTCGGGCTCGCGGGGCGACCTCTACCACAAGACGGGCATCGACGCGGAGCAGATCTTCAACGCGGCGTTGTTGGCCCTGGAGCTGATCGGCCGCTAGCGAGGATACGGATCAATGAGGTTCGGCCGCGGTGGCGTGGCCGTTGCCGAGTCCCGTCGGACCGGGCGCCGGCGCCTCGGCCGGCGCGCCCTTGTAGGCGGCCTTGATCAGCCGACGCAGCAGGTGCAGGAACTCGTCGTCGCCGCGAGAGCCGGAGAGCCAGATGCGATAGGAGCGCGCGCCGGCCGCGCCGAGTAACCGGGCGCCACCCCGGCTGCGCGCCACGCCGGCGAACTCGGTCCAGCGCCGGAACTCCGCCCGGCCGAGCCGGATGCCGTCGGTCGTCAGCACATAGGAGGTCGGGACGGCCATCAGCGCGGCCATCACGGCGAGCACCGCCGGGATCGACCACCAGGGCGCGATCTCCTCGCCGGTCAGGATGACCGCCAGGAGCGAGTTGACCAGCGCCGGCAGCGTGTGCATGCGCAGCCGCGCCAGCAGCGGCACGCGGACGCTCAGCAGCCGGGTGCCTACGAGGCGCGAGCGCAGCGGCCGCACGAGCCGGCTGGCGGCAAGGAGCAGCCCGAGTGGAAGAAGCAAGACGAGGAAGTTCAAGGTCGTTACCAAGTGTGAATCGGGGAAGTCGCGCCGAAACCGTTCCGGAGCTTTGCCGGTCGTCACGAGGCTCGGCAGTCCAATCTCATCCTACTACGAACGGACGGCGCGATCCGTTCCGCGGCGATCACTCATCATGTCGTCATTCCGGGCCGGTCGTGCAAGGCGCCACACCGGCTTCCGGCGCGGTTCGTTCTCTGGCACAATGCCCGCGCAATTGACCGTTGGTCATAAGGGAGGCGCCATGCGACAGATGGAATCGGAACTCGATCAGCAAGCGAAAAAGACCGTTCTGCGTCAGTTCACCTACGGTCTCTACGCCGTTTCCGCGGCGCACGATGGCGACCGCGGCATCTTCACCGCCAACTGGCTCAGCCAGGTCTCATTCGAGCCGCCGCTGGTCGCGCTCTCGGTCGAGAAGGACAGCTCCACCTTGCCGCTGATCCGCGCCAGTGGCCTGTTCGCCATCTGCCCGCTGAAGGACGATCAAAAGGGGCTGGCGGGGGATCTGGGCCGCCCGCGCGTTCGCGCCGGCGACAAATTCGCCGTCTATAACCTCGCCACCCATGAGAGCCCGTCCGGCGTGCCCGTGCTCGATGACGCGCTCGGCTACGTCACCTGCAAGGTATTGAACGAGGTTGATGCTGGTGACTCCGTCGTCCTGATCGGTGAGGTGATCGAGGCCGACGTCTTCGCCGCGGACGACTCGCTCACCATGCGCGCCGCCGGCTTCCGCCACGCGGGATAGGCGGGCATCGCGGCACACCTCATTCGCGATTGACACCGTTGAGCAATGGAGGATGGCAGGATGGGACCCGGGGAAGACACGCGGGGCGGTGGCCGCCGGCCGACGGTCACGCGGAGGAAGGACCACGACGCGGCCGGGCATGCGGACGCCCGGCGCCGCGCCGGCGGTCGAGGGTGCTAACGGTCGACGCGGACCGGCACCCGGGCCGGCTGCGCCTCGGGACGGGGCGCCGGGTTTGCCAGCCAATCGATGATTCGTCGCAACCAATCTTGTAACACCGTGAGCTCCTCGGGTGATCCGCGTCCGGGAACCAGTGCCGGGCGCCTCTTGCACCAAATACGTTTCGTCGGCGGAACGGGATGCGGGATGACGCTCGCCGTCCTTCACCCTCTCTCCATGCACATTTTGGGCCGCGCCGAAGCGGGCCATCTCACTCCCCGTGAGGCTCCAGCATAACAGGCGGACGCGCAATACCCAACCGGGCGCGGATGTCGTCAAGGACGGTCATCACCGCCGGCGGCGGCTGGGCGGGATCGAACCGGGGCGAGCAGGGCAGGACGCGGAGCGAGATCTGATCCGGTAGCGTCACCCCCAGGTCGAGCTCCGTCGCGCGCTGGACGGCGCGGTCCTCCCACGGCCCGGCGATCTCGACATCGGACGCGAGGAAATGCTCGCGAAAGGCGAGACCGAAGAGCTCGGCGGCGATCAGATCGGCGGTCGCGACAACCAGTGACCAGGGCCGGATGCGGGCGAGCATGAGCACCGCGCGTGGTTGCAGGACCAGATTGATCTCCGCCATCAAGCCGGCGCGGTCGGCGTCGCCGCGGAGCAGCAGCGCCAGCCGGGGATGGACGAACCGCGCCAGCAGGTCGAGCGCGAGCGGATCGTCGTTGCGGCCACGACGGGAGCGAACGAGGTAGAGGTACGAGCCGGCGTTCGCCAGCGTCGTCGGGAGGGCGACGGAAGAGAGGGTCGTGCCTGCCTGATCCAGGGGGATCGTGCGCCAGTAGTCGGCGCTGCGGGTCATCGCCAGCGCCTGCGCCGCGATCGATGGCGGCGCGACCGCGCCCTCGAGGCCGGGCACGAGCGACGAGATTGCGGCGACGACTGGGCCGGTCGCCAATTCCTTGTCGCCGGCCAGAACGCGGCCAGGGGATGGCCATGCCGGCGTCTCCGACAACAGCCGGGTCAACGCGCACCGCGCCGTCGCCCCCGGCTCCGCGCCGACCGCGATCCAGAGGTCCGTCACCCGACGATCGCACCGGCGTTGGGCGGCACCGTCAGGATCCCGGACGCGAGCCGCACCCGTTCGTCCGTCGCTAGCGCAAGGGTCCCGCCCTTGGGCGCTGCCACCTCGATCGGCGCGTCGGAGCGGTTGATCGCCAGCAGCAGATCGGAGCCGATCAACGAGACGTAGCCTCCCTCCGGGGTCGCGAGCCGCAACGACCGTTCGCCACCAAGACGGCCGACGTTCGCGCGGCGCCAGGCGATCAGCCGCCGGTAGAAGGCGAGCAAATCCGCGTCCTGCTCCTCGCCCCAGCGCATCGGCGTGCGCGATTCTTCCGGCCGGCGCGAGCCGTCCGGGTACTGGAGATCGTGCCCCTGGCTGACGCCCACCTCGGTCCCATAGTAGATGATCGGCGGTCCGGGCAGGGTGAACTGGAGCAGCGCGGCGAGCTTCAGCCGCCGCGTGTCGCCGCGCACGACCCAGAGGAAGCGGTTCATGTCGTGGTTGTCGAGGAAGGAGGGCAGGAGGAAATCGGCCGGAAAGAAGGCGAGGTGACGGGTCAGGAAGCGGTGAAACGCGGCCGGGTCGATGCGCTCGAAGGCGAGGAAGGCGCGGAGCTGCTGCAGGAGCAGGAAATCGAGCGTGCCGTCCAGCCGCCCCTCATAGGACCGTTGCACCACGGCCGACTCGACGACCTCGCCGATCGTCGCGCTCGCCGGCGCGACCGCCCGCGTCGCCCGCCGAAACGCGGCCCAGAACGCGTGCGACGGCCCGTTCGCGTAATCCAGCCGGAAGCCGTCCACCCCGCGGTCGAGCCAATACCGCGCGGCCTCGATCAGCATGGCGCGGGCGCCGGGATCGTCGGGGTCGAGTTGCGGCATCGTCGCGACGTCGAAGAAGGCGCGGTAGGCGCCGTCCGGCCGAAAGGTGAACCAGGACCGCTCCGGCGCATCCGGATCGTGCCGCGCGCGCAGGAAGGCGGGATGCTCGTTCGAGACGTGATTGGCGACGAAATCGAGCAGGACGCGCATGCCGTGGTGATGCGCGGCCTCGATGAGGGCGACCAGGTCGTCCTCCGTGCCGAGGCGCGGCTCGATCGTGACATAATCCGTGGCGTCGTAGCCGTGGTGGGTCGGGGAAGGGAAGATCGGCGAGAGCCAGAGGCAGGTGACGCCCAAGTCGCTGAGGTAGGGCAGGGCGTCGATGACGCCGCGCAACGTGCCGCCCCAGAAGCCGTCGAGCGGCTGATCCGGCCGCCAGGGGCCGCCGTCGCCGGGCGCGAAGCGGTCGACGAAGATCTGGTAGATGACCGCCTCCCGCAGCCAGGCCGGCACCGTCTCGCGATCGAACGCGACGGCGAAGTGGGCCGGCTCGCCGGTCTCCGGGTCCCGATCAGCGCCGACCGTCTCGCCGGCCGGGGTCCGCGCCCAGACGCGGTAGCGGAGCAATGTGCCCTCGGGTTGGGCAGGCAGCGGGCCGGCCCAGCGCTCGCGATAGCCCCATCCGAGCGTGTCCCACGCCGTCCCGGTGCGCGCCAGCGCGACCGCCTCGCTGTCCTCGCCCGGCTCGCGCCCGTCGGTTGTGTAGCTGACCCAGACGCGCGCGGCGGAGACGTCCTCGCCAGCCATCACCGCAATGGTGACCGGCTCGCCCGGCTGGGGATCGCGTGGCGTGATCGCACCGTCGTGCCGCAATCCGCGCCCACGCTCGCGCAAGGCCGCGAGACGCAGTTCGTCGGTCGCCATCGTCCCGAAGATGAAGTCGCTGGTGACCTCTGCCAATGTGTCGTTTTCGAGCGGCACTTTCGGGGCGTCATTGGCCATGAGGAGCGTCTTGCTCCCCTCTCCCGGCATCGGGGGAGGGGCTGGGGGAGGGGGCCGTCCCGCGGAGGATCACACCCGACCGCGCCGGCAACTGAATGGTGGCGCCGTCTTCCGATTGCGTCAGGTCCGGTCTTTCGCCCACGATCAACAGCGGCCGGCAGGTCACCGCGACCCCCGGCAGAGTCAACGTGTCCTCCCGCTCATTCGTATTCAGCGCGACCAGGAGACGGTCGTCCCCTTGTTCGCGCTGGAAGGCGTAGCTGGACGGCGATGAGGCCGCCGTTTGATAGGTGCCGGTGCGCAGCGCCGGTTCGGCGCGGCGCAGGGCGATCAGGCGCTTGACCAGGTCACGCAGCTCGTGGTCCCAGGAGGATTCGCCGTCCCAGGGGAACGACTTCCGGGCCCAGCGGTCGGGCAAGCCGCCGGTGAGGCCGATCTCGTCGCCGTAGTAAATGATTGGCGCGCCGGGGAAGGTAAAGAGGAGCAGATATGCCAGCTCGACCGAGCATCGGTCGCCACCGAGGAGCGTCAGGATCCGCGCGGTGTCGTGGCTGCCGAGCAGGTTCATCTGGGCCAGCTGCACGTTCCAGTCGTAGAGGCCGAGCAGGTGCTCGATCCGCGCCGCGTATTCGTTGCCATCGATACCCGGCCAGGGATCGTAGGAGCGGTCCTCCTGCAGTTCCTTCACGACCCGATCGCGGCCGCAGAAGGCGAGCGCGGCGCTGGCGAACAGGTAGTTCATGACCGCGTCGAACTGGTCGCCCTGCAGCCAGTGACGGCTGTCCTGCCAGACCTCGCCGACGATGTACCCGTCCGGGTTCACCCCGCGGACCCGCTGGCGGAATTCCTGCCAGAAGCCGGGCGTGGTGATCTCGAACGGCACGTCGAGCCGCCAGCCGTCGATCCCTTGCCGCAGCCAGTGCTCCGCCACGTTCATGACGTACTCGCGCACGGCGGGATTGTCGGTGTTCAGCTTCGGGAGCGCGTGGAGGCCGATCCAGGCGGTGTAATCGGGCGGCCGCGAGTGGTCGTAGGCGTTGGCCGGAACCTGGTTGAAGGTGAACCAGTCGAGCCAGGGCGAGGCGGCGCCATTCTCCAGCACGTCGTTGAACTGGAAGAAGCCGCGGCTGGCGTGGTTAAAGACACCGTCGAGCACGACCCGCAGCCCGCGTTCCTGGCACGCCGCCATCAATTCGGCGAAGGCCGGGTCGCCGCCGAGGAGCGGATCGACCTTGAAGTAATCGTGCGTGTGGTAGCGGTGGTTGGCGGCCGACTGGAAGATCGGGTTGAAGTAGAGCGCGGTGACACCGAGGTCCTGCAGGTAGTCGAGGCGCTCGACGACGCCGAGCAGGTCGCCGCCCTTGTAGCCGTAGGTCGTCGGCTCCGTGTCCCACGGCTCGACGCCGGACGGTTTGGGCAGCCGGGGGCTCCTGGCGAAGCGGTCCGGGAAGATCTGGTAGAAAACGGCGTCACGCACCCAGGCCGGGGTGTCGATCGTGCCGGGGTGCGCGCCGAAGATCGGATGATCGGTCATTGAAAACCCTTGGAGCTGTCACCATCCCGATCGTCATGCTGAGCGGGCGCAGCGCCGAAAGCCTGGCCTGAGGCACCGAATGGCCATCCCCGCGCGAAGCGCGTGCCCGTCGCCACGAACGTTCCGGTTGGCCACGTCGTCCGCTGCGGCGGACCGGCTTCGCCGGGGGATTCTTCGTTCCGCTCAGAATGACAGCGCAACGGATTGTCAATCACGAACAAGATTGTCCCGAACGAGGACGCCGCTGCGGCGGGAGATGCTTCGACAAGCTTCAGCATGACGGCAGGTCATCCTTTCACCGCGCCCTTGGTCAGGCCCTCGACGAGGAAGCGCTGGGCGAGGAAGAAGATGATCAGGATCGGGATCGAGCCGAGCACGGCGGCGGCGCAGAATTGCGTCCAGGCGGTGTTGAAGGCGGTCGAGAAGGTCCGCACGCCGACGCCCAACGGATAGAGCTTCGGGCTGGAGAGGATGATCGTCGTGACGATGTACTCGTTGTAGACGCCGATGAAGCCGAAGATGAACTGGGCGACGAGCATCGGCTGCGCCAGCGGGAAGATGATCTGCCAGAAGGCCGTCCAGTGGTTGGCGCCGTCCAGGTAGGCCGCCTCGTCGAGATCGCGGGGGATCGAGTCGATGAAGTTCTTCATCAGCCAGACCGCCAGGGCCGAGCCGCCGAGGCCGAAGATGAGGATCAGGCCGATGCGGGTATCGAGCAGATGCGTCACCTGCAGCATGCGGTAGTAGGCGACGACCGACATCGTGATCGGCAGCATCTGGATGACGAGCAGGATCAGGATGCCGTAGCGGCGGCCGGGGAAGCGCATGCGCGAGAAGGCGTAGCCGGCGAAGGTGGCGAAGATGACGGTCAGCGCACCGCTGGCGAGGCCGTAGATCAGGCTGTTCATGATCCAGCGCGGGAAGTTGCCGGAGAGCAGCGTCCGGTAGTTCCTGAGCGAGACCTCCTGCGGGAAGAAGGTCCGGCTGTAGAGCGAGTTGCCGTTCGCCTTGATCGAGTAGATCACGACGTAGAAGACCGGGAAGAGCACCACGATGATGACCGCCCAGATGAACAGGCGGATCAACCAGACCTCGATCCCTTCCCGGAAACGCCGGGACTGACGCCAGGAGGTGGTCTTGACGCCGGCGGTGGCGCTGCGTGCCTTGGTTACGGTGGGCGCGGCCATCAGTCCGCCTCCTCGAACGATTTCGTCACCATCGCGCTCAGCACGATGAAGATGGCGATGATGAAGAAGATGACGACGCCGTAGGCCGCGGCGTAGCCCATGTTGCCGTCGTTGTAGACGAGCTTGTAGGCGAAGCTGGCGAGGGTGTCGGTGACGCCGTAGCTGGAGCCCGGGCTGGCCTGCGGCTTGCCGGCGGTGAGCAGGATGATGATGCCGGCGTTGTTGAACTGGAAGGCGAGCTGGGTCAGCAGCAGCGGCATGATTGCGCTGATGAGGAACGGGATCGTGATGTCGCGGAAGCGGGCCCAGGAACCGGCGCCGTCGAGGTCGGCGACCTCGTAGAGATCCCGCGGGATGGCCTGCAACGCCGCCAGCCCGACAGTCATGAAGAAGGGGTAGGAGAGCCAGAGGTTGGTGAGCAGCAACGCTGTCCGCGCCGGCGCCTCCTGCAGCAGCCACTGGACCCGGCTGAGTCCCAGGTTGGTGAGGATCAGATTGATTGGGCCGCCGATGTTGTAGAGCCC
>JAICKJ010000286.1 GCA_025928015.1 Thermomicrobiales bacterium
CACCAAGATGGGATGCGGTGGCCTAGTTCGCCGGAGCGCGGCCACCAAAGGCAGTCCGGCTCACCGCGACCGAACCTCGTCGATGGGGGCCGGCCGTGGCACACAAAACGTCGACTACGCGTGTAGCAGATGAACGGCTGACGGTTCTGGACGGGGGTTCGATTCCCCCCATCTCCACAAGACCTCGACCTTCCTGGGCTTTCGCTCAGGAAGGTCGTTTGGTTTCTGGCACAACGCCCACCAGTTTGCGGGTAGCCGGTTGTTTTCGTCACCACAGCATGCCTCGCTGCCGACCACTCTTGTCCGTCTCCGCCTCACCCTCTCGCTGTCATTCTGAGCGGAGCGAAGAATCCCCTGGCGAAGCCGGTCCGCCGTAGCGGACATCTGTGCCACGCAAGACGCATGCTGCCGATGCTGATTTGCTTCCCGCGGGGATGCTTCGAGCTTCGGCCTGAGCATGACGATCGAGTTTGCTTTTCAAGCGCCAACGGCCGTCCCGCGTGCCGGTAGCTCGCGGCAGGGAGAGCGCCAATCTCCCATGTCGCGGTGAGAGGCTCGGGCGTTTAGCGCCGCCGGGCCCGCAGCAAGAGATAGATGATCAGCAACGCCAGGGCGCCGACCACCTGCCCGCCCATGACGATCCGGTTGGCGTTGACCGCGGGCTGCCAGGAGACATTGCCATTCTTGATGACAAAGACCCCGGCCGGCGAAGAGGACACGCCAAAGCCGGCGCCCGCGCCGGTCTCTCGCTCGCGTTGTTCCGTTCCCTCGCCTTGCCGGTCGAGGGACGCACCGCCGCCGCCTCCACCGCCGCCCATGACATGGGCCACCGGTATGACCGTTACGCCATCGCGTTCGATCGGATCGCCGAAGACCCGCTTGACCGTCATTGCGTCCCGGGCTTGTGCCAGAATCGTCTGCACGTTCTCCATGCCGGCTGCTCCTTCATGTGCAATCTGGCCGATCCGGCCTGAACGGCCGTTCTCGCCTGACAGCACGAGCGGTGCCACATGGTTGTACCGCTAGATCGCCGCGGCTGCCTTGGTCGCCTGGTCCAGCGCGCCTCGGATCAATTCGTAGTCCTCGGCCGGGATGTTGTGGACGTTTCCCTGGAAAGCGAGCGTCCAGTTCTCCGCCGGCCACTTGCGCGCGTGGACCATCTGCCGGGCCAGCGCTTGCGCCGGCACGAACTCGTCCTCCGGCAATGCGATCTCCTTCTCGATCTCGACCCGGAACGGGTAGTCCTCGTCCGCCTTCTTCTTGTTGTTGCTCGTCCAGATCGCGTTGTGGTCCTCGAAGTACTCCGAGGTGATCGTCGCGCTACCGGCGAAGGCCTTGATGCCGGTGACGTAGTAGATGATCTTGTCGCCCGGGCGCATTCGCTCGGCCTTCTTGCGGTGCCGCGACTTCATGCCTTGCACGGTAAAGCCGCGCTGGGCGGTCGTGCGCCAGTTGTCGAGCGAGCTGACGATGATCCAGTAGTTCGTCTCACCAGTCGTGGCCGTTTTCACGATGTTCCTTTCCCGTCACGAAGCGCGTCTCATCGTGCATGATTATCCCAGATCGGAGCGTCGCGCCGGTTGCCGGGCAAGGATGCCCGGTCGATACTGAGAGCGCGGACGCGAGCACCGAGGAGGTCGGATGGACAAAGCGATGCTCATCGAAGCGCTTGGCCGGATCGTTGGTCCGGCCGGATTGCGGCATGACCCGGTCGATCTGCTCGTCTATGAGTACGACGGCTCGGTCGATGGCGCGGTCGACACCGCCTCGCCGCTCGCCGTCGTCCTGCCCGAGACGACCGAGCAGGTCGCGGGCGTCGTGCGGCTGGCGAAGAGCGCCGGGCTGCCCGTCGTGGCCCGCGGCGCCGGCACCGGGCTCTCCGGCGGTGCGGTCGCCCAGCAGGGCGGGATCATCATCGCCCTGACCCGGATGGACAAGATCATCGAACTCAACCCGCTCGATCGTACGGCGCTCGTCCAACCCGGCGTCATCAATCTGGAACTCTCCGACTTCACCCGCGGCTCCGGTTTCTTCTTTGCCCCCGATCCCTCCAGCCAGAAAGCCTGCACGATCGGCGGCAACTGCGCCGAGAACTCGGGCGGCCCGCACTGTCTGAAGTATGGAGTCACCACCAACCATATCCTCGCACTGGAGGTCGTACTGCCCGACGGCTCGGTCATCTGGACGCATTCGTCCGGCGACGGCATGCCCGGCTACGACCTGACCGCCGCCATGGTTGGCTCCGAAGGGATGCTCGGCATTGTCACCAAGGCGCTCGTCCGGCTCACGCCGGTGCCGCCGATGACCGCCGTCATGATGGCGGCCTTTCCGGAGATGGACGGCGCGGCGGCGGCCGTCACCGCGATCATCGCCCGCGGCATCGTCCCCGCGGCGCTGGAGATGGTCGACAACCTGACGATCCAGGCGGTCGAGCCGGCCTATCACGCCGGCTACCCGATGGATGCCGGCGCGGTCCTCCTGATCGAGATCGACGGCTTGCCGGTCGATGTCGAGGAGACTTCGCACACCGTCGAGCAGATATGCCGGGAGCACGGCTGTAACGAGTTCCGCGCCGCCACCGCGACGAAGGAGCGCGAGCTGCTCTGGAAGGGCCGGAAGATGGCCCTCGCCGCCATGGGCCGGCTCGCCCCCAACTATTACCTCCACGACACGGTCGTGCCGCGGACGAAGCTGACGGCGACGCTCGACCGCGTCGCCGAGATTTCGCGGGACGCGAACATCCCGATCGCCAATGTCTTCCACGCCGGCGACGGCAATCTGCACCCGCTCATGCTCTTCGACCGGCGCCGCAAGGGCGATGTCGAACGCGTGCTCGACGCCAGCCATCATCTGATCGAATACTGCGTCGGCATCGGCGGCGCCCTCTCCGGCGAGCACGGCATTGGCACCGAGAAGCGCGGCTACATGACGCTCGTTTTCACGGAAGACGATCTCGCCGCCATGGCCGGCCTTAAGCGGGCGTTCGACCCGGAGTTGCGGTTCAACCCGGAGAAGGTCTTCCCGAAGGGCTACGTCTGTGGCGAGGTCCGTGCGCTGCGGAATCAGGCGCGTGCCCAGCAGCTCATGGCGACCCACGACATCTACCCGATGTGATCCGGCAAAGGACGGCGACCCTGACCGAACTGTTGATCGACGGCATCCAACCCCGGCACCAGCTCCGCGTCGAAAGCGTGGAGCAGCTTGCCGACTTGCTGGCCGGCGTCATCGCCGGCGGCGGCGCAGTCGTGCCCGTCGGCGGCGGCACGGCGCTGGGCCTCGGCAATGTGCCGAAGGAGGTCCAGGCTTCTGTCTCGCTGACCGGTCTCGACCGCGTGCTTGATTACGAGCCGTCCGACATGATGCTCTCCGTCGAAGCCGGGATGACGATGACCGCGATCCAGGAGACGCTGGGGGAACACGGCCAGTACCTGGCGCTGGACGTCGCCTTCCCGGAGAAGGCGACGATCGGTGGTGTCATCGCGACGGCGTTCGCCGGTCCGCGCCGGCTCACCGATGGCACGCTGCGCGATCAACTGGTCGGTGCCACGTTCGTCCGCTCCGACGGCGCGATCTGCAAGGCCGGCGGAAAGGTGGTCAAGAACGTCTCCGGCTTCGATCTCGCCCGGGCGCTGCACGGCTCGCTGGGGACACTCGCCATCATCGCCAGCGTCAACCTGAAGGTGCTGCCGGCATCGAAGGAGGATGCGACGCTCGTCGCCCACGCCGAGGACACCGATCAGGCGCTCGGACTGTGCCGGCAATTGCTGTTGACCGCGACACGACCAACCGCATTGGACATTTCGATCACCGATGACGGGGCAGAGGTTGCTGCGCGCTTCACCGGCGGCTTGGCTGGTGTCGAGCATCTGTGTGACGAGAACCGCGCCGGAATGGAGGCCGCTGGTCTGGTCGGTATCCAGACATTGAGCGGCGCCGAGAGCGCACAGTGGTGGCAGTCCGCCCTCGACGAACGGGCAGCGGAACGCCCTGACATTGTCCAGATTCACGCGACGATGCGGCCGTCAGCGGTGGAGGGCTACCTGGCGCGGCTTCGTCCGGCGCTGGTCGAGCTCGCGCCCAACACCCGGCTCACGGTCTCGCCGGGTGTTGCCGCGGTCCACGTCGCCGCGCCGATGCGCGCGGGCGCCAGCCAGTTCTGGCTCGCGTCGCTCCGACAGGCGGTCGCCGCGGGCGCGGAAAGCGCGGTCATCGCCTGCGCGCCGGCCTCGGTCAAACATGACCTCGACGTCTGGGGCGAGATGCCGCCTGACGGGCTGGAGATCATGCGGGCGCTGAAACGGGAGATGGATCCGCGTGAGGTGCTCAATACCGGCCGCTATGTTGGCTTCATCTGAGGCGAATGCACAACGTCAGGGCGCTTGAGAGGATCGATATGGTATCGGCGGAGCGAATCGAAAAGGTCACAGCGGAGCACCTGCTCGGTGGGTTCAGCGGCGATGACGTGCCCGACGACGACCTGCTGCGCGCCTGTGTGCATTGCGGCATGTGCCTGCCGACATGTCCGACCTATCGCCTGACTGGTCAGGAGGCGTCCTCGCCTCGGGGCCGGCTCTGGATGATGCGCGCCGTCGCCGACGGTCGGCTCGACCTCGGCGCGGCCGAATTCGACGAGCAGATGTATCAGTGCCTCAATTGCCGCGCCTGCGAGGCGGTCTGTCCATCCGGAGTCCGCTACGGACCGCTCGTTGAGGCCTCACGCGCCCAGTTGGAACAGCATCGCCCGCGCCCGCTCTGGCAGCGGGCCGCGCGGCAGGCCGGGCTCGCCTGGCCATTCGGCGATATTCGTCGCCTCCG
>JAICKJ010000184.1 GCA_025928015.1 Thermomicrobiales bacterium
AGCTGGGCAGTCGTGCGGCCCAGCAGACCCGCGAGCGTCCAATCGGCCACCAGATTGATGCGATTACGCCAGGACGGCATGCGTAGCAGATAGGCGTTGTGCCAGACGAACCAGGCTGGCCAGCCGGTGAAGACGAACGGCCCGACCTCCGCCACGCCGGTGTGGTGGCCCAGGAATGCCAGGTGCCCGAGCGGCTTGTAGCGGAAGACCGCCGCCTCGCGGCCCGCCAGGCGGGCGGCGATCGCCTTGGCCACATACGGCCCCTGATGCTGCGACGCCTGCGCCGTCGGCGGCACCGCCGCGTGTGTCACGGCGTCGAACGCCCAGGCGACGTCACCGATCGCGGAGACCTCCGGATGCCCGGGAATGCGCAGCCGGTCATCGACGATGAGCGCGCCGTTCCCGGCGTGCTCTGCCGCGATCTCCCGCACCACCGGCGGCGCCGTGATGCCGGCGGCCCAGAAGAGCGTCCGCGCCGGGATGTCGCCGCGTGACGTCTTGACCGTGTCCTCCGTCACCTCCTCGACCGACACCCCCGTCCAGACCTCGACGCCCTCCTCCTTCAGCACCCGTTCCACCATCGCCGAGGTGCGTTCATCGCTCATCGGCACCAGCCGGCTGGCCCGCCCGACGACGACGATCCGAACCGGGCTGTCCACCAGCCAGGGGTATTGCTTGATGACCCCGGTCGCGATGTAGTCGTTGATGATCGCGGCCAGCTCAATGCCGGTGTCGCCACCCCCACCCACGACGAAGGTGAGCCAGGCTGCGCGCTCGGCCGGGTCATCGGTCTGGTGGGCGACCTCCACCGCGTCGATGATGTAATTCCGCAACGCGAGGGCGTCGACCGCGGTGTGGAAGACGTGTGCGTGCTCCCGTAGTCCCGGCAAGCTTGGCACGGACGTCACGCTGCCGAGGGCGATCACGAGCTGGTCGTAGGGCCGGACGCCCGCGCTCGTCGTCACCGCGCGGGCGCCGAGGTCGATCTTCTCGACCGTGGCATGCAGGACGTGGAAGCGCCGGCCGCGCTGGAACGCCCGGATTGGCACGACGACATCGCTCGGATTGCTGCGCCCGTCGGCGACGGTCCAGAGCAGCGGCGTGATCTGCGAGCCGTTGTCGCGATTGACGACGAGGACGCTGACATCGGGCCGCCCGCGCAGCTCGTGGTCGAGCGCGAGCGCGGTGGCCAGCCCGCCGAACCCGGCGCCGAGGATGAGGATGCGGTGCGGCGCCCGGTCGTACTCCTCGGCGCTGGCGCTGAGATGGCCCCGCTCTTCCGATGAATGGTCCGTCAGTCGTCGAATGAGGTCACCGGCCACCAGCGCCCCGCCGGCGATCAGCATCGTGGTCTTGCGCGTCGTCATGTCGCTTGCTCCTTTTGCCGCATCGGCACGCCTTGGCACCCACCGCACGGTTCGCGCCGCGCTGTGCCGGAGAAAAATCGTGGCACCAGGGCTGCGCGCCCGGTGGGGTATGTCACCGGCAAGCACAACAGATGACGCCGCCGGGAGACCAGGGAGTCCACGATGAACCAACATGATGTTGTCAAAGGCTGGCTGAAGGACGCCTACGCGATGGAGGAATCGATCAGCAAGGTGCTGGAGAACCACGTCGGCGACGCGAAGGGTGTGCCGATGGTGCGTGACCGCCTGCAACAGCACCTGGACGCGACGCATCGGCATGCCGACCTGATCAAGGGCTGTCTGGACCGCATGGGCGAGGACACCTCGGCCCGCAAGACCGGCATGGCGGATATCTCCGGCATGATGCAGGGCATGATGACCGGCGCGACCGACGACGATCTGGTCAAGGACTGCATCCAGGACTACACGACCGCGCACATGGAGATCGCCAGCTACCAGGCGCTGATCACCGCCGCACAGGATATCGGCGACCGGCAGACGGTCCAGGCCTGCCAGCAAATCCTGAACGAGGAGATCGCGATGCAGCAGTGGCTGCGCGACCACTTGCCGATGGTGACGGAGAAGTACCTCCAGCACGCCGCGTAACCAGCCACCCGAGGCGCATTGCGTTAAGGGCAGGAGCCCGGGTGGCCTGAGGTCGTCCGGGCTCCTGCCCTGCTGATGCGCCCGGTGCCGTGCTAGTATCGGGTTGATTAATTGATCGATGAAGCGACAGACCCTTGGGGCTCCGCGCAAGAATCGTGGAGGTTATCCGGGAGATGCGCGCGGATCGTGATAGCCGCTTTCCGGATCGGGAATGACGCGAGATCAATCGGCCCCCGAACGTCAGGGCCGGAAGCAGGTGTTCAATGAACAACGTGATGAGCGCGACGGATGCGCGGGTGCATTTCGGCGAGGTCATGCGACGCGTAAGTGAGCATGACGAGATCATCATCGTGGAACGCGGCGGCAGCCCGAGGGTGGCGATCATCTCCGTCGAACAATTGAACAGATTCCGACAAGGGCAGCAAGACAAGGACAACGAGTGCGGCGACTGGTTCGATCGCACATTACGCACGCACGAACGTATTCGTCGGGCCATCGGCAACCAGCAGCTTCCTCCCGCCGCTGATGTCATTCGCGAAATGAGGGAGGAGCGGGATGCACAACTCCTTGCCGATCTGCGTGGACGCTAGTGTCGTCGTGCAATTCGTTGTTCATCCCGAAGATGGCGCCTTGCGAAATCTCTGGGAGCAATGGCGCGATGAACAACGGCGTTTGGTGGCGCCTGGTCTGATCCGATACGAGATCACGAATGCGCTCCACCGATACGGCGTGGTTAATCCCGCTGGCCGTAAAGCATTCAAAGAGGCGCTTGTGAATGCGCTTTCGTATCCCATTGCGCTCCACGACGGAGACTGGCTCCATCTGAGCGCATTCGACTTCGCGGCGCGCTTTCATCTCCCCGCCGCCTACGATTCGCATTACCTGGCGCTCTCGGACCACCTTGGATGCGAGCTCTGGACCGGTGATCGCAAGCTCTTCAACTCCGTCAGCCCGTCGCTGTCGTGGGTGCGACTCGTGGCGTCCTAACCCGGGGCGGCGGCATCGGGCGCCAGATAGCGCGCGATGGCGTTGAAGATCGTCTGGTGGACGCTGCCGTACTTGTAATTGCCCTGGTCGTCGAAGCTCGCTTCTCCGTAGGTCGTGGCGACCGCGATCGCGATCTTGTGCGATGGCAGATACCCTTCGACCGCGCCGCATCCGGAGAAGAGCGGATTCTGCAACAGCCAGTCGCCGCTCAGCACGATGCCGAGACCATAGTTGTAGCGCGTGTCCAGCGTGTGGCAGTTCGGGCAGCCTTTCAGTGGCGATCCGAAGCCGAGCAGGCTGGGCGCGATTTGCTCCTTGTGGGATTCAGCCGACAGCAAGGCGCCTTCGCCAATCGCGACGGCCGTGGTCGCCATGTCGACGATATTGGTCGTCTGGATCGCGCCTTTGGCCAGCGTCCACGACGGGTTCCAGAAGGTCGATTCTTCATAGAAGCGGGTACCCGCCGGGATGCCGAGGGGCACGCGCCGCTCCGACGTAAACGCGTGCAGGACCGGTTCCGGAATGGCCGCCGTCTCGCTCCCCTGCGTATTGGAGAGTCCGAGCGGATCGAGGATCTGCTCCTGCATCAGCTCGGTCATCGGCATGCCGCCGATCTTCTCCAGTGCCTGGCCGAGGATCACGTAGTTGGTGTGCGAGTAGTCCCAGTTCATGCCGGGCGCGAAGACACGCGGCGTGCTCAGCCCGATCGCGATCTGCTCCGCGGGTGTCCACTGCCGGAACGGATTCTCGTAGATCGCTTTGATAAACCCCGCGTTCTGCACGAAGTCGGGATAGCCCGAGGTCATGTTGGCCAGCATCCGCAAGGTGACCTTGTCGGCGTCAGGCAGATCGGGGAGCCACTTGGCCAGCGGGTCGTCCAGCTTCGCCTTGCCCTGATCGACCATCCGAAGCAGCAGCGTCGACATGTAGCTGATGGCGACAGCGCCGTTGCGGAAGTGCATGTCGGTCGTCGCCGGCACACCGGTCATCGAATCGCCCAGTGCCTCGGTCACCACCTCGCGCTCCCCGCTCATCACCCGCAGGATGACCGCGTTGAGCGCGTAGTCCTTCATGGCATTGGCCGCGATCGCGATGATGTCGTTCGCCTGCGCCTCTGGACTCGCCGCCGGTGTCGCGCCGGGCGAGGCCGACGGTGTCGCGCCCTGTGCCGCGCTCCGTTTGAAGGGCGTGATCCCGGCGCTGGCGGCGATGGCGCCGCCAGCGGTCGCGGAGAGCAGCGCGCGGCGCGAGAGCGCGCGACGTGCGACAGACACGCCGCTCAGAAGCGTTTCGGGTTCCATGCGAACCCTCCTCTTATCGTCTAGGTTGTCGCCTGTGACCCACGCTGGAACGTGCCGGAGCCGTGAATGTTGAGATTCTCGATCGTCACCGACGACGCCCGGCCGTTCGCGCCAATCGTGAACGTCACCGCGCTCAGTCCGTAGGCGTTCTCCCCGGTCGGCTGAAAGAGGAAGACATCGCGATCCCAATGCCGCATTGGGAAGGTGTGCATGTCCGGTCCCATCCGCAACACCAGGCCGCCGTTCTGGTTGACGACGTCGATCTTCCCGAAGAAGTCGTTCTCGTATGGAGCGACGTAGGCGGTGAAGGGCGCTGGCGGCGCGGGATTGGCCGGCGGCTTGCTGTAATCGACCGCGATGCCGTAGGTCGGCGTGTTCAACTCCTCAAAGGCGGGCGTGAACAATGACAGGAAGTCATGCGTCAGCGTCCCGGTGGTCGCAACCTCGAGCACGCTGAGCGCCACCGACTCCGCCGCGCCGACCGGCGTGGCGCTGGTCAGGGCGACGACGCCCATCCCATGATCGGGGTAGATGTACACGGCCGTGCCGGCGCCGAGGGTGAAGGCGCCCGAGTGGCTGATGCGCATGACGTTCCCGGGGAGGGGCGTGACGTTCCAGCCGAGGCCGTAAAACGCGACAGGATCGGGGTACACCTTCGTGTCGATCTGCGGCCGGTGACTCTCAGCCAGCGGCGCCTCGGCGATGATCTGCTGCCCCTCGAACATCCCACTGCCGAGCTGCAACCGCACCCACTTGGCCAGGTCGGTCACATTCGAGCTGACGCCGCCGGCCGGCGATTCGGGATCGGGATCACGCGGCTCCGGTGACAGGATGAACTTGCCATCGACGAGCTTGTGGCCGTGGGCACGGTTCGACTTGGCGAGGTAATCGGCATAACGGGAGCTGGTGGAACTCATGCCCAACGGCTGGTAGAGCCGGGATTCGGCCAAATCCTCCCAGACCGCGCCGGCCGCGTTGGCGGCGGCGACCGCGCCGGCGGTCAGTCCAAAGTTCGTGTAGGCATAGGCCGAGCGGAAGCTGCTCTCTGGCGGCAGGTAGCGCAGGCGGTGAAGCACCGTCTGCCGGTCGAAGCCGAGGTCTTCCAGCAGATCGCCTCCGTGATCGGCCAAGCCGCTGCGGTGGCAGAACATGTCCCGGATCGTGACCTGGCTGGTGACCCAGGGGTCGTACATATGGAAATCCGGCAGCAGATCGCTGAGCCGCCCATCCCAGGTCGTCTTGCCGTCGCCAATGACACCGGCGACGATCGTCGAGGCGATCGGCTTCGACATCGAAGCGATCTGGAAGACGGTTTCCGCGTCGACCTTCTCCGGCGACCCCAGCGCCCGCAGGCCGTAGCCCTTGAGCGCGACCGCCTGGTCCTGGGTGACGACCGCCACCGCCATGCCGGGCACGCCGGACCGCTTGATGATGTCATTGGCGATGCCGTCGAGCTGGTCCAGTGCGGCTGCGAGATGGTCCTCCGCCCCGGCCTGGGGCGTGGCGACCGGCGACGCATCTTGGGCGCGCGCGACGCCATGGGCGATCAATCCGGCCGCGAGCGCGGCCGTGCCGCCTTTCACGGCCGACCGGCGCGTGACGCGCCGGGACGCGAGACGGTCGAGATACGATCCATCCACGTAGTGCCTCCATGATCGAGACGACCCGCCTGCTTCTGGCAGAGGGCGCGCGGCGTGCCTGGTCGCATCTCCCAGCACGTCACGAAACGCTTTGACACAGCTTGCATCGATACGCTTGACCCGATTCCACGCTACATGGATCAGCCACAAATAGCAATAGGATGGGCAAAAGGACACATTCCATGAAAGCGCTCAACGCCCGCGCCACTTCGAGCTACGTGGAGGATTGCTGAGGGCGCCGTGATGGGCCAGGATACGTGCGCTCGAAGTCGATCACCTTGACCCAGGTCGGGGTGATCCTGATCACCATCATCTCGTGGATGTCCGCCCGCACGCCCTTCTCCCACTCCTCCATCCGATCCTCGCCGACGATCCGCCGCGATGCCTCGACGTATTCGTCCGGCACGCCCTGGCGCACCTCCATGCTGCTGACCTCACCCCGGACCAGCATGATCTTCGGCGGGAAATCCGTGGTATCGACCGTGAAGGCGACTCTCGGATTGGCCCTGAAGGCGTTGATCTTGGGCCAGCCGGTCGGCGTGTTGATGACAAACGCCGACCCATTCCAGAGGTAGCTGATCGGGATGGCACGCGCCGAACCGTCTTTGGCGACGTACGCGAGGCGCATCGGGATACGCGCCTTCATGAGATCCTGGGCCACCGGATCGGTGTTGAGCAGTTCGACGATTTCGTCGTAGGTCATCCGCGCGCGTTCCTTTCGTCGCTCGGAGACCACGCGGGGCGCGACGGCGCTTCGAAGGATGTGGATCTCCCGTGCTTCCGACTCTATTCGTTTGCGCGCCGCGGGGCTTCCTCAATCTTGCGCCCGGGTGTGGCGAGATTGTTTCCTGTTAGCAAGCCGAATGCCGCTCCCGATGATGCACATCGGGAGCGGCGTAATGTGGACCCCTGTCAGCCCAGTTAGTCGGCCGCGCCTTGCTGGACTTCGTTCTCCGCGGCGACCTCCTGCGCGGCCAAGGCCAGCGCGGCGGTCGGGACGACGCGCCAGAAGTGGGTCAGGCTCTCGGGCCAGGTCGCCAGGATGTTCCGGGCGTGGGTGCTGCCGGTCAATTCGACGTGGCGCTCGATCAAGCCCCGTAGCTCGCGCTCTTCCCCTTGCTCCAGGCGGCGGAGATGGACCGACTCGCCGTTGATCCGCTCCGCGAAGGTGCCCGGCACGTCGTAGACGTAGGCGACGCCGTTCGTCATGCCCGCGCCGAAGTTGCGGCCGGTCGGACCGAGGATGACGGCGATGCCGCCGGTCATGTATTCGCAGCCGTGGTCGCCGACGCCCTCAACCACGGCCTGCGCGCCGCTGTTGCGGACCGCGAAGCGCTCGCCGGCCCGTCCGGCCAGGAAGAGGTGGCCGCCGGTCGCGCCGTAGAGGATCGTGTTACCGGCGATCGCCTGCGGCGTCGTGAAGGCGGACCGCTTCGGCGGGAAGATGGCCACCTCGCCGCCGGTCATCCCCTTGCCGACGTAGTCGTTCGCCTCGCCCTCGAGCGTCAGCGTCAGCCCCGGCACCGCGAAGGCGCCGAAGCTCTGCCCGGCGCTGCCGGTGAAGTGGCAGGTGACCCGGTCGAGCGGCGTCGGGGTGGCGTCGCGCATGACGGTCATGTGTCCTGCTATCTTCGCGCCAACCGTCCGGTCGCTCGTCGTGATCGTCTGGCTGACCGTGACCGGCTTGCGGTCCTTCAGCGCCGGCTCGATCGCCCGCAGGATGCGGTCGTCGAGCGTCTCCTCCGCGTGATGGTCGATCGTCAGCGTCTTCCGGCGCGCCCGTTCATCGGCTGGCTCCGCCAGCAGCCCGGAAAGGTCGAGCGTCGCGGCGCGGCCTCCAACGTCCTTCAGTCCGAGCAGATCCGTGCGGCCGACCAGCTCGTCGATCGTGCGGGCGCCGAGCACCGCCATCAGCTCGCGGATGCCGGTCGTCAGGTGGTCGAACCAGGCGATCACGTTTTCCGGCGTGCCCTTGAACTTCGCCCGCAAGTCAGCGCGCTGGGTGGCGATACCGGTCGGGCAGGTGTTGAGGTGGCACTGGCGCGCCATGTCGCAGCCGATCGAGACGAGCACCGATGTGCCGAAGCCGAACTCCTCGGCCCCGAACATCGCCGCCATCAGGACGTCCTCCGGCGTCTTGATGCCGCCGTCGGTGCGGAGCCGCACGCGGGAACGGAGACCGTTCATGACGAGCGTCTGCTGCGTCTCGGCCAGCCCCAGCTCCCACGGGCAGCCGGCGTGCTTGATCGAGGCGAGCGGCGAGGCGCCGGTGCCGCCCGAGTGGCCGCTGATCAGGATGTAGTCCGCCCGGGCCTTGGCGACACCGGCGGCGACCGTCCCAACCCCGGCCTCAGCGACCAGCTTGATGCCGATCTTCGCCCGCGGGTTGATCTGCCGCAGGTCGTAGATGAGCTGCGCGAGGTCCTCGATGCTGTAGATGTCGTGGTGCGGCGGCGGCGAGATGAGCGGCAGCCCCGGCACCGCGTGGCGCAACCGGGCGACGAAGGCCGTCACCTTGTGCGCCGGCAACTGGCCGCCCT
>JAICKJ010000199.1 GCA_025928015.1 Thermomicrobiales bacterium
CCGTCGTCGCCGCAAATGGCCTCGACGGCGATGCCCCGCTCGACCAGGCCGGCCGTCAGCGTCAGGCAGTGAAACTCGGCCCCGCCCCGCAGCTCTCCGTGCTGGCTCACCTGCATGACGCGCAACGACACGGCCCGCTCCGTTTCTCCCGGCAGGGGATAGCGCCACGTCTCACGGACGCGGCGACGGATCTGGCAGTGGCGTCAGCCGCCACATGCGCTCGCAGAGCGACGTGCCGCCCACCTGTTCGGCATACGCGCGCATCGCCGCCGCGATCTCCTCCCTGGCGTCGCCGCCGTGAAGATAGTCACGGAAAATGACCGGAAGCTGAGACCGATAGGCGAAGATGGCGGCCAGCTTCGCCGCCCACGTCGCCGCGACATCGATCAGGATCGGCGCCTCCGACCGGATCCCCTGCGCCGCGACCTCCGCCAACCGGTCCTCCACGGTCCCCGGTTGCAGCGCGTAGGGCTGATCCTCGTAGAAGCGAACGTCCCAGCCGCGGCGGGCAAGCTCCACGCCGGCGGCGAAGGCGTGACGATGGTCGACATGCCCGGCGACCGCCAGCGGGCAGTAGAGGCGAAGATCGCGGTCCGCCGGCCCGACCAGATCGAGCGCCGCGATGATGTGCGCGGGCAGATCGGCCTCATCCGCCGCCGTTTCGCCGAAGAGCTGCTCGTCGTCCAGATAGCGGTCGCCACGGTAGATCGCGTCCTGAAAGGGCAACAGGCGAAACCGGGTGCCGAGCTGCGCGGCGGCGGCGGTCTCCTCGGCGAGCCGGCCGGCGACGGCCTGATCCGGCGTCAGCCCCCAGCGGTCATGCTGAAACGCGGCAAAATCCGTCAACGGCACGGTGCCGTCCGGTTCCGCGCCAAAGACGACCACGACGTCGGGCGCCTGACCCGCGCGGGCCAGACACGCCGCCGTGCCGCCACACGAGAGGGCGATGTCGTCGTAGTGAGGGGAGACGAAGAGATGGCGCATCGTCGCTCAGTCCAGGTCGCGCTCGGACTCGATCTTCGCCTCGTCAATGGCAACACCCATGCCCGGCCTGTCCGGGACGGTGATGACGCCATTCACCGGCAGGACCGGCTCGGTGAAGAAGAACTGCAGGAGCTGGTTCCACTTGATCAGGAACTCGACCAGCGGCACCTGCGGGATCGGCAGCGCGGCGCTGAGCTGGACGTTCGCCGGCACGGAGTGGCCGTGCGGGATGACCGGCACGGCGTAGGTCGAGGCGATCGCGGCGATCTTCATCAGCTCGGAGATGCCGCCGGCCCAGTAGGTATCCGGCTGCAGCACCTCGCAGGCGCCGGCGTCCATGAGCTGCTTCAGGCCCCAGCGGGTGTACTCGTGCTCGCCGCCGGCGATCGGCACCGGCGAGCGGCGGCTGATCTCGGCGTAGGGCGCGATCAGGTCTGGCATCACCGGCTCCTCCAGCCAGCGGGGACGCAGATCGGCCAGCTCGTGCGCGACGCGGACGGTGAAGGGCACATTCCAGCTCATCCAGGCGTCGAGCATGAAGTCGCGGTCCGGCCCCAGCTCCTCGCGCAAGACCTCGGCGAGCCGCCGGATCTGACGCAGCCCGTCCGGGCCGTCCTCCGGCCCCCAGCGCGGGAACCATTTGGTGGCGACGAAGCCCTGATTGATGATGTCGCGGACCCGTTCGCGCACCTTGTCCGGCTCCAGCGAGAAGCCGAGGGCGCTGGCGTAGGCGGGCAGCTCGGTGCGGACCGGTCCACCGAGGAGGCGGTGGACCGAGGTGTCGAACGCCTTGCCGCGCAGGTCCCAAAGGGTCGCGTCGAGGGCGGAGATGGCCATCATGACCGCGCCCTTGCGGCCGTGGACGGCGAGGCGGTACATCTTGTCCCAGAGCCGCTCGGTGGCGATCGGGTCCTCGCCGGTCAGCAGGTCGCGGAAGGCGGGGATGGCGGCGGCGACGTCGTGGCTGACCGGTCCGCCGAGCCCGGTGACGCCCGCGTCGGTCTCGATCTCGATGAAGACGGAGACGACGCGCGAGGTGCTGGCGTCGATGCGGACCGGCATCCACTCGTTCGGCCCCTGGGCGCGATGCTCCGGGTAGACGTCGATCGGGCGGCGCAGCCGCTCCTCCCAGAACTCGCCCGCGTGGCGCAACGTCCCGGTCAGCTCCCGCAACCGGATCTTCGTGATCTTCATGACTGGCGCTCCCCTTCTGACTGGCGCGGCAACGCCGGCGCGAACCGGCGCTTTTCTGCCGCGCCATCATGCGGCAGGTTGCGGAGAGACGCCAGTCACTCAGAGAGTCGGTCTATGGTGGCGGTCCTTGCCAGTGCAGGATACCGGGCAGGTCGTCGAAATCAGAGTCGAAGGTTGCGAGCACCATGCCGAACTGCGTGACGGATGTGGCGGTGAGCGCATCGACAAAGCCGAGCGACGGGTGGTTACTCCAGAGGGAAAGTGCGTTCTGGTAGCGGCGTTTTGCACCACGCGGCAAGTGCAGATTGGGCAGACGAATGATCGGCTCCAGATAGGCAAAGACATCTGATGGGGGCAGGTTGTACTGACGCTTCGAGTTGAGAACGAACGCGACCTCCGCCAACACCGCCTCCGACGTGGTTGCTTCTTCTGTACCCCACGCGATTGCCTTGAAGAGCGCCGTTGCCCGTTCATGCCATGCACGATCGTTGGCCGTGACAGGAGTCACGAGATAGCGCAGAAAGACGTTCGTATCGAGGAAGATCATGGGGCATCCGTATCGGGGCGGAGGTGTTCAGTCGCCTCCTCGGTCGCCTCCTCGATCTGCGCTCTGAAATCGCCCGCCTCGCGGTCCGGCAATGCCGGAACGATGCCGCGGATGGTTTCAATGGTGTACTTCGCAGGCCGGATCTCCACCTTGCCCGCGCCATCGATAACAAACGCGACTTTATCAGCGGGCTCGATCCCAAGATAACGCCGGATTTCCGCAGGAATCGTGACCTGACCCTTGCTCGTCACGGTCGATGTAGCTTCGTGCATATCGCCCTGGTCCTACGAATGACGTTCAGAAGTAAGACCAGTGTAACACTGGTCTGTATCGCCGTAAGAATGCGACCGGGGAACCTGTTTGTCGCATGCTCCCCAATTCACGAATCGTGCGAACGGGACGCGCGTCAGATCGCGATCTTGTCGAGGTTGTTGGCCAAGTAGTCGCTAGCGAACCAGGCGTGCGCCTCGATCGTCGCGGTCGGGTTGTAGCCGGTGGTACTGCGCCAGTCCCGAAAGTCCATTACATGCCGGACATGAGCGCGACGATTTCCCGATGCACGTCTTCGGGGCGTTCGAGGAAGGCGAAATGCCCGCAGTCGGCCAGGACGACCAGGCGGCCGTTGGGGATGGCCTCGGCGATGTGACGGGAGCAGACGAGCGGGACGAAGTCGTGCGCGCCGTGCAAGACGAGCGCCGGGATGGGCAGGCGGGCGACCTCCGGCAGCAGGTCGTAGGCCGGTGACTTCCAGGTCTGGGACACGAGCCGGTCCTCGATCGCCCTGGTCCGGAGAATGGCGTCGCGGGTGTCCAGCCCCAGCTTCGCGACCAACCGGTCCAGGTGTTTCTCGGGATCGTAGAGCCCATGGCGAAAGTAGACGCGGTAGAAGGCGGCGACCGCGGCCGGATCGCCACGTTCATACGCCGCTTCCGCATCGGGGACGAGCGCCTCCATCCGCGCCATATCCTCCGGCGCATGTTGCAGGAGCGCCTCCCGGAAGAGCTGCCGGTCGGCCTGGGAGGCGGGCGCGGGATTCATGAGGATCAGATGGGAGACGCGGCCCGGGTGACGAATGGCGTACTCCATGGCGAGGAGCGCGCCCCAGGAATGCCCGAGGAGGCCGACCCGATCGACGCCGACATGGGCTCTGACGGCGTCGAGATCGTCCATCTCCGACTCGATGCTGACATCCTCGGGCCGGACGCCGGTGGCCGATCTCCCCCGCCCTCGCTGGTCGTAGGTGATGAGGCGGCACGCATCGGCCAGGCGATCCATTTCCGGCAGGAGGTATGCGTGGCTGAAATCGGGGCCGCCGTGCAGGGCGATGACCGGCAGCCCTCGACCAACGTCGCGGTAGTACAGATCGGCGCCATCGACCGGCAGATACCCCTCACGCGGCGCCAGGGGAAGTTCACTGCGCATGGCTCAAGCTCCGTGCTCCGGGCGATGGTTGGGGACCCTGCGCGCTGATCGTAGCATGGATTTGGATGGTCGGTCGGCGAGTGCGCCGACCGCTCTCAGAGGGCGCTGAGGGTCTCGGCGTGGCGGGAGGCTTCGTCCCAGTCGAGGTCGAGGTTGTGGGCGAGGTAGGGGAGCAGGACGGTCAGCTCCATCGAGTCGAGGACGATGCCGCGGGCCGCTTCATGCGCGGCGGAGCAGCGCTTGTGCAGGAAGTAGACGGCCATCCGCTGCCCCGGCGCGCCGGTGACGTCGGCCCACTCGTAGTTGCCGTCGCGCGCGTCGGTGATGCGCTCGCCGCAGTAGTCGCAGATGATGACGGGCCCCGCGCCAGTCGCCGTGTTCTCGATTCTGATGCCCAACGTCAACCGCTCCAGCTCGGCACGAACGAACATTTGTTCTCCCATTCTAGCAGGGTGACGCGGCACCAGGCGCCTCACGTGGCCGCGCCGGTCAGTGAACGGCGGCCACGACCGCATCGCTGGCTGGCGTGGAGGGGGCGATGGGATAGGTGCGATGGCCGATGAAGAGCGCCTGGAGGAAGGCGCGGAAGGCGAGGTGCAGGCGGTCGAGCGCCTGGTACCAGAGGCCACGCGCGACGTAGAGCGGGATGTGGTCGAGATGGTGGCGGCAGCACCACGTGGCCCTGGCGAGCCGGGCGGCGCGCAACTCCTCGCCATAGCATGGCACCCAGCCCACGCGCAACTGGCGCAAGCGATCGCCGCGCTCCCGGAGCGGCACCGCGTAGACGAGGTAGTTGCCGATCATGATCTCGAAATCCTCGGGATACTCATCCTGCGGATGATCCGGCGCCTCGATGATGAGATCGAGGATGTCCAGATGGACGTCGGAGAACGCGCCGGCGGTCTTCAGCGCCGCGATCGCCGGCGCGGCCGCGTGGAATGCCCGCCACTCCGTCTCCAGCGGCGCGACCGGCGCCCCCTCGGCGACGATGACGACGATGTCGAGGCAGCTGTCAGGGGTCGCCTTGCCCCGCGCACAGGAGTTGGTCAGGAGGACCAGATCGACCTCGGGACGGCCGGCGAAGAAATCGCGGATCGCCCCCAGTCGCGCGCTCGTGCGCAAGGGTGGGATAGGCGGCGTGTGCAGTCATGTGCGGTCAATCCTCGATCGGCGTTGTGGTGAATCGGCTGTCCCGGCGCGAAGCATCGCCGATTCCGCCGGCTGGCGTGTGAGCGGCAGGGTGAAGGTGATGGTGGTGCCGCGGCCCAGCTCGCTCGCGGCGGTGATCGCGCCGCCATGGGCCTGGACGATGTGCTTGGCGATCGCCAGCCCGAGGCCGGTGCCAGCGGAGTGACGCGCCTTGTCCACTTTGTAGAGGCGCTCGAAGAGGCGCGGTAGCTCATCCCGGGCGATGCCAGCGCCGTTGTCGCGGACCGTGATCGCCAGAAAGCTGTCCTGTTCGGCCGCGCTGACGACGATCTCGCCGCCGGCGGCTGTGAACTTGATCGCGTTGTGGACGAGGTTGAGCATCACCTGGTCGATGCGCGTCCAGTCGGCGGCGACCGGCGGCAGCGCTCCGGGCAAGTCGGTCCGCAAGGTGAGATCGGCACGTTCCGCCTGCGGCCGCAGCCGCTCGACGGCCCGTCGCAAGGACTCCGCCGGGTCGCGCGTCTCGGTATGGAGGACGGCGCGGCCTGATTCGAGCCGGGCCAGATCGAGCAGCTCATCGACCAGCGCGGCGAGATGATCGACCTCGGCCACGACCCGGCCGAGGAAATCGTCCGCGACGGCCGGATCGTCGATCGCGCCGGCGGCGAGCGTCTCGACCAACGCCTTCACCGAGGTGAGCGGCGTGCGCAGCTCGTGCGACACGTTCGCCACGAAATCGCGCCGCAGCCGCTCCAGGCGGCGCAACTCGGTCACGTCGCGCAGCACCAGCACGCCGAGCTGCTCGCGGCCGCCGCGCAAGCGTTGCGCGGAGACGTCCAGCACGAGGCGGCGCGGTCCGTAATCGACGGTTGCCTCGCGGCGCTCACCGGTCGCCAGCGCTTCCCGCAGCACCGCAGCCAGGTCATGGTCGCGCGCGACGAGCATGAAGTCCCGACCGGTCGCCTCCTCACCGGCGACGTCGAACATCTCCCCGGCGGCGCGATTGAGGAGCAAGACGGCGCCGGCCGCATCGGTGATGACGACGCCATCGCTGAGATTGGCGAGGGTCGCTTCGAGCCGCAGGCGCGATTGCTCCAGCTCGGCGACGAGGGAGCGCAGCCGCTCCGTCATCGCGTTGAAGGCCGCGCCCAGCTCGCCGATCTCCCGCGTCGGAACCGGCGCCACGGCGGCGTCGAGATCGCCGGCGGCGACGGCGTTAACGTGTCGCCGCAGCGTCTCCAGTGGCCGCGTGATCCAGCCGGAGACGGCGACGGTGACCGCGACCGCCAGCAGCGCGGCGAGGCCCGTGGCGATGATGAGGTCGCGCTGGATGCGGTGCACGGCCGAATCGACCTCGGTCAGCGGCAGGGCAACGCGGGCGACGGCGCCGGGATCGGCGGGAATGGGCACGGCGACGTAGAGGAAATTCTCGTGCAGCGTCGCGCTCTCCCGTTGGTTGGTGCCGTCGCCGGATGCGACCGCGGCCCTGACCTCGGGCCGGTTGGCATGGTTCTCCATCGTGCGTGGGTCGGCGATCGAGTCACCGAGGACGGTCCCATCGGGCGCGATGATGGTCAGGCGGGCCGCCAGCGGGCCGCCGAGCCGCTTGACGAGCGGATCGACCTGGTCGATGCCGCCGCCGGCCTGCAGCGTCGGGCCGACGGCTTCACCCGCCAGCCGGGCCTGGGCGGCGAGCTGGCCGGCGAGCCGGTCGACATAGAGCGCGCGGGCGGCGAAGACGAGGTAGACGCCGAGCAGGGCCAGGATCGTGACGATGAGCGCGAGATAAATGAGCGTGAGGCGGCTGCGCAAGGTGCGCGGCATGAAGGGCTTGGGTGCACGCTCAGGGGAAGACACGGGGTCACCTAACCGTCATTCTGAGCGGGCGGAGCCCCGAAGAATCCCGGCGCGAAGCGCTTTCTCCGGCGTCACGAGCGTTGCCCTTGGGAACCAATGTCCGCTCCGCGGACCGGCTTCGCCGGGGGATTCTTCGGCTCTTCGAGCCTCAGAATGACGGTCACGGGATGGGTCAATCATGTATCCGGAATGCCTCCGACTCAATACGTCGAAACCATACCCTCTTCCATCACGCCGGTCACGGTGAAGACGACCCGCTCGCAGATGTTGGTCACCCGGTCGGCGATGCGCTCCAGGTTGTGGGACACCCAGAGGAGGTGGGTCGCGCGGTTGATGGTCGTCGGATCGGCCATCATGTAGGTCAGCAACTCGCGGTAGATCTGGTCGTAGAGCCGGTCCACGAAGTCATCGCGGGCGGCGATCTGGCGCGCGGCGTGGGCGTCGCCATCGATGAAGGCGGAGATGCTGTCGGTGAGCATGGCCCGTGTCAGCTCGGCCATGCGCGGCACGTCGATCAGCGGCTTGAGCAGCGGCTCGTGAGCCGTCTCCACCACAATCTTCGCGATGCCGGCCGCGTGGTCGGCCATGCGCTCCAGGTCGGTGATGATATGGATGATCGCGGCG
>JAICKJ010000266.1 GCA_025928015.1 Thermomicrobiales bacterium
ATTTCGGCGCTGGCGAGGATGTCGCCGCGGCGCAGGTCCGGGTTGGGCAGCAGTTCGACGGTGACGGCGCCGACGAACTCGTATTTGCGCTGCTGGGCCTGGCGGATCAGGTCCTGGCCGATCTCGTGTTCGAGCTGCAGCAGGAAGGGCTCGCATTGGCGGAAGTCCTGCTCCGCCAGTTGGGCCTGGAACCAGTTCGGCGCGTAGATGCGCCCGACGCCCACCCGCCGGTTGATCACCAGCTCTTTCGCCAGGGCCCGGGCGATCTCCACCGGTTGCAGTTGATTGCCGGCCAGCCGGGTGAACGGGCGTTCGACGCTGCGCTGGAGCAAGCGTTCCAGCCGTTGAAAGGTCTTCACCCTTCTAGTATGCCGAATCGTCGCGCAGAACGCGCAGCAGCGTGAAGGCCATGATGCGCAGGTCCAGCAGCAGCGACCAGTGGTCGACGTAGTAGAGGTCGTAGCGGGTGCGCTCCTCGATGGACGTGTCGCCGCGCAGCCCGTTGACCTGCGCCCAGCCGGTCAGGCCGCACTTCTCGCGGTGGCGCTCCATATAGCGGGGGATCACCCGTTGGAACTGCTCGACGTACATCGGGCGTTCCGGGCGCGGTCCGACGATGCTCATGTCGCCGAGCAGAATGTTGATGAACTGCGGCAGCTCGTCGAGGGAGAAACGGCGCAGGAATCGCCCCACCACCGTACGCCGGTCGTCATCGCGGGTCGTCCAGCCGGGGCCGCCCGCCTCGGCGTCCACCCGCATGGAGCGGAACTTCAAGACCTGGAAGCGATAGCCGTTGTAGCCGACGCGCTCCTGCGCGTAGAGGGCGGGGCCGTGCGAGGTCAGCTTCACCAGCGACGCGATCAACAGCATCAGTGGGCTGGCCAGCACCAGGACCGCCAGGGCGAACACGACGTCCATGAGGCGCTTGACCAGGCGGTTCCAGCCGCGCAAGGCGCCCTTCTTGACAGTGATTAGCGGGATCCCGCCGAGTTCGTCAATGGACACCGCGGTCGCCATGAGTTGGAACATGTCCGGCGCCACCTTGACGTCGATGCCGTCCGTCGGGATGCGGGCGATCAGGTCGAGGATGGCCTCGTGCGTGGCGCCCGGGAGGGCAATCAGGACTTCATCGATGTCGTAGCGCCGGAGGACGCGTTCCAGGTCGTCGGTGGTCCCCAGGACGGGCGCGCCGGCGACCTTTCGGCCGGGTAACGTTGCGTCGTCGAGAAAGCCGACCGCCATGTAGCCGTATTTCGGCGTGTGCCCCATGCGTTCGACGATCGCCTGCGCGGTCTCGCCGGCGCCGATCAAGAGGACGCGTAGGTGGGCGATGCCTCGCCGCCGCAAGGCGTAGAATAGCCGGCGGACGCTCAGCCGCTCGATGGTGAGGAAAAGTATCGTCAGGAGCCAGGCCATGATCGTCGCGACGCGGGGATAGTCGAACTTCAACAGCAGCGTGGCGAGGGCGATCGTGAAGACGTAGCTGAGCGTGACGGACCCGGCGAGCCGGCCGATGTATTCCACGGTGGAGACGCCGCGTTTGACCAGGTAGAGGCCGCGGGTGAGGAGGGTGACGACCAGGGTGGCGGCGCAGAGCCAGCCCATCGCCGCGTAGAGTACCCACGGTGTGATCGAACGGACATCGAGCAGGGTGGTTTCGAAGCGCAGATGCCAGGACAGCGCGAAGGCGGCCATGACGACGCCGACATCGAGCAGCATGAGCGTGGCGCCGCCGCTCACGGTTCGCGTGGCCCGATAGTTCCGCTTCGCCGCCGGCGCCGCCTCATCGGCGATGACCGGCGCGAGGACGCGCGCCATAGTGTTCCTCGTCCTTACCGGCAGCCTGCTCCCGCCATCGCCTCACGTTACGGGAATTGCGCCGATTTTACCAGGCAGGGGCACGTCTGCAAGTGTACCGCCGCCGGGAGTGCCTGCCCCAGTGTCACCACCGTCAGCAGTCCCGTACCGATTGCCCGGGGGAGCGGCCCATGCTTATGCACACCGCGTGCCGCCGATCCGGCCCAATGGCCCGGCGGCACAGTATCATGCTGACGATGGTGCGACTACTGTTCATCCGGCATGGGCAAACGCTCTGGAACAAGGAGTTACGCTATAACGGCGACACCGACACCGAGTTGACGGCCCTGGGACGCCGGCAAGCGACGGCGGTCGCCGGCCGCCTCCAAAACCGGCGCCTCGATGCGGTGATTTCCAGTGACCTTCGACGGGCCACGCAGACGGCCGCGGCGATCGCGGCGCGCCATGGCCAGGTGCGTCTGGACGAGCGGTGGCGTGAGGTGCGCTTCGGCGAGGCGGAGGGCCTCCGCTGGCGTGATGTCGTCGAACGCTTCCCGGCGGCGGCACGCGCCTGGGCCGACAACCGGGCCGACGCGGCGATGCCCGGCGGGGAGTGTCTGTTGGATGTTGCCGAGCGAATCAAGCCGGCGCTGGCGGAGTTGGTGGCCGAGTTCGACCACAAGACCGTCGCCGTCGTCAGCCACGGTGGCCCCTTGCGGGTGGCGCTCTGCCTCTTACTGGCGGCGGATATCAGGCAACACTGGCGCTACAACGTGATGCCGTGTACGCTGAGTGAAGTCGCCGTCTACCCATCCGGCGGGGTGCTCAATCTGCTGAATGACGCCTGCCACCTACGGGCACGGGGTTCTGCCGAGGAGGACGAGACGGAGGTGGCGTCGTGAGCTTCTTCAAATGGATGTATCCCGGCATGCGCGTCAAGCGCTGGCTGGTGCTGCTCACCTTCGGCATCGTGCTGATCAGCCTGGGCCTTGCCTATTTCTCCGTCAGCATCTACCACATCGAGCACTACCCTGCCATGGTGTATTACTTGACATTACAGTTCTTGAACCACGCCACACGCGGTGTGCTTTTTGCCGTCATCGGTATCGCCTCTATCGCCATCGCGGTAGTCCAGCTCAACCGCTCGCTCATCTCCGCCGTGTTGCCGACCGGCGATCGCCTGGTCGACCTCGTCTATCGCCGTCGCCAGTTGGGCCGGGGCCCGCGCATCGTCTGCATCGGCGGGGGGCACGGCCTCTCCAACCTCTTGCGTGGCCTGAAAGGGTACACCGGCAATCTCGCCGCGATCGTCACGGTCGCCGACGACGGCGGTTCCTCCGGGCGCCTGCGCGAGGAGTTCAGCATGCTGCCGCCGGGCGACTTCCGCCAATGCATCGTCGCCTTGTCGGACGTGGAACCGTTGATGACCAAGCTCTTCCAGTATCGCTTCGGTGCGGGCGACGGGCTGGAGGGCCATAGCTTCGGCAACCTGTTCATCGCCGCCATGATCGGCGTCACCGGCAACTTCGAGCAGGCCCTGGCGGAGAGCAGCCGGGTGCTCAACGTGCGCGGCCAGATCCTGCCGAGCACGCTCTCCAATGTCACCTTGCATGCGGAGTTGGCGGATAGCCGGGTGGTGGCCGGCGAGCACCACATCACCTCCGCCGGTGGCCGAGTGGAACGGGTTCGCCTGCTGCCGGACCACGTCGAGGCCCACGCTGAGGCCGTGGCGGCCATCCGCAGTGCCGATATGGTCGTCATCGGGCCGGGGAGCCTCTATACGTCCGTCTTGCCGAATCTGTTGGTGGAGGGCATCGCCGCGGCGGTCCGGCAGACCGCCGCCCTGCGCGTCTATGTCTGTAACGTCGCGACGGAGGTGGGTGAAACCGACCATTACGACGTCGCCGGCCACCTCGACGCCATCGAACGCCACGTCGGGCCGGGTATGCTAGATATTGTGTTAGTTAATGACCGCGCCGTCGCCACGCCGCAGGGCAGCGTGGAACGCGTTGAGATGGACGGCGTTGCCTGGACGCGGACGCAGCCGCAATTGGCGCTCGGTGATGTGGTCGATCCGGATCAGCCGATGTATCACCAGCCGGCGAAGCTGGCCAAGCGCCTGATCGAGCTGTTCTACGACCGCACGGCCAGCCGCCCGGGCGCGGTCTGAAATTGAGGGGCTCGCTTGGCGGTGCCCCCGGAGCGATGGGGAGAGGCTAGCAGTTGACAGCGCGTATTGGCATTAATGGGTTCGGCCGCATCGGGCGACAGGTATTCAAGGCGATTCAAGAACGACACGGGACCGAGTTGGAGGTGGTGGCCGTCAATGACCTGACGGACACGGAGACCAACGCCTTCTTACTCAAGCACGACTCGAACTACGGCACATTTCAGGGCACGGTGGAGGCGAAGAGCGACGCCATCGTCGTCAATGGCCAGTCCGTCAAGGTCTTCGCCCAACGTGACCCGGGGGCGATCCCCTGGAGCGAGGCCGGCGTCGAACTCGTCGTGGAGTCGACGGGGCTCTTCACCGACGCCACGAAGGCGGCGGCCCACCGCCACGGCGGCGTCAAAAAGGTGATCATCTCCGCTCCGGCCAAGAACGAAGACCTCACCATCGTGCTCGGCGTCAACGAAACAGTCTACGACGCGACCAAACACAACGTCGTGTCCAACGCCTCCTGTACGACCAACGGCCTGGCGCCGGTCGCCAAGGTCCTGCACGACCAGTTCGGCATCGCCAAGGGCCTGCTGACGACCGTCCATTCCTACACCAACTCCCAGCGCCTGCTTGACGTGGCGACGAAAGACCTCCGCGATGCCCGGGCCGCGGCGCTGAACATCGTGCCTTCGCCGACCGGCGCCGCACGCGCCGTCGGACTGGTGATCCCGGAGTTGCAAGGGGTGTTCACCGGTATGGCCTTCCGCGTGCCGACCCCGACGGTCTCGGTCGTGGATTTCACGGCCGAGCTCAAGCGCGACACGACAGTGGCTGAGGTCAACGCCGCATTCAAGTGCGCCGCCGAGGGCAGCTTGAAGGGCATCATGCAGTACACGGAAGAGCCGCTGGTGTCCATGGACCTCAAGGGCAACAACCATTCCACCATCGTCAGCGCCCTCGACACGCTGCTGGTGGGCGGCAACCTCGTCAAGGTGATTTCCTGGTACGACAACGAGTGGGGCTATTCCTGCCGCGTCGCCGACCTCTGCGCCTTTATGGCCGGCAAGGGACTCTAGCCGGTATGGCGATCCGCAGCGTCCGTGACCTCGACATCGCCGGGAAGCGCGTCCTGGTGCGCGTCGATTTCAACGTGCCGCTGTTGCCGGACGGATCGGTCGGTGACGACACGCGCCTCCGCGCGTCGTTGCCGACCATCCGGTATTTGCTGGAGCAGGGAGCGGCGGTCATTTCGATGTCG
>JAICKJ010000197.1 GCA_025928015.1 Thermomicrobiales bacterium
CGTCCTCAACGGGCTGGCGAAGCACGTCCGCTACCATTCGATCCACATCTACACTGGCAGCGAGGACCACTACGAGACCGTCTTCTCGCCCCACAAGGCTGAGCGGGCGATCCGCCTTTGCGCCGCGATGATCGAGCGCGTCCGCTACGACCAGGGCATCGAGCACGACCTGACCATCGCCTACGACGAGTGGAACGTCTGGTTCCGGCAGCGCGCGGCCGCGAGCCGGCTGGAGGAGCGCTATACGCTCACCGACGCGCTCACCATCGCCGGCTACCTCAACGCCTTCATCCGCCAGTGCGAAGCGCTCGGCATGGCTAATCAGGCCCAGCTCGTCAACGTCATCGCCCCGATCTTCACTTCGCCGGACGGCCTCTTCAAGCAGACGATCTACTACCCCTTCGCCTTGCTCGCCGCCGCGATCCAACCGGTCGCGCTCAACACCTGGGTCGATTCGCCGACCCACGTGCTGAGTGGCGACACGATCAGGCCCGGCGACGAGGGGCCCTACGACCTGCTCGACGTCAGTGCCACGCGTGATGAGGCGCGTGAGCGCTTGACGCTCTCGCTCGTCAACCGTTCCGCGATCGATGACCTCGAAACGACGATCGACGTCCTCCAGGGCATCCCTGCCCAGCAGATCGAGTTGAATGATGTCACCGGCCCCGACGTCTCCGCAACCAACGATATCACCCACCCCGACACCGTCACGATCCATACCCGGACACTCACCCACAATGGCGGCCCGCTCACCCTCACCATTCCCGCCCACACCCATCAAGTCCTCCAGCTACGCCTGTCGGAGGACTAGCGTGCGCCGGTTTCGAATGCCGTTTCGTCCTTCCCGATTCCTTCCCCGTCATTCCGGGCCGAGTCGACGAATCTCTCCTCGATCGCCCGCGAGCCCTTGCCACACGGGTGTCATCACCGCGAACGGCGGCGACCTCAGAATCGGCTCCAAAAACCGTTACGCAAAAGAGCCTCATGCCGATGATAGATATAGACGGGTAGATACCTGCCGGGCTTGCGCCTCGGTTAGCGACAGGATTCCAGCGCGGAGCCGATCTCCGACTGGACATAATCATCGGGCTCAGCACGCCGGGCGCCGTCCAGCGCCCACTTCGCCGCCGCGCCACCGATGTGCCCGACCGCCCAGGCAGCGTGCCCGCGCACCAGCGGCTCGTCGTGGCCCTGCAACGCGCCCGAAAGGACTGGAACATCATCCTCGGTGCCGATGTTGCCGAGCGCGATCGCCGCGTTGCGGGCCAGTCCCCGCCGCTTCGTGCGCGGCACCGGCGTGCCGAAATACGCAGCGCCGAACTCCTCCTGACTCATCGCGAGCAGCCAGGAGAGCGAGGGATAGGCGTTGTCGAGCGACGCCGGGCGCATCTCCGGGTCCTGCGCCGATTTGGCCGCGTTCGTGTACGGGCAGACTTCCTGGCAGACGTCACAGCCGTAGACCCAGTCCCCCATCTGGGGCCGCAGCTCGCGCGGTATCGCGTCCCGGAGCTCGATCGTGAGGTAGGAGATGCAGCGTGGCGCGTGGATCGTGTAGGGCGCGACGATCGCGCCGGTCGGGCACCGGTCGAGGCAGATCGTACAGCGCCCGCAGTTGCGGTCGATCGATTTATCGGGCTCCAGGTCGAGATCGACCAGCAGTTCCCCGAGCATCACCCACGAGCCATAACCCGGCACGATGATGCCGGCGTGCTTGCCATACCAGCCGACGCCGGCCCGCGCCGCCACGGCTCGGTCGATGATCCGGGCGGTGTCCGCCAGGTTGCGGACCTCGACCGGATGGCCGACCTCGCGCTCGATCGCCTCGTGGAGCGCCTTCAGCCGCCGCTTGAGCACCTTGTGGTAGTCGCGGCCCCAAGCGTAGCGGGAGATGCGGCCGCGCGGCACGCCATCGTCCGGCTTCTCGGTGGGACCGGGCCAGTAGGTGAGGGCGACGGCGATGATCGATTGCGCGCCCGGTTGGAGGTTGCGTGGATCGGTGGAGAAGCGGGCGCGATCCTCGGTGAACCAGTCGAGCCCGGCGAGGTGACCGGCGCGAACACGGTCCACGAGCAGGTCGGCGAGTTCGGGGAAGGCGTCGGCGGTCGTGATGCCGCTGATCTGGAGCCCACATTCGAGTGCCAGCCGCTTCACGGTCGCCGTCAGACGAGCGCGGGGCGATGGGGGAAGGTCAATCTGGATCGGTGTAGGTATGGCCTTCATGGGCCGCATTATAGGCCGCGGTGAGCATTCAGCAGCGCCTGGACCTCGGCCATCGTCGGCAGCGTCGTCTGGGCGCCGAGCGCGCGGATCGCCAGTGCGCCGATCGCGTTCGCGAACCGTCCGGTGCGTGGCCAGTCCCAGCGCAGCGCCATCCCGTAAGCGATGCCGGCGGCGAAGGCGTCGCCCGCGCCGGTCGTATCGACGCAGGCCACCGGGAACGCGGGAATCTGCCACCGATCCGTCTGGGTCGCGATCGCGCAGCCGCGCGCTCCCTGGGACATCACCGCCGTCCGCAGTTGCGCGCCGCGCATCAGGTCGGTGATCTGTGAGAGTGCGAGGTCCGGACGCTCGACGCAGGTCAGTTGACAGAACTGGCGCTCGTTGCCCACCAGGACGTCACAGCGCAGCGCGACGTCTAGCAAGTCGGCGTGGCCGGCATCGACGAGGTAGGTGAGGGTGCCGAGGATGCGGACGTCCGGCCGCGTGTGGGCCGGCAGGTCGGAGAGGAACCGGCGGAGCGGCATGTCATCCATGTCGAGGATGACGACGTCGTGGCCGAAGAGGCCGGCGATGTCGAGCTGGTCGCCCTTGACGATCATCGCGCCGCGGTGCCAGAGGATCGTCCGGTCCGGCGGCTGCTGGCTGACGATGATCGTCGAAGCGTCGGTCGGCTCGCCGGTCCGGATGGTGACGCCGGCGACGTTGATGCCCTCGCGCGCGAGGTGATCGCGCATCGTCTGGCCCAGCTCATCGTCACCGATTACGGCCCGGAGCGTCACCTCGGCGCCCAGCCGGGCGAGCGCGACTGCAGTGTTCGTCGTCGTCCCGCCCGGCGCGGAGAGCGTGGCCGCGACCTCCACGTAACCGCCTGGGCCGGGGTAGCGATCGACGGCGATGAGCGTGTCCCAGCTCGCCAGCCCGATCGCGGCGATGCGTGGCCGCCGTGCCGTCATGCGTCCTTGATCAGCACGGCGCGCGCCGGCGCGCCGTCGCCGACGGTCAGCCGCAGCGGCAGGCAGACCAGCTCATACGCGCCGGGCTCGACGTCTTTGAGATTGAGCCCTTCGAGGATCAGGATTTCGTTGCGCAACAGGATCAGGTGGGTCTTGTGGCCGGGCTCCTGGAATGGCTCGATCGAGAGATAGTCGATGCCGACCAGCTCGACGCCGTGGTCGACCACCCACTGCGCGGCCTCCGGCACGAGCCCGACGAAACCGTGCGCGAAATCGAGCGCGCCGCCGGTGTGCCAGAGGTGCGAGTTTGCCGTCTTGAAGAGGACCTTCGTCGTCCCGGGCGGGATGTGCGCCGCCTCCAGCTCCACCGGGGTGATGCGCGCCACCGACTCGTCGATGCCGACGACCAGACAGGGACCGATCCAACGCTCGGGCGGGATCTCCTCCAGGCGCTTGCCGTCATCGACGAAGTGCCAGGGCGCGTCGACGTGCGTACCGGTGTGGCTGGAGAGCGCGATGCGGCTGACATTCGCCGAATCGCCCTCGCTGACCCGCGAGGCGGGGCGCACATCGATGCGGGGATCGCCTGGCCAGACGCACAGGTCGGGCGAGACCGGGACCGAGATATCGAAGACCGTTCGGGTGCCGTCGCTCATGCGGAATGCTCCATGGGGGGTTGATAGACCATCTCGCCGCCGATCACTGTGCCGACGACCGGGTTGCTGGCGATCTCGCCCGGCTCGTCGTCGTGCGGGTCGCGGGCGAAGATCGCGAAATCAGCCAGCTTGCCGGCCGTGATCGAACCGGTTCGTTGATCGTCGAAGGTCGCGTAAGCGCCGTTGACCGTATAGCAGCGCAGCGCCTCCGCCACGCTGATCGCCTCCTGAGGCGCGTACGGCGTGCCGGACCCGGTCACCTCAGTGACCGCGACTTGCACCGACTTGAGCGGCGCGTACGCCGACACCGGGCAATCGGACGAGAAGACCAAACGCACGCCGGCGTCGAGCAGTGAGCGGAAGGGATAGGTGAGTTGGATTCGCTCATGGCCGAGGTGGCGGATGAACCCGTCGCCGTACTCGGTGATGAAGATCGGTTGGGAGACGGCGAGGACGTTGCCGGCCCGCAACCGTTCGATCAGGTCGGGCCGCAGGATGCCGCAGTGCTCGATCCGGTGCCGCGCGTCCGGCCGCGGGTTGCGCCCCTGCGCCAGCTCGAAGGCGGTGAGCACCATGTCGACCGCCCGGTCGCCGATCGCATGGATCGCGACCTGGAAGCCGGCGTCGTGCGCCTCGCCGACGATCGCGTTCAGCTCCTCGGCCGGCATCATCGTCATGCCGAGGTTGTCCGGCGCAGGATCGTGTTCGAAGGGAATCGTGACGGCGGCCGTGCGGCCGATCAGGGAGCCGTCGGAGAAGAGCTTGAGCGGACCGACGCGCAGCCGGTCGCTGCCCATGCCGGTCCGCAGCCCGAGATCGCGCGCCAGCGGGTAGAGCGGCTTGCCGATCATGACGGTCGTCCGCAGCGGCAGCTCGTCATCTCTGGCGAAGCGCTGATGGGCGATGAACTCGTCGCGGGTGTTGACGCCGGTGGTCGTGCTGCTGGTGATGCCGGCGGCGACGTATGCGCGGGCGCATGCGTGCAGCGCGTCGTGGAGATCGTCTACCGTCGGCGCCGGGATGACGTCCTGCACCAACCGCTGCGCCGTTTCGAGCAGTAATCCGGTCGGACCGCCGTCCTCGCCGAGCATGATCTGGCCGCCCTGCGGATCGGATGTCAGCGCCTCGACCCCCGCTTTCCGCAACGCCAGCGAGTTGGCGACGCTCATGTGACCGGAGCCGTTCGTGAGCAGCACCGGGTGGTACGGCGCGGCGCGGTCGAGATCCTGCCGATTGGGATGCCGCCGTTCGACGAGCTGGTTGTCGTCGTACCCGCGCGCGAGGATCCAGGTGCCCGGCGGCTGGCTCGCCGCCCGGTCCCGGATCGCCGCCGCGATCGCCTCGATGCTCGGCGCCGCGGCCGGCCGCGCGTCGACCTCGGCGAGCGTCAGGCCGAAGGAGATCATGTGGTTGTGCGCCTCGATCAGCCCGGGCAGCATCGTCGCCCCGCCGAGATCGATCTCCTTCGCGCCCGGCCCGGCCGCGGCCCGCACCTCGTCCAGACCGCCCGCGGCGGCGATGCGCTCGCCGACCGTCAGCACCGCCTCGGCGCGCGGCTGCGCGTGGTCCATCGTGTGGATCGTGGCGTTGCGCCAGATGCGTTGTCTCACCACTCCTCCTCCTCTGCTGGGGAGGATCGTCGCATGGCCCGCGGCGGAGAGCAATCGGCCGCGGCTGATGTATGCTGTAGCAGACCGAATGGCGTTCGGCCGCAACGTCATTGGCCTGATTGGGAGCGATTCAGGGACAGCATGCATCACCTTCCAATGACACGGCGACGATCCTCGCCGCGACGTGAACAGCAGCGCGAGGCGATGCGGGCGCGGATACTCGCCGCTGCCGCTGAGCTGGTGCGCCAGCACGGCATCAAGGGGCTCGGCATGCGGGCGCTGGCGGGCGAGGTTGGCCTGACCGCGCCGACGCTCTACGGCTATTTCGCCTCAAAGGACGCCGTCCTCGACGCGCTCTTCCTGCAGGCGACCGAGATGCTCTTCACCGCGATGGAACGGGCCCATGACGCGGGCGACCTCAGCGCGGTGCCGCGCTTCGGCGTCGATGCGCTCGCCTTCCGGACCTTCGCGCATGAGCACCCGGACCTCTACCAACTCCTTTTCGGACGCGTCGACTCGGCGTACAAGCCGTCCGAGGCGGCGCGTGAGGCGGTCAACGCCATGATGCGGGCGCTCTCGGAGCGGATCATCCCCGAGATCGTTGCCGCCGGCGTGGCCGAAGATCTGGCTGAGGAGTGCTTCCAGGCGCTGGTCGTCACGGCGCAGGGATACATCTCGGTCGAGCTCAATGAATGCCTCTGCAACCAGGAGACGCTGGAGCCGCGCCCGGGCACCGAACAGGAATACCTCTTCCTGCTCGAGATGATGTTGGGCGGCTTCGTCAATGCCAGTGAGCAGGGCCAGAACAGGCCGCACCTCACCCGGTTTGGCATCGCCGCCGCGGCCGGGTAATATCGGACGCACGTACACCGTCCGCCGCCGACCGCTGGCGAAGTTCGAGAGAGCGCCCTCCATGCCCGCACATGCCAAATCCCCGACTCCTGGCGCCACCGCGGGCGCCGCGCTCGGCCGCTGGATCCGGAAGACGCGGATCGATCAGGGCATCACCCAGCGGGCGCTGGCCGATCGCTCCGGCCTGAGCCGCTCCTACCTCTGCGACATCGAACGCGGCCGTGGCAGCCAGCCGAGCGTCGTGACGCTGGACAAGCTGAGTGTCGCGCTTGGCGCGACGCGGGAAGAGCTGATGCGGGCGGCCGGGATGCTCGATGCGGCGCCCGAGATGCGGGGCAATGAGGACGAACGGCGGCTGCTGGCGATCTACCGCGATCTGAGCGAGGCGGGCCGGGAGACGGGCCTGCGCTTCATCCGCTTCCTGCACGCCGAGGAGCACCAGTGGGTGCAAGCGCCGATGCTGACGGACCTGCCGGTCCGTGAAGGGAACGGGCGCGACGATGGCGCGGGCGGCGCGCCGGCCGGTCCCCTCCTCTTCGACCTCCCGCGCAACGGCAACCACCGCTGAGCGCGATCAGTCAGGAATGACGACTTCGTCCAGACCCGGCTCCTCCGGCGGGAACCGCGGATTCATGTCTTCGAGCGTCTTCAGGACCGCGCGGGCGACAATCACATCACGCGCCCACTTGTGATTGGCGGGTATCACGTACCAGGGCGCGTAGTCCGTTGAGCAACGGTTGATCGCGTCCTCGAACGCCCGCTGGTAATCGTCCCAGCGCGCCCGGTCATCGAGATCGCCGATCGAGAACTTCCAGCGCTTGTCCGGCTGGTCGAGCCGCGCCCGGAGCCGCTCCTTCTGCTCGTCCTTCGAGATGTGCAGATACAACTTGATGATGCGGGTGCCGGAGCGGGCGAGGATCTCCTCGAACTGGTTGATCATCTCGTACCGCTGCTCCCAGACCTTCTTCGGCACGAGCTGCTTGACCCGGACAACCAGCACTTCCTCGTACTGCGACCGGTTGAAGACGGTGATCATCCCCTTGGCCGGCGCCCGCCTGTGGTAGCGCCAGAGGACGTCGTGATCGGCCTCCTCCTGGCTCGGCACCTTGAAGCCCCAGACGCGGCAGCCCTGGGGATTGATGCCCTTGAAAACGTGCTTGATCGTGCCGTCCTTGCCGCCGGTGTCGGTCGCCTGCAGGACGACGAGGAGACTCTGCCGGTGCTCGGCCCAGAGCCGTTCCTGCATGGCCGAAATCCTCATGCGGATCTTTTTCAGCTCGTCGCGGGCGTCGTCCTTGCCCTTCAGCCCGGCGGTGTCATCAGGATCGATCTCCGCCAGGGAAATCGACGTGCCGGGCTTGACCCGGAAGTCCTCGACCTTCACCTGCTCCCACCTCCCGTGTCTGATGTATCCGATCGTGGCATGAGCATTGTACGGGAGCGGTCCGGCGGGGATGGCGAAGCGGGCGCCAGCATGCGCCCGCATCGATTAGTGTCCTTTAATTTTTTGCGGCTAGGACGTCCCCTCGGCGGTCACGGCCGTAGCGTCGGACACCGCCGCTTCCAAA
>JAICKJ010000265.1 GCA_025928015.1 Thermomicrobiales bacterium
CGGGGTTTTGCGTTGCCCCTCGCCAGACACGTGCGGGTCCGGTACGATCCACCGCCAGCGGATCGACCGCATAGGCCGACGTGAACCAGCGGAAGGGGAACTGCGCTGCTCATGAAAGTCCTGATCTCAGCCGATATGGAGGGCACCTGCGGCGTCGTCTCGTGGGTGCATGTGACGCCGCCCGAGGGCGCGAACGGCGAACCGTCCAATCCCGTCGAGTACGGCCGCGCCCGGCAGCGCATGACCAGCGAGGTAAACGCGGCGATCGAGGGTGCGCTGGCCGCCGGCGCGGACGAGGTGATCGTCAACGACAGCCACGACGGCATGCGCAACCTGATCCCGGAGGAGTTGCATCCGGCCTGCCGCTTCATCAGCGGCAACGATAAGCTCCTGGGCATGATGCAGGGCGTGGACCTCAATGATATCGGCGCGGTCTTCTACACCGGCTACCATGCCCGCGCTGGCACGCCCGCCGCGCCCTTGGCCCACACCTGGACCGGTTTCCTCAACGACGTCCGCTTCGACGGCGTCTCGACCGGCGAATACGGCATCAACGCCGCGGTCGCCGGATATTTCGGCGTGCCCGTCACCTTCGTCTGTGGCGACGCCAAGGCGGTTGCGCAGACACAGGAAATGCTCGGCAAGCAGGTCGTCGGCGTCGTCGTCAAGGAAGGGCTCTCGACCTTCGCCGCGCTGCATCTGCATCCAGCCAAGGCGCAGGAGCTGATCCGCGAGGGCGCCAAACAGGCGGTCCTGAACGCGAAAGATGCCAAGCCGTACACGCTGAGGCCGGGTGCCCTGATCGAGCTGGAATACGACCACCAGGCTCGGGCCGATCAGGCCGCGCTGATGCCTGGCGCCGAACGGACCGGCTGGCGAACGATCGGCTTCCGGCCGCAGGATGGGCTCGAATTCAACCGCATGTTCCGCGCGGCGATGAAGCTCGCCAGCATCCGGATGTCGCCGTAGGTGGCCCTACACCGTCCGTTTGATCGGGCGCCAGTGTGACGCGACCGGGGTTGCGTCCTCGCCTTCGGCGCGCTCCTGCAGCGCGCCGAAGAAGCCGTCCGCCTCATCGGTGACGCGCGGTTGGCGGATGCGCAGCAGATCGAGCAGCAACGTCACGAAGGGCGCGACCACGGCCATCGCGAAGGTCCACGAGGCGAGGATAATCGCCACGCCCATGGTCCAGGTGAGGACGAGGAAGCCGACGTAGGCGGCGAAGTTGGCCAGACTGGCGGTGACGTGCTCGGTGCCGAACGAGATCATGAACGACGCCTGTTCGCGGAAGGCGAAGAGCGGAATCCACATCACGCCGGTGAGCACGATCACGCCCAGTTGCAGGAGGTAACCGCCGATGTTGCGGGCGAAGATCGCCGCCCCCAACACGAGCGTGATCCCGAGCAGCACCCACGTGGCCAACCGGACATCGGGGTTGACCGGGTTGTAGATGACGCGGGCAGAGGCCCACGGCACCGACCGGCGGTAGGGATCGCCGACGATCTGGATCCAGTCGTCGAAGGCGGTCACCCAGCAGACGAAGAGGGCGATGCTCGCGAACCCGGCGCCCGTGATCACGCGCCACAAGGGCTCCTCATCGACGATCATCGATCGGAGCAGCGACCGGCCGCGCCAGGCGACCACCGCGAGCACCGCGATCAACGCCCCGCCAATCCCTGCATTACCGCTCAGTGCGTCCCACATGGTCAGCGACTCCCCGGCCGCGGCTGGCGGCCGCTCCTTAACGCTCGGATGCCGCCAGATTCCGTTCGGCGGCCGCGAGCTCAGTCTCGACGTCGATCAGTCGCCGCCGCGCCAGCGGCAGCCGCTCGATCAGCCGGGTCATCTCGTCCGCCTCGGCCGCCCGCTTGCTGAGGAGCCCATTGCGCTCAGCCATCAGCCGGAACCGCTCCGCTCGCCGTCGCGCGCAGGCCTGGCAGACGCCTCCCCACTCCATCCAGCCACCACAATTCGGGCAGGGCCGGGCCAGATCCGCCAGCGTCGGATGCGCGGGCTGGAATTCGCCGTCGAGCGCGCGGTCGCGCAGGTCCGAGGCAAAGACGAAGAGGCTCTCCGTCAGATGTGCCATCAGCGCCGGTTTCAGGTCGTCCGGCGTCGGGGCCGGCACCAACGCGGCCGGGTCGCCGGCGCGGCGGACCAGCTCCGTCCGGATCACCTGGTGGCCCCGTTCGGCCCAATCGATGTCCTCGCTGTAGTGGAATGTCTGCCCATCGATGGTGAACGCGACCTCGGGAGGGTCGGCGGTGTTCACCGCGATGTCCGTGATCGGTGTTTCTGGCAGCGGCGCGAAGGGCTCGGGCGGAACGTTGTCCAATGCCTTCAGGTCATCCTCGACCGTCGTCAGCGCCTCGGTCAGCAGATCCATGCGGTCCCGCCAGGGATTCTCTTCGCTGGCGGCCTGCTCGCTTTGGGAAATCTCGAAGAGGATGTCCTGCTTGCGGCGCTGCAACCGCTCGATCAGCGCCTGGCCCTCGAGCCTGGGACGCGGCCCGGATGCCGCCCGCGTCGCTGCGAGGTGAGGTGGGAGCGGCGGCTGGTTGGTCGTCAGGCGGACGCGGGGCGGCCCGGCCGGTGTGGCGTCATTGGCCGGCGCCTGCCCGATCTCCTCGCTTTCCTCATTCTGCTTCCAAAACCGCAACCAGCTCATGCGTTGATCCCCTGCTTTCGGTCTCCTCCATTTTCCCACACCGTTCAACCGTGCATCGCGCCGCGCGACCGCGGCCGGCGTGAAGGCGCCGGCCGCGGTCCCTATCGTTCTGCGGTTATGGCGGTCGCGCCGCTCAGGCGGGACGGGCGGGATACATGGGGAACGGCGGATAGACATAGTCATCGGCCCAGAATGGCCGATACTCCCACCAATTGTAGAGGCCGACATAGAAGTTGTTGTCCAACGCGGCATTCGGGTCATAACCGGGCGCGGTCTTCATCTTGCTGCTCGGCCGGTCGATCCGCACGTCCTCCGAATCCACGGCGGCGATGGCATCCACCGGCACCAGGAAGTGCTTCTCGCCGATCCCGAGGAACCCGCCGTGCTCGACGCGCAGGAAGCGGACCTGACGGGTCTCGGTGTCGATCAACAGGTCGTCGATTGTGCCGATCTTGTTCCCGTCCTGATCCTCCAGGTTGCGCCCGCGCACGTCCGCGGCGGGATCGGCGAGCGTCACATCGGTGTCCCCGATGCTCGTGATCAGTTCGGCGTGATTCGTCGTGTCACTCACGGGCTCAATCCTTTCGCTCTGCGCCGCCCACGACGAAACCTCGCCTTGCGAGCGCATTCTGCCGATGATGGTGCAAGGAAAGTGCCATCGTGGCCGCTTGACCGGATGGTCCGGCGGACCAACAATGGAAAGGCCAGTGACGGAACGAAGGGGCGACAGGGACGGCAATGGCGCCGCGAATTCGCCCGCAGCGAGGAGGCGCGGCATGGTGAACGAGGAGGACCGGGAGAATGCGATCGTCTGGCGACCGCCGCAGTCGTATCTCGATCGCAGCCGGCTTCAGCGCCTGATCGAGCAGACCGGCACCGGCGACTACCATGGCCTGCTCGACCGCATCGCGGCCGATCCCCAGTGGTATTGGCAGACGGTCCTCCGTGATCTCGATCTCGTCTGGCAAGAGCCCTGGTGCGAGGTCTGGGACCTGGCGAAGGGCAAGATGTGGCCCAGGTGGTTCCCCGGCGCGAGCTTCAACTACGTCTCCAGCGCCCTCGACCGGCACGCCGACGGTGCCGCGGCAGACCGGACGGCCGTGATCTGGGAGGGTGACTCCGGCGAGGTCAGGACCCTTACCTTCGCGGAGCTGGGCACGCTCACCGACCGCCTCGCCCACGCGCTCCGAAATCTCGGTGTCAAGAAGGGCGACCGGGTGGGCATCTTCATGCCGATGGAACCGGAGACGGTCGCGGCGACGCTCGCCTGCGGCAAGCTCGGCGCGATCTACATCCCGCTCTTCTCCGGCTACGGGGAGGACGCCGTCGCCTCTCGTCTCAACGACAGCGAGGCGCGCTTCCTGATCACCGCCGATGGCTTCAATCGGCGCGGCAAGCTCGTGCCAATGAAGCAGACCGCCGATCACGCGCTCGCCCAGGTCCCGTCTGTGCAGTGCTGCCTCGTGCTCAAGCGCGCCGGCAACGAGGTGGACTGGACCGAGGGCCGCGACGTCTGGTGGCACGACGCGATGGAGGGCGCCTCGACCGAGCGCCTCACCGAGCCGGTCGCCGCCGACCATCCCTACATGATCATCTATACCTCCGGCACGACCGGCCGGCCGAAGGGCGCGCTGCACATCCACGCCGGCTTCCCGATCAAGGCGGTGCACGACCTCGCCTACTGCTTCGATGTGCAGGAGGACGACGTCGTCTTCTGGTTAAGCGATCTCGGCTGGATGATGGGGCCCTGGCTCATCGCCGGCGGCCTCACGCTCGGCGCGACGATCGTCCTGCTCGAAGGCACACCGGACTACCCCGGCCCGGATCGCTTCTGGCAGATGGTCGAGCGCCACCGCATCACCGTCCTCGGCATCGCCCCGACCGCGATTCGCGCGCTGATCCCTTACGGCGAGGAGCTCGTCCGCACGCATGATCTCTCGTCGCTTCGTGTCCTCGGCTCGACCGGCGAGACCTGGAACCCCGATCCCTGGTTCTGGTACTTCCGCGAGGTCGGCAAGGAGCGCTGCCCGATCATCAACTACTCGGGCGGGACGGAGACCGGCGGTGGCATCGTCAGCGGCCTGACGATCACGCCGCTCAAGCCATGCTCCTTCGCCGGCCCAGTGCCGGGCATGGTGGCCGACGTCGTGAATGAGGACGGCGAGCCGGTGCGCGGCGAGGTCGGCGAGCTGATCGTGCGCGAGCCGTGGGTCGGCATGACCAATGGCTTCTGGCACGACCCGAACCGCTACGAGGAGACCTACTGGTCGCACTTCCCCAACCTCTGGCTCCATGGCGACTGGGCCGAGATCGACGAGGATGGCTACTGGTTCATCCGCGGCCGCTCCGACGACACGATCAAGGTGGCCGGCAAGCGCGTCGGTCCGGCCGAGGTCGAGAGCGCCTGTGTCGCCTGTGGCACCGTCCAGGAGGCGGCGGCCGTCGGCGTGCCGCACGACGTCAAGGGCACCGCCGTCGTCGTCTTCGCCGTGCCGAAACCCGGCGCCACGGCAGACGAGGCGAGCGCGGCGGCGATCGCGCACGAGATCGGCGAGCGGCTCGGCCACGCGCTGCGGCCGGAGCGCGTCCATTTCGTCAAGC
>JAICKJ010000059.1 GCA_025928015.1 Thermomicrobiales bacterium
GGCGAAGAATCTCCCGCCGCAGCGGCGTCCTCGTTTGGGGCCACGCTCGTCTGCGTCTGCCACTTCCTTCGGCCGTCATTCCGACCAACGGGAGGAATCCCCCGGCGCAGCCGGTCCGCGCAAGCGGACGACGCCCTGCCGGGGAGATGCTTCGACTCCGCTCAGGACAAGGCTTCGACTCCGCTCAGCATGACGAAGGAGGCAAGCGCGTCGCGCGGGGATGCTTCCCTTCGGTCAGGATGACGATGACGTGATGGGAAAGGGCGAAAAGGGGCAGCCAGCGAGGCGGGCGCAAGCCGTGCGCCCCTCCATGATCCGCATATCGCGGCGGGGAAAACCCCTCTCCCGGGATCGGGAGAGGGGTGAACCCCGCGCGTTACTGGCTGACCGGGCGGAGGGGGTCCTTCTCGGTGGAGGGGCCGCGGCGGAGATTTTCCGGCGGGTAGTTCCAGCCGAAGAACTCGGTCTCGTCGCCCTTGACGGCCAGGAAGGCAGATTTGGTCTCCGGGTAGACGGCGGTGACGGCCTCGAACGGGATCCAGAGCTCGTCGCTGGCGCCATGTAGGCCATGCGCGTAGATGAAGCCGGAGAAGCGGCGGCCGTAGTCGCTGCCGCCCGGGATCAGCCCCTGGGCGGTGGCAAGGGCACCGTTGGTGGCGTAGAGCGTGTAGCCGTCGGTGATGTCGTTAACCGTGCCTTCCGGGCCGGAGCGGGCCGCCGCGCTGACCGGCGGCAGCGGCTCCTCGAAGAACTCCCGGCGACCGAGGACGACCTCCTTGTCGAGGACGTCGTTCCTGGACTTCGGACGGCCGCTGACGAGGGCGCCAACGGCGATGACCGCCAGGGCGAGGCCGAGCGCGAACCAGAGCTCCCAGCGGTCGAAGCTGTCGACGCCCTTGTACTCCTTGTAGAGGCTCAGCAGGATGTTGCCGATCCCGATGATGATCGCGCCGGTGACGACGACCGCGCCGATGGCGATGACCACCGGATCAACAAGATGGCGTTTGATTTGCTCGCCCATTGTTCCCCCGCCTGAAGCGTCCAATTCCCCACTCACGTTCTAAGTGTCGCCGGCCGGCCGGCGATTGTCCACCGCGCGGCGGCCGGCCGGGCAGCGTTTCTCAATTCTCTTCACCTTGGGATGGATGATGGCCGGGCGACGTGATGCTCGTGACGGTGTAGGGCGGATCGTCGTGATTATCGACCGCCCACTCAGCCAACTGGAGCTTCTTCCGCTTGCGGCGCACCTGCCGTAGGCGAATCTGATAGGCGAGGGGCCCGGCGATGGCGACCACCGGGATGATGACCCAATACCAGGTCGTTGTGAGGAGGAGCCAGAAGCTCTGGCCCGAGGCGTTGGCCGCGTAGAAGATAAGTACGACGGTCGCGATCTTGAAACAGAAGAGGGTCCAGACGAACCCCCACACCGCCGTGCGCGCCTCGTCCTTCTGCCTTTGCTCCTGGACGAGCTGCTGCAAATGACGGTCGATCGGCGCCCCGGATGGTTCGATTGGTATGGCCATGGCCGAACCCTTTCCGGTTACGGTGCGTGCCTGATTTGTGGGAAGGAGATCAGGGGCGGGCGATGCTTTCCTGCCGCGGGGCAATGGGTTGTCGGTCTTTCGCCTCTTCGCGGGTGGCCCAGCGCAAGAAGATGATGGTAATGAGCAGCAGGAACACCATGTTGGCGCCCACCCACATCAGCACCCCGGCGATCTCCTGGTCGGTCTTGAGACCGAGCCCCCAGGGTCGGACGGTAGCACGCAGGTAGGGCTTGTACAGCCCTGCATCAGCATACGCAAGGAATGCACCAACAATGCCGCCGGGAATGGTCTGGGCGAAGAGGTGCAGGCACTGTAACGGCGGCGAAAGACGGGGCCAGGCCGGCACCTTGCTCACAAGTGGCCACCAGAGGAAGAAGGCGGCGACGAGGAAGAACTGATGCTCAAGGGCATGGACCAACGGATGGTTCAACGCCGCGTCGTACATGAAGGGCACGTGCCAGATGACGACGACCGCGGCGGGAATGGCCGCGCAGGGCAGCCAATGCGTGAGAACGTCGCCGATCTTGCGGGTCAGCGCGTGGCGCGTGAGCGGTTCAAAGACCCAGGCGGGGACACCGAGCAGCCAGAGGGGCGCGACGAGGAGCATGAGCAGCAGGTGCTGGGCCATATGGGCGCTGACGAGGAAGTAATCCGACCAGTCGTCCATGGGAGGACCGAGGGCGATGAGCGCAACGAGCGACCCACTCAGGAAGAAAGCGACCTCGCGGCGGCTGGTCTGGCGGCATTCCGCGCCGGGCCGGCGACGATTGAGCGGACCGATCCACGCCAGGTAGAGCGCCGTGACGCCGAAGATGAAGACGGCGATGCGGGGGTCGAGCACCCAATGGGTGAACCAGGGGCCGGAAGGTTCGGGACCTCCAACGTGGAGCGGTGGCAGAAGCGGGAACGAGAGCATGGACTATCCCTGGGTTGGGTGCGCGACGAAGCTGGACTGACGCGGCCGGTCTTTCCGGACGTGCGTGGCGCGCCCGGCCAGCCGAGGTGTCCGGGCGCCCGTCGGTGCTAGGTGAGGTCACCAAAGAACGTAACAGCCTCATGGCAGGCGAAGATGAAGCCGAGTGAGATGAAGATCATCATCGCGATGCCTAATCCGAAGAAGAAGACATAGCTGAAGAAGTGATTGTCGAACTTGAGGTGCATGAAGTAGCCGACGACAATCAGGAACTTGGCGACCGACATGATGATCAGGGCGGGAACGAGCAGGTCCTTGACGGACTCCATGTACCAGATGACCACCTCGGCCAGCGTGATGATCGCCAGGATGATGGCGATCTTCACATACTCGGCGTTGCCCGGATGATGTTGCCGATGTTCGAGCTGCAACTCCTGATCGGCCGAGAAATGCGCGTGCGAAGCCATGGACCTCTCACTTTCCCCTGCGTGCGCTGCCTGGCGCCCAACCCCACCCCATCGTAGCAGAGGTGCGCGGTCTCCGATGCCGCGTTAGAAGAAGATCGTCGCGATGATATGTGCCCCCGTGCCGAGGAGATTGAGCGCGTGCTCGGCACCCTCCTTCGGCATCTGCTTGTAGGGCAGCAGGTAGACGAGCGTGAAGATGACGACCCAGACGATATCGACGAAGTGCCAGTAGAGCCCGGCGATCTCCAGATCGAGCGAGTCTTCCTGCTTGAGGCCGCCACGGAGCGAGACGAAGAGCAGCGTCAGCAGCCAGATAATACCAATCGTGACGTGCGCGCCGTGGAAGCCGGTGAGCGTGAAGAAGGTCGCGCCGAACATGTTCTGTTGGAGGGACAGGCCCTGATGGTAGAAGTCCGTAAACTCGAAGAATTGGCCACCAACAAAGATGGTGCCGAGCAGCGCCGTGGCGAGCAGCCAGACGCGGGAGCCGCGCAGGTCGCCACGCTGGAGCGCGCCGAGTGAGAGCACCATCGTCAGCGAGCTCATCAGCAGCACGAATGCGCTGACGGAGGTGTACGGGATATCGAGGATGTTGCTCGGGAACGGCCCATTACCGACCGTCTCGGTCCGTCCCCGGTAAATCATGTAAGTGGCGATCAGCGAGCCAAAGAACATGCAGTCCGAGGCGAGGAACATCCACATCAGCAGCTTGCGGTGGTTGATCCCCAAGCTAGTGGGCGGATGGTCGGCGTGACCGTGCCCGGTTCCCTCGTGGCCGATACCGGCGGCCTGCGTTTGTTCTGCGATTGCCTGTGCCATGTCGTCCTCTCCGTCCCGGTTATTCCGGTGTTTCCGCCGGCTCGAACGACCAGCCATAGACACCGAGCAGCAGCACGATGATGCCGATGATCGAGAAGAGCGGCAAGTGCAGCGATTCGTAGTGGATGCGCGGCTCGTCGAAGAGCGGCCCGACGCTCAGCAGGAAGAGCCCGAACGCGGCGATGAGCGGATAGTACGAGGGGTTTGGCATGTGGATATGCGTGTTCTCCTCGACCGGATCGCGCCGGGCCGCTTCCCGGGCGGGACTCTCGTCAGGCGCCTGGGAGCGGGCGATTGTCTTGCCGCCAACTGTGACATCGAGCGCCTGCTCCTCGGCGTGCCCTTCGCCATACTTCGCGGCCCACAGGGGATCGCGGTGGGTCACCGTCGGGATTTCGCGAAAGTTGTAGGGCGGTGGCGGCGAGGGAATCGACCACTCGAGGGTCGGCGCGTCCCATGGGTTGTCGCCGGCGATCTCACCGTGCTGCAAACTGCGGGCGACATTGTAGAGGAAGACCAGGATAGACGCGGCGAGCAGATACGAGCCGAAGCTGACGATGTGGTTCCAGAAGGCCCAACCGCTATGGTCGCCATAGCTGTAGTAGCGCCGCGGCATGCCTTCCAGCCCGAGGAAGTGCATCGGGAAGAAGGTCGCGTTGAAACCAATGAATGTCAGCCAGAAATTCCAGACGCCGAGCTTCTCGTTGAGCAAGCGACCGGAGAACTTCGGGAACCAGTAGTAGATGGCGCCGAGGATCGCGAACATCGAGCCGCCGAAGAGGACGTAGTGGAAGTGCGCGATGACCAGATAGGAATCGTTCTGGTGCTGGTCGATCGGCACCACGGCCTCCATGACACCGGAGATGCCGCCGATCGTGAACATGGAAACCATGCCGACGGCAAAGAGCATGGCGGAGGTAAATCTCAAATGCCCTAACCACATCGTGCCAAGCCAGTTGAAGATCTTCACGCCGGTCGGCACGGCGATGAGCATCGTCGACGAAGCGAAGACCGAGTTGACGGTTGGACCGAGCCCGGTCGTGAACATGTGGTGGGCCCAGACGCCGAAGCCGAGGAAGGCGATCGCGGCCAGGGCGTAGACCATGACGGCGTAGCCGAAGAGCGGCTTGCGCGAGAAGACCGGGATGATCTCCGATGCTATGCCGAAGGCGGGTAAGATCATGATATAGACTTCCGGGTGTCCGAAGATCCAGAAGAGGTGTTGCCAGAGGAGCGGATCACCGCCCGCGGCCGGCGCGTAGAAGTGCGTGCCCGTGAACCGGTCCATCATGAGCAGGATCAGGCCGACCGTCAGCGACGGGAACGCGAGGACGATCATGATGGACGTGATCAGGGTCGCCCAGGTGAAGATCGGCAACCGCATCATCGTCACGCCGGGCGCCCGCAGGTTGAGGATGGTGACGATGAAGTTGAGCGAGGCGGCGATGGAAGCGACGCCGAGCACCTGGAGACCGATCATCCAGAAGTCGACGGCCCGGGTCGGATTCCAGGAGTTGTCGGTCAGCGGCGCGTAGCCGTACCAGCCCTGGGAGGGCACCGTGCCGAAGAGCCAGCTCATGTTGAGGATGACGGCGCCGGCGAGGAAGACCCAGTAGCTGAACGCATTCAGCCGCGGAAAGGCGACGTCACGCGCGCCGATCTGCAGGGGCATGATGTAGTTGAAGAGGGCAGAACTGAGCGGCATGATCGCGAGGAAGATCATCGTCGTGCCATGCATGGTGAACATGGAGTTGTACTGATCGGCGGTCAGCACGCCGTTCTGCGGCACGATGAGCTGCGTGCGGATGAGCAGGGCTTCGATACCGCCGACCAGGAAGAGGATGAAGGCGGTGACGCCGTAGAGCAGACCGATCCGCTTGTGGTCGATGGTCGTCAACCAGCTCCAGAGGCCGGATGGCGCCTGGATGACTGGTCTGGCGATTGTCTGAGTTGTTGGCCGCGCTATTGATGCCATCCTGGACTCCTCGCACCCCTGCGGCGTGGTCGCACGCCCGGGACCCTACTACGTGTGATTACGCTTCCACCCGCAAGACGTTACGTTGCTCGCTCAGCTCCCGGGCGTGGCCGCCGGCGACGCCACGGGCGAAGCCGCCGGCGACGCGGCCGGGTAGGACACCGGCTGATCGACCGGCTGGCCGCTGTAGGACAGACAGCCGCCCTTCGGTTTCAGGCTTTCGAGATAGGTCGCGAGCTGCTCGACTTCTTGTTCGGACAGCGTGCCCTTCTTGATCACCGTGCCCATCCAGTTGCCAGCCTTGACCGACTCGGGGTCGCGCAACCAGGCTTCGACGTTGTCCTTGTTGTTGATGAGCATGCCGGCGGCGAGCGTGTCGCGGCAGCCGAAGTTGGTCAGGTTCGGCCCGGCGGTGGCGGGGGCGGAGATGCCCACGGCCGCGTTGCTGTTCTCCATACCGTTCACGCGGTGACACGCCAGGCAGATGGCGAACGACGCGGGCGCCTTGGCGACGCCGGCGGGGGCGTCCTGGTTGGTGGTGCCGGGATTACCCGTCCTCCAATCATTCACCCACGTGTAGAAGTCGTTCTCCGACTGGACGACGACCTTGAAGCGCATCCAGGCGTGCTGCGTGCCGCAGAACTCGGCGCATTCACCGTAGAAGTTGCCGGTGTCTTTCGGCGTAATCGCCATCGTGTTGACGTGACCGGGAATGACGTCGAGCTTGCCGGCGAGTTGCGGCACCCAGAAGGAGTGGATGACGTTGTTGGAGTGGAGGCGGATGATCGCCTTCTGATTGACCGGCAAGTGCACTTCGTTCGCGGTGATGACGCCGAGGTTCTGGCCCTGGGCGTCGCCGTAGTGGATCTCCCACCACCACTGCTTGCCGTAGACGTCGATGGTGAGGTCGCCGGACTTGGCCTCGGCATCCTGGTGGAAGAGCGTGGAGATGGTCGGGACGAGCAGGACGAGGAGGATGATGGCTGGGATGATGGTCCAGAGTATCTCAATCCGCTTGTTACCGTGGATTTGCGGCGGCCGGGTGCCTTCGTCCTTCGGCTTGCGGAACTTCAGGGCCGAATAGACAATGACGAACTGCACACCGATAAAGACGATCAGGGCCAGCCAGAAGACCAGCTTGTAGAGCGAGTTGATGTCAGCGGCAAGCGGTGAGGCTGGGCTGATGGTCGTGTAGGGCTTGACCTCGTCGGCGGTGCAGGCCGAGAGGGCGAGCAACGCAATGATGGCCAGCGTGCCGAGGGTCAGCACCCGTCCGACGATCCCACGCCGGCCTGGCCGTCTGCTCTGCTCCACCTGATCGTGGCTCCGCCGATTCATGCTGCCTCCCCGCATTGGCGCCCGCGGCGCCATGTCTCCACCTGGTGAACGCGGCTCACCCCGAATCGCGTTCGTACCATCATTCTGGTCGATAGCGCCGTTTCTTCAGCTTTGGACGAAGTGACCGGCATGGCGCCGGCGTGATGCGCCCTATGGTCGCATCCAGAGCCCGATTGTGACCACCCTTCGCCACGGCAAGAATGGCACCCCGGCCGGATTGTCCCGGCGAGCCCCCACCCCCAACCGCGGCGTCAGCCACAGGTCGCGGCAACACATCCGCACGGTGGCTGATCGTCGGCGTGCACCGCCGACCGCTCTGCTCCGGGCTACGTATACCGAAGCACCCGCCTGGCGGTCAAGAAGATTCGGAATGCGTGCGGCATTGTCACACGAGGTATCGGCGCCGGCCGGGCATGGCCAGGAGCGGGCCTTTCGCTTTGGGGCCGGACGCCTTACCATTAGGCCCACGATGATCACTGTTCGGCGCGTGGGGCGATGGCTGGTCGCCGCGCGGCGTTCCGCCGGGTCGCGCTGGAGGGCGTGATCGCCCCGTGATCCCGCACACAGACGTCTTCATCGAGGTTGAGCCGTGCCCGCACATCCTACCCGCAGCCCAATTCGTCGCGTGACCGCCTCGGTCGTGATCGCGATCGGGGTCATCGTGAGCCTGATCGCGATCTTCGCCGACCAATTGGGCATCGGCGGCGGCAAGGGGTTCGGTTACGTGCAGCTCATCGGCCTGATTGTCGGCATCGCCCTCGTGCTGGCCGGGCTGGCCAGCGTGGTCCGTACCGTCCTCGCGCCCGACACCGAGCTGCCCGTCACCCGCGACCGCTAGCGCTCCCGCGCCCCCTCGTACATTCGTCCCGAGGCGTGCCGTCTCAACCCCGGAAGCGAGGCCATGCCGTCCACGCCCCCCAATGTCGTGCTGATCATGACCGACCAACAGCGCGCCGACCACTCGGCGCGGGAAGGCTTCCCGCGCAATACCACGCCGGCGCTCGACCGCCTCGCCCGCGCCGGCGTCTGGTTCGACCACGCCTACACGCCGATCCCGATCTGCGGCCCGGCGCGGATCAGCGTGCTGACCGGGCGCTACGCCAGCGCCCACGGCGTGCGCGAGAATCATGGCTTGCGCCAGGCGCGGTATAAGCAGGATATCTTCGCGACGTTGCGCGGGCATGGCTACGCGACGGCGCTGGTCGGCAAGAACCACGCGCATCTTCAGCCGGAGACGCTCGACTACGCGTCGCTCTACATGCACAACGGCGGACTGGGACCGGACCGGACGGACACGGAGCGGGCCTTCGACGCCTGGCTCAAGGCACTGCGCCACCGGGTGAGCGAGGAGCCGACGCCGTTCCCGGTTGAATGCCAGGCGCCTGCCCGGATCGTCTCGCAGGCGCAGGCGTGGATCGATTCGGTCACCGACCGGCCCTTCTTCCTCTGGCTCTCGTTCCCCGAGCCGCACAACCCCTATCAGGCGCCCGAGCCCTACTACTCGATGTTTCCGCCGGAGACGCTGCCGCCGCTGCAGACCGCGGTCGATGCCTACTGCGAGAAGGGCTTCACGTGGCGCTACCTGCGGCAGATCGGCGCGGCCGCGCAGCCGGGCTACGAAGCGGTCATCCCGCGGGCGCGAAGCAACTATCTGGGGATGCTGCGGTTGATCGACGATCAGATCGCCCGCTTCATCGGCCACCTGGAGCAGGCCGGCCGGCTGGAGAACACGCTGCTCGTCTTCATGGCCGACCACGGCGACTACGTGGGCGAATACGGATTGATGCGCAAGGGGGCGGAGCTGCCGGAGGTGCTGACCCGGGTGCCGCTCTCCTTTACCGGCCCCGGCATTGCGCCGGTCCCGGCGCCGCACCCGGCCTTCGTCTCGCTCGTGGACGTCTTCCCGACGGTCTGCGAGGCGCTGGGGATCGCGGCGCCCGCCGGCGTGCAGGGTCGCAGCCTCTGGCCGTTGCTTACGGGCAGACCGTATCCCGCAGAGGAATTCGTGAGTGCCTACGTTGAGCTGGGCATCGGCGGACTCCCGTACACCGATGCCGACGTCGTGGACGAGCAGCCGGGACTGGCGCCGGACCATGGATCGTTCGACGAGCTGAACGCGGTAACGCAGAGCGGCGTGCTGCGGTCGATCCGGCGGGGCGACTGGAAGCTGATGCTCGACATGCAGGGCGCGGGGCAGCTGTACGATCTCGCCGCCGATCCGTTCGAGCTGACCAATCTCTACCGCGACGATCGTTATGTCGAGATACGGGCGTCGCTCCTGGCCGAGCTGGCCGCCTGGCTGATGCGCGTCCAGGACCCGCTGCCGATCCCGCCGGACGGCTACCGGCGCAAGACGAACGTCCGGAACTGGTGGACCGCCGAGTGCTCGTAGTGGGGACGCAGGGGGCCGCCGAGGCGACCCACGGGTGGCGGTATCATTAGGGAGAAGGACACCCGCGTTCTTCTGGCCGCGGGCGGTTCCGTTCTTGTATCCACTCGATCGAAAGGGCAGAGGACCGGACCTCGATGAGCGACGCACCGAGCGCAACGACGCCGCCAGTGACAACCGATTTAGGCATCATCGCCCGCGAGGAACGCGCGGCGGCGGACGCGATCCGCGCCGCGCTGGCCGCCCAGGGCATCGATCTCGGCGCGCGGCCGCTCGACCTGCGGCCACTCCCCTTCGCCGGCACCTGGGGCAGCGCCTCGACCGTCGCCCGCAGCGGCGCCAGCGACCTGGTGATGCGTGACCTGGAGGCGTCCGGCGAGCTGGAGGGCCTCTCCAAAAAAGAGGCCAAGAAGAAGGCGAGCGCGCTGATCGGGCCGTGGGCGCAGGAGCTGGCCGAGCAGATCGCGGCGAGCGTCGGCGCGACCGGCCGCTTCGCCAGGGTCGAAGCGGTCAACGGCTACGTCAACATCTCCTACAACGCCAACGCCGTCGCCGCCCGCCTGATCGGCGAGGTGCTGGACGCGGACGACCGCTACGGCCTGGCGCCGGCCGATTCCCGCGCCGAGCGGATCATGATCGAGCACTCACAGCTCAACACGCACAAGGCGGCGCACGTCGGCCACCTGCGGAACATCTGCCTCGGCGTGGCGGTGACGAACATCATCCGCGGCGCGGGCTACCCGACGATCGCCGCGACCTACATCGGCGACATCGGCCGCCACGTCATCATGTGCCTCTGGTGCTACCGCCAGTTCCATCAGGGCGAGGAGCCGGCCGGCGACGCCTCGCGCGGGCGCTGGCTGGGCGAGATTTACGCCGAATCGGCCGCGCGGCTCGCCTTCCGCAAGGACGCGCTCGCCTTCCTGCACACTGTCTCCAAAGAGGATCCGGTCTTCGTCGAAGCGATCGACAAGATGCTGAAGTATCTCTGGCGGACGAACACCGTCGACGGGGAGGACATCGCCTACCTGCTCGGCCGCGTCACGCATCAGCAGGAGATCGACGTCAGCGAGCTGCGCGACGAGAACGTCATCGTCACCTTCTGGCCGATCATCGGCGACCAGCTCCGCGACGAGGTCGAAAACGCGCAGCCTGCCGTGCCGGAGCCGCCGGCCGACGGTGAAGAAGCGCCCGCGCCGCCCTCGATGACGCCGGAGGAACGCCTGGCCGAGTGGGAGCGGCTGAACGCGCGCATGGCGGACTGGTGGCCGCGGGTGCCGCGATGGGAGCAGGAGGTCAAGGAGACCTTCCAGCTCTGGGAGCAGAAGGACCCGGCCTTCGTCACGCTCTGGGAGACGACGCGTGGCTGGAGCCTGGCCGACCTGCGGCGTATCTTCGACGAGTTCGGCGCGACCTTCGACGTCTGGTTCAGCGAGAGCGAGGTCGAGGACGAGGGCCGGCAGATCGTGCGCGAGCTACTGGAGCAGGGCATCGCGGAGATCAGCGACGGGCTGCCGGTCGTCAAGATCGACGAGAAGCTCGGGCTGGAACAGGAGACCTACCGGACGATGCCGATCCTGCGCTCGGACGGCACGACCCTCTATGCGACGAAGGATCTGGCGCTGACCCAGAAGAAGTTCGTCGAGTACCACGCCGACCGGGCGATCTGGGTCGTCGACGTCCGCCAGTCGCTCTACTTCGACCAGATCTCGAAGGTCCTCGAGCTCTACGGCTTCGCGCAGGCGGCGAAGAACCTCCACCTCGGCTACGAGTTCGTCGCCTTGCCGGAAGGGGCGATTTCCTCCCGCAAGGGCAACGCGCCGATGCTGGAGGACGTGCGGGACGCGATCCTGACGCGGGCGCGCGAGGTGATCGAGGAGAAGAACCCGGAGCTGTCCGAGGCGACGCGCAAGGAGGTCGCCTGGCAGGTCGGCATCGGGGCGCTCAAGTACGCGATGCTGGCGCGGGATTCCAACAAGGTGATCGTCTTCGATCCGGAGGAGGCGCTCTCCTTCGACGGCCACGCCGCGCCCTACATCCAGTACGCCCACGCGCGCGCCTGCCGCATCCTCGAGAACGCCGGCATCACAGATGCCAAATTCGAGAAGGCGCTCTCCGCCCTGGACTTCGGCGAGACCGCGGCCGAGGAGCTGAGCCTGCTGCAGTCGGTCGCGGCGCTGCCGGAGGTCGTGCAACGGGCGGCGGCGGAGTACCGGCCGCTGCACGTCACGAATTATGTCTACGAGCTGGCGAAGACCTTCAACGACTTCTACCACGCCTGCCCGGTGCTGAAGGCGGCGGAGCCGGTGCGGACGGCGCGGCTGGCGCTGGTCGCCGCGACGCGGACGACGCTGCGCAACGGCCTGGCGCTGCTGGGGATCGAGGCGCCGGAGGTGATGTAGGGCCCTCACCCCCAACCCCTCTCCCAATGCTGGGAGAGAGGAGCATTCCCCGAGGCGTGCGTCGGGTTGCGCAACACTGTGTAGGGGCGGACCTCGTGTCCGCCCGCGCTCCCCAACCAATCACGTCATTGGTCGATGGGCCGGGCCGATACGAGATCGGCCCCTCCGTGGCGTGAGGTCACCATTGGGCGATCGATGCATGAGCGCCGGTGTGTCAACGGCGAGATGCCGGCGAACGAGGACGATGATGTTCGATCAGAGGACGATGAGGAGCGAGGGAACGACCGCCGCCTGTCAGCAGAACCGGTTGTTGACGGCGCCCATCCGGCCGGTCGTCGTGCCGCTCTGGCTCGGGTGCGAGCGGCGCGGCGTCGATACCGGCGCGTTGGCGCTCGATGCGGGGCTTCGCCAGCGGTGGGACCGGCCGGACCGGACGCACTTGGCCGACCGGCTGCGCGAGACGGTCACGATCCCGGTCCACGAGCCGGCCGAGGCCGACGCACGACTCGGGCGGGGCTGGCACACGTTTCTGGCGCCGATCGGCGGGGCGCTGCGGGCACTTGCGGACGTCGTCGCGGACGGGATCGAGTCCGGCGAGCTGGTGACGGTGCTCGGCGGCGACCACGTGCTCGCGCTCGGCAGTCTTGCCGGCGTGACGAGGGCCGCTGAGCGGCCCGGCATCCTCTGGATCGACACCCATCCGGACCTCAACACGCCGGCGACGAGCCCGAGCGGGCACATCCACGGCATGCCCTTGGCCGCCGCCTGCGGGATCGGGCCGGAGGATGTGACGTCACTCGCCGGCGAGCACCCCTGGCTCGACCCGGAGAACATCTGTCTGCTCGGCGTACGCGACATCGACCCCGGCGAGAAGCGGCTCATCGCCGAGCGGGACATCTGGACACTGACGATGGAGGAGTGGACCGACGCCGGCATCGTGCCGGGGCTGGAGGCCGCGCTGGCCCACCTGGCGCGGCGCGGCGTCGACGCCGTCCACCTCTCGTTCGATCTGGACGTGCTCGACCCGGCCATCATGCCGGGCACCGGCACCCGCGTTCCGGGCGGTCTGACGTTGCGCGAGGCGTCGCAGGTCGTCCGCCGCCTCGGCGCCTGGGACGGCCCCCTCCACTCCCTCGACTGGGTCGAGCTCAATCCCCTCCTCGACCCCACCGGCCATTCCACCACCGTCGCCACAATGCTGCTCGCCACCGCGCTGGGTGAGCGGATGGTGTAGCACCCATATCGCGCTTGCCGTCGAAAGCAGGAGCAGACAAGATGCTCCCCTACATAGTCGTTCCTGATGCCGGATCCGTGTAGGGGCGGACCTCGTGTCCGCCCGTGCTCCCCGACCACAGCGTAACGGGTCGGCAGCGACGAGCCGATACGAGATCGGCCCCTACATGACCGCTCGGCTTGGAACTATTGCCCGGAGGAAATCATGGAAAGGAGCGCCCCGATGGACCAGCACTCGCGACGCCCGGTCCGCAAGCCAACACGATTGCCCAGATTCGACTACGCCTCCGCCGGGATGTATTTCATCACCATTTGTATCCAGGGCATGGAAAGCCGTTTTGGCGAGATTGCGAATGCTGACGTGCGGTTGAACGAAGCTGGCGAGATGGTCGCCGAGCTCTGGGAAGAGAACGCGGAACGATATGCCGGAATCGCCCTCGATGCGTTCGTCGTCATGCCGGATCACATGCACGCGATCGTCTTTCTGGGCACGGCCCCCGATCTGCGCGAGCAAGATCCGACACTCAGCCGGGTCGTGCAGACATTCAAATCGATCACGACGATGGAATATTCGCGCGGCGTGCGGGAGGGTCGCTACCCTCCATATGATCGGGTATTGTGGCAGCGCAGCTTCTACGACAAGATGCTTCGCAATGATCGGGCATTGGCGGCTGCTCGCGCCTACATCGAGGCGAATCCGGCCAATGCCGCCGAAAAGCAGGTGAACTCTCCATTCGCATGACGGGGCGGCATCTATCTCCATTCGGGTAGGGGCCAATACGAGATCGGCCCGTCGTCGCCACTACCAACGCGATTGGTACAGGAGCGCGGGCGGACACGAGGTCCGCACCCACACGGATGAGGAAACGGGGATGGCCGTCTCGCCCCGGATGAGCACTACGCTTGAGGATTGGGTTTGGTTAGATGGCTGAAGCGCGACGAAAGCCGCACATTCTGCTGTTCAATCCGGATCAGTGGCGGGGGGATGTGCTGGGGCATCTGGGGAACGCGGCGGCGGTGACGCCGAACCTGGACGTGCTGGTGGGGCGGGATGCGGTCTCGTTCAGCCGGGCGTTTTGCCAGAATCCGGTCTGCACGCCGAGCCGGTGCTCGCTCATGACGGGATGGTACCCACACGTGCGTGGGCACCGGACGATGTTCCACATGCTGCGGCCGGACGAGCCCTGCCTGCTCAAATCGCTCAAGGATGCCGGCTACTTCGTCTGGTGGGGCGGCAAGAACGATCTGATCCCGGCGCAGAACAGCCTGGCGCCCTGCTGTGACATGAAGTACGAACCGCCAGCGGCGCCACGACTGATGTTCGCGATGGACCGGCAGGCGGAGTGGCGCGGGCAGCCGGGCAGCGATGGCTACTACTCCATGTTCGCGGGCAAGCTGGCGACCGACCCGGGCGAGGTCTACGCCGATTCCGACTGGGCGAACGTGCGCGGCGCAATCGACCTGATCCACAACCCGCCGGCCGACCAGCCGCTCTGCATCTATCTGCCGCTCACCTACCCGCACCCGCCCTACGCGGTCGAGGAACCGTGGGTCAGCGCGATCGCCCGAGCCGCGCTGCCGCCGCGTGTCCCGCCGGAGGGCGAAGGCGAACCGGCGATCCTGCGCGGCATTCGCGAGCGGCAAGGGCTGACCGGCTGGTGCGAGGAGGAATGGGACGAGCTGCGGGCGACCTACTACGGCATGTGCGCGCGGGTCGATCACCAGTTCGGGCTCGTCGTGCGGGCGCTGGTCGACGCCGGACTCTACGACGACACGCTGGTCGTCTTCTACTCCGATCACGGCGACTTCACCGGCGATTACGGGCTGGTCGAGAAGACGCAGAACACCTTCGCCGACTGCCTGACGCGGGTGCCGCTGGTCGTCAAGCCACCCACAGGCATGCCGATCACGCCCGGCGCGCGGGAGGCGCTGGTCGAGCTGGTCGACATCGGCGCGACGGTGATGGAGATCGCCGGCATCCCGCCGGATCACAGCCAGTTCGGGCGCTCGCTCGCGCCCCTGCTCGCCGATCCGGATGCGCCGGGGCGCGATGCAGTCTTCTGCGAGGGTGGCCGGCTGCGTGGCGAGACACACGCCGCCGAGCGGGAGAGCCCCGGCTCGACCGATCCGGCGAACCTCTACTGGCCACGGCTGAGCCTGCAGCGGCTGGAGGGGCCGGAGCACACGAAGGCGGTCATGTGCCGCACGGCGGAGTACAAATATGTGTGCCGGCTCTACGAATCGGACGAGCTCTACGACCTGCGAGCCGACCCGGCCGAGCGGGAGAACCGGATCGACGATCCGGCGCTGGCCGCCGTCCTGTCGGACCTGAAGGGCCGGTTGCTGACGTTCTATCTGGAGACGGCGGACGTCGTGCCGTTCGACATCGACCGCCGACATTAGGGAAGGGCGACGCGCATGAAGATCACGGCTGTCGAGATCACGGAGGCTGGTTTCGCGCTCTTCGGCCGCTGCTTGCGCATGGCGCCGTCGCTGGACAAGGAACCGGGGGCGCCGGATCTGGTCCATTCCACCGGGGACACCTACGAGGACTGCCGAACGCGCGCGCCGCTGCTGTCGAGCAACGGCAACCTCGGCATCACGCGGGGCAGCGCCGCGCCGTGCGCGACGGCCCGGATGGAGCGCCATCTGCACACGGAAGAAGCGATCTTCTGCCTGCGGGAGCCGGTCGTGCTGGTCGTGGCGCCGCCATCCGAGGCGCCAGCGCCAGCGGCGGCCGACCTCCGCGCCTTCATCATCACCCCCGGCACGGTGGCGGTGATGATGAAGGGCACCTGGCACGACGCGGGACACGGCCTGCGGCAGCCGGTCGAGTACTACTGGCTGGCGACCTGCCGGGACGACATCCCGTCCGACTGGATCGAGGTCAGCGGCGGGCCGGTCGAGATCGCGCTGGGATCGTGAGTCAGGCCCAATCGGAGCCGGCGACGATCTCGCGCCAAGGGAGCCACGACGCCTCGGCGGCGCTCTGGCCGGACGCGCGCAGGTACGAGCGGACGAGCTGGTAGCCGGCGGTGTAGCCGATGAAATCGGGCAGTCCCAGCGGCTCGTAGCCGCCGAACCCGGACGCCCAGTCGCCGAAGAGGTACGGGCGCGGGTCACCGGTCTTCTCCAGTGCCTCACACAGGGCCGGTTTGTGCTTTGCCAGCTCGTCCGGTGCGACGAAGGTGACCCACGGGCCGAGCGATTCCTCGCCGTAGAGCTCGGCGGCGAAGGCCTCGGCCAGCCCCTCCAGCACGTAGTACTGGCCGACGGTGATCGTCGCCGGATTCCACGGCTCGAAGGCGAGACGCACCTTGTGGTGGGTCTCGTGCGCGGCCATCGCCGGCAGCCGGGGCAGGTTGCGGCCGTCCGGCAGCGCCAGCATCATGATGACACCGCCCATGCCGCCGAAGCCGGTGTAGCCCCAGTTGCGATCCCCCAGCCAGGGCGCGTCGGGACTCGCCAGCGCCAGCGTGTACTCGACCGGCGCGATCTCGATGCCGTGCGCCGATGGTGCCAGCACGTCGAGCGCGCGGACGACGGCGGCGCCGCAGGCGGCGAGGCTGTCCGCGGCCGCGAAGCGATCGAGCAGCGCCAATCCGGCATCCGGATCGCCGTCGAGCGGGTAGAGCTGGAGCATGTCCGCGATGCCGGCCGGGTCGTCCAGCGAGGGCAACTGGCGGCGCTTGTCTTGCATCCATGGGTTGGCGAACATCGGCTCCCAGACCGGCCGCAGCGGTTCGATCACGTGCTCGCGCAGCAGGTCGGGTCGCCGCGCCGGGTCGCCGGCGGCGGCCAGCACGGCCCGCTGGCCGCTGAGCACGTCGATGATCGTCACCGCCGTCGCGCCGTTGTCGGCTTGGCGCGTCGAGTTGGGTGAAGTCGAGGTCATGGTGTCTCCCGTTCATGATTGTAGTCCAGCGTGGTCCGATCCGGACCGGACAGCATGGTAGAGTCTCCAGTAACAGGAGAGTCAAGTGCCGGAAATCCCCTGCGTAGCTCCGGGCCCCGTGCTTGGCCACTCCGGGGAATCCGGGCACGGGGCCCGGAGCTACGGAACATCAGCGATAGCGCGAGACATCCGAC
>JAICKJ010000247.1 GCA_025928015.1 Thermomicrobiales bacterium
CCGTTTCATTTCTGGCTGCCGCGGGCGATGGCGGCGCCGACGCCCGTCTCCGCCTATCTCCACTCGGCGGCGATGGTCGCCGCCGGCGTCTTCCTCATCGGTCGGCTCTACCCGCTGATCGCGCTCACTGATTGGCTGCGCGACGTCATGGTCATCGTGGGGCTGCTCTCGATGGCGGTCGGCGGCGTCCTGGCGCTGACGCGCGACGGGATGAAGCAGCTCCTCGCCTACTCGACCATCGCTCAATATGGTTACGTCGTCTTCCTGTACGGGCTCGGTGGCGAGCATGGGGTGGCAGGAGCGGCGTTTTACGTCATCGCCCACGCGATTGCCAAGAGCGCGCTCTTCTTGACTGCCGGCGCGGTGACCGAGGCGACCGGCGCGAAGAACCTGAGCGGCGCCGGCGGGTTGGCGCGGGAGATGCCGTTGCTGGCCGCGGGCGCCGGGCTGGCCTCGGCCTCGCTGGCCGCCTTGCCGCTGACGATGGGCTTTTTCAAGGACGAGCTCTTCTTCGGGACCGCGGCGGAGCATGGCCGCATCTTTCAGATCTGCGCTGTGGCGGCCGCAGCGATGACCTTCACCTACATCCTCCGCTTCTGGTGGACGATCTTCATGGGGCCGCGGCGCGGGGCGCGCGAGCCGGTTGGTGACCTGCTCGTCTGGCCGGTTGCCGTGCTTGGCGCGCTGGCGCTGGCCGGCGGTCTCTGGCCGGCGCCGTGGGCCAAGGTCGCACAGGCGGCGGCGTCCGTCAGCCTCGGGCGACCCGTCCACCTCGCGCTCGCCTATCACCTCGACACGCGCGCGGAGAATGTGATGGCGGTGGCGACATGGCTGGCCGGCGCCATCCTCTTGTTGACGTGGACCCGGTGGCTGCCTGCCGCGCTGGCAACCGCCCACGTCACCCGGCACGTCGGCCCCGCGCGGCTCTATCAGCTCGGGCTGGTCGGTTTGAACCGGCTCTCGGATCGCGTCCACGCTTACGAGGTGCATGATCTGCGGAGCCGGATCGCGACCATCCTGCTGCCGGCCGGGATCCTGGTCGCCCTGGCCGCTTACGACACGCAAACCGGTCGCGAGTTCCGCGTTGGCGCGATCGCCGGGCGCGATCTCCCGCTGATCGTCGTCCTCGTGTTGATCGGCGCCAGTGCCCTCGCCGTCGCCTTCCCGCGCGACCACCTGCGGCTCGCGCTGACGCTGTCCCTGGTGGGCTATGGCCTGGCGGTGATGTACGCCCTGCTCGGCGCGCCCGACGTCGCCGTCGTCGCCGTCCTCGTCGAGACGATCTTCGCGCTGCTCTTCCTCGGCATGCTCTCGCTGATGCCGCGCCGCATCTTGCGGTTCGAGACGCTACGCCGGCCGAGGCGGGGGTTCGTGCAACGCGACGCCGCCATCGGCGTTATCGCCGGCGCGATGGCCCTCATCGTCGTCTGGGGCACGCTCTCCAAACCGTCGGCGACGCCGTCCGTCTCGCTCGTCCAGACAACGATGACCGTATCCGCGCATGGCAAGGATGTCGTGACCGTCATTCTGGCGGACTTCCGCGGGTTCGATACGCTCGGCGAGATCACCGTGATCGTCATCGCGCTGCTCGGCATGCTGAGCATGCTGCGTGCCTGGAGGCGGTCATGAGCACGGCCATGACCCAACACGTCGCGCGGCTCCTGTTGCTGCCGATCTTCATGATTGCGATCGCCGTGATCGTCAAGGGCTACGCCGACACCGGTGACGGGTTCGCGGCCGGCGTGATCGCCGCGCTGGGCGTCCTCCTGCAGTATCTCGCCTTCGGCCACGAGGCGGCCGAGCGGATGCGGATCGTCCGTTACGCGCCGCTCGGCGCGCTGCTCGGCCTGATCGTGGCGCTGCTGGTGGCCTTCGTGCCGATGCTCTTCGGCAAGCCAGTACTCACACACACGCCGGGTGTGGGCGAGCACGCGGTGCATTTCGGGACGCTCGAGTTCATCACGCCGGCGCTCTTCGACATCGGCGTGTTCCTGGTCGTCTACGGCTTCGCCGTCGGCGCGATCGGGGCCATCGCCCGGAGTTATGAGGGGGAGGGCCCCCGGTGATTCTGATCCTGTCGCTCGCGGTGGCGGTCCTCTTCGGCGCCGGCGCGTACCTCCTGCTCAAGCATGACCTGCTGCGCGTCATCGCCGGGGTCGTCCTGATCGGCAACGCGGCGAACCTCTTCATCATGTCCGCCGCGCTCACCCGCGGCGCGGCCCCGCTCTATCCGCTCGAGGATCCGCGCACGACCAGCGATCCGCTCGTCCAGGCGATGACGTTGACGGCGATCGTGATCAGTTTCGGCGTTTCGGCGCTCCTGCTCGGCCTGATCTACCTCGTCTACGTCGCGCACCTGTCGGTCGATATGGAACAGCTCTCCAGCGCCGAGGAGGAGCAGGCGGGGGTGGACGACGAGCTTGCCGCCGCGGCCCTGATGCCCGTGGATGGCGACGAGGACGAAGCCGTGGCAATCGCCATGTCGGAGCATTCCGAATGATGCTCCTCGCGCTGGCGATCCCCTGGTTCGGCGGGATCGTGGTCGCGCTGCTCGACGGCCGCAAGCGTCGGACGGGCCTCGTCGCGATCGCGGTGCTCGCCGCCAGCTTCATCGCCAGCATCGTCAACGGCATCGCCATCTACCGCCACGGCGCCCAGGAGATGGTCGCCGGCGGCTGGGAAGCCGGCGTCGGCATCACCCTCCGCCTCGACACGCTCGGCGTCGCCTTCACCGTGCTCTCGCTCGGCGTCCTGCTGGCCGCGCTGGCCTTCGAGGTCGCCAACGGCGTCCAGACCCGCGTCTTCCCGGCGCTCGTGCTGCTGATGGCGACCGGCTTGACCGGCCTCTTCCTGACCGGCGACGCCTTCAACTTCTACGTCTTCTTCGAGATCTCGATGATCGCCGCCTACGTGATGACGAGCTACGGCGGCCAGCCGCGCCAGCTCCGCGCCTCGTTCATCTTCGCGGTCGTCAACCTGATCGGCTCGGTCCTCTTCGTCATCGGCATCGCGGCGGTTTATCACATCACCGGCCGGCTCGACATGGCGGGGATTCGCGATCAGATGCCGCTCGTCTCCACCAGCCCGGCGATCCTCACCGCGACGATCATCTTCGTGGCCTTCAGCATCAAGCTCGGGCTCTTCCCCTTTCACTTCTGGCTGCCGCCGGTCTACACCGGCACGACGCCGGCCGTCGCGGCGATCCTGAGCGGCGCGCTCGCCAACATCGGCACCTACGGCATCCTGCGTTTCGGCGGCGACCTCTTTCCCCGCGAGCTCGCCCGCGGCGGAAACGTCCTGCTCATCCTCGGCTCGCTCAGCATCGTCTACGGCGCGCTGCAGGCGATCTCCCGCGGATCGGCCGGCGAGGTGCTGGCCTACTCCGCGATCGGGCAGGTCGGCTACATCCTGATCGCGATCGGCATCGGCGGCCGCGCCGGGTTCGTGGCCGCGATCCTCTACGCGATCATCAACAGCCTGAACAAGACCGCCCTGTTCTTCGCCATGAACCTGCGCGGCTGGATCGTCAGCGCCGCCTTCGCGATCGGTGCGTTCAGCGTCGCCGGCGTGCCGCCCGCGCTCGGCTTTTTCGCCAAGCTGGCGCTTTTCCGCCTCGGCGCGAACGAGCGGGATTGGTGGGTTGTCGCGCTGGTCTTCATCGGCGGCGCGATGTCGTTCATCTACATGTTCCAGCTCTACGGCTGGCGTTTTCTCAAGCCGGCCGACGGCGACGAGACGCCCACGCCGCTGGTCGCGCAGCTCATCACCGGCGCCGTCGCGCTTGCACTCGTCGCGCTCGGCGTCTGGCCGGAGCCGCTGCTGGCGCTGAGCCAGCATGCCGCGTCGGTGCTGCCGGGGGTGGCGCCGTGATCCCCCGGATACTCGCGGTGCTGCTGCTGGGCCTGGTCTACATCCTCATGCTTGGCAGCCTCGATCCGCGCGATCTGCTCGTCGGCGTGATCGTTGGCGGGCTGCTCATCTGGTGGCAGACGCGCGGCCATCCCGCCGAGCCGCTCACGTTTCCGGATTTCGCGCGCCGGGCGGTCGCCTTCGTGCCCTTCGTGCTGGCGGTCTTCTGGACGATCGTCACCGGCACCTGGCAGATGAGCCTCGTTGTCCTGCGGCTGCGGCCGAGCGACCGGGGCGGCATCATCGTCGTGCCCATGGGGGAGCGGTCGCCCAGTGCCGTGGTGATTCAGGGCCTGATGGAGACCCTCTCCCCAGGCAGCGTCCTCATCGATCTGGACTGGAGCGAGCGGCTCATGCTGATCCACATCATGGACGCGACCGACCCGACCGGCGCGGTCCGTGGACGGCAACAGTTTTACGAGCGCTTCCAACGAGCGGTCTTCCCCTGATGCTGAAAGGAAAGTCGGTCCATGCATATCGCTGTCTTTTACGCCGCGTTCGTCTGGATGACCGGGCTGCTCTTGTTCTGTGTCGCCGTCGTCATCCGCTCGCGCAGCGGCATGACGCGGATCCTGGCGCTGGACACGCTCGCCCTCGTCATGATCGCGGTGCTGGTGCTGCTCGCCGCCTCGCGCGATGAGTCGTATTTTCTCGACGCCGCGTTGTTGTTGGCATTGCTTTCGTTCATCTCGACCATCGCGGCCGTGCGCTACCACGCGGCCCAGCGGCTCTTCTGAGCGGGGAGGAGACGCATGCGCGCCTGGTTCTTCGATGCGTTGGTGATTTTCGGCGTCATCGTCACGACGCTCGGCGTCGTCGGGATGGCGACGATGCCGGATATCTACATGCGGCTCCACGCCTCCAGCAAGGCGGTCGTGCTCGGCGTCCTCGTGCTCTGCGTCGCCGGGTGTGTGGTCGGCGAGCAGGCGGTCATCATGCGCGTGATCCTCATCGGTGGCATTCTGGTGCTGACAACGCCAGTCTCGTCCCACGTCGTCGCCCGTGGCGCCCATGCGCGGGCGAACGCGGAACCGGCGCCGCCCGAGGAAGCGCCGCTGGAGTTCGCCGATGACATCCCGCCGTGGCGACTGTGAGCGCGATCGACGATGACGACGGAGGAGGGATCCAACCGCGATGAATGAGCAACCAAGCAACCGACCGGGGCCGGAGTCATCCGCGTCGCTGACGCCGCCACGCACACGATCGCGTCGCCTCTCGCCGGCCCGGACGGCCCGGCTGATCATTGCGGCGATCATCGTGATCGCGCTCGTGATCATTGGCTTCCAGAACAATCAGGACGTCCGCGTCTCGCTCTTCTTCTGGGCCTTCCACACCGCGCTCGTGTGGGCGCTGTTGATCGCGCTGGTGCTTGGGTTGGTGCTCGGATACCTGCTCCGCTGGCTGCGCCCCCGTTTCCGGCCACGTCGGACCGCCTGAACGCCACCTGGATCGAGGCTGGCACGGCTCTGGCGCACTAAGTCGATATATGAGCCGTCGAGATGGCGACCGGCGCAGACGCTCCGGCGGTCATCCAGATTGTCGTGAGGCCAAATCCGCATGAGTGAACCGAGCGCGCCGCGCCACCCTGACTACGTCTTTTCCGCCATGTTCCCGGACGTCGATTATCTCGACGGGTACCTGCCGATCGAGGATCACGGGTTGATCGGCAATGGGCGCACGGCGGCGCTGGTCGGTCGCGATGGGTCGATCGACTGGATGTGCGTCCCACGCTTCGACAGCTCGCCCATCTTTTGCGGCTTGCTCGACCGCCACAAGGGCGGCCGTTTCTACGTCAAGGTCGATGCGTTTCTCGGCGCCCGCCAATACTACCAACCGAACAGCTCGGTGCTGGTGACCGAGCTCCGCGCCGCCTCGGGCCTGTTGCGCATCACCGATCTGATGCCATTCAAGGAAGGCGCCGATCTCACCCGGCCGGTCCCGGCGGATATGGCCGAGCTGCTGCGGCTGATCGAGGTTGTCCAGGGCGAAGTCACCTTCAAGATCGACATCACGACCCACCCGAAGATCGAGATCAGCCGCGAGCGCGATGGGTTTCTGCTGCACTCCGATGAAGGCGCCGACGTCGATCTGCTCCTCACCGTCAACCGGCAGATGGACGAGCTCACGCAGGAGATCACCTTGCG
>JAICKJ010000056.1 GCA_025928015.1 Thermomicrobiales bacterium
CACCGCCGCGCGGCTACGGGCATTGAATTGGGTCTGCGGTTTCGGTGACACGTGGGCCGACACGCCGCTCGACGTCGATTGAGCTGTCCAGCCTTCGTTGTCAATCATTCCGTTTCCTGCTTCCCGAAGCCCTAATCCTGTCGTTCCGAGCGCACGAGAGCCTGTCCTGAGCTTGGCGAAGGAAATCTCTCTGGTGAGCAAAGCGAACGCCTGCCACGCTGGAAGAGCGTCGCGGGTTGGGGGGTCATTGCCGCCGTCATGCTGAGTCCCGTAGGGCGAAGCACCCCCCGGCGACGCCGGTCCGCCGCCGCGGACGACTGCTGCGGCAGGCGATCCTTCGACAAGCTCAGGATGACGAAAGGGGCGGGCACGCGCTTCGCGGGGATGCTTCCCACCGGCCAGCATGACGGCGGGGCGGATTGGCGGAACCAGACGGTGTGATCGGGAACGAGGACGCTGCTGCGGCAGGAGATTCCTCCTGCGTCGGAATGACAGGCAAGGGGAGTGGCGGGAGGGAATGCAATTGGTGGTGAGGCAGGCGACCACGTTGGGTCGCCGCTACCTTGCGGGTGTTGCCCGGCGGGCGGCGGCGATGAAGCGGACGATCCGCTCCGCGCTCTTGACGCCGTTTTCCTCGACACCGCTGCTGACATCGACGCCCGCAGCTACTGTCTCGATGAGACCGGAGGCGACGTTGTCCGGGTTGAGCCCCCCTGCGAGCAGAGTCGGGTAGCGTTCCGCGAGTTGCCGGGCCACGTTCCAATTCGCCCGTTGGCCGCTGCCGCCGAACGATCCCGGCACTGCGGCATCGACGAGCAGCCAGGCCGGACGACACGCAAGTGCCATCCAGCGATCGGCTTCTCGCAATGCCTCATTCGCGTTCGTCGTAGCGCCAATTCTAATAGCGCGGATATAGGGGACCGTTATCTCCGACGCGAGCGACAAGGATTCATCGCCGGACAATTGCACGAGATCGAGCCCGGCCGTGCCCACCGTCTCGGCAAGTGTGGCGGCGGATGGGTTGACGAAGACGCCGACGAATGGCGGGCGAGGATGCGAACCGGAGTCCAGGTCGTCATGAATCGCGCGGACGGTCGCTGCCCTCACCTGACGGCGCGATGGGGCGAAGACGAACCCGAGCAGGTCGGCGCCGTGTTCGGCCGCGACGCGAGCATGCTCGACCATCGAGAGTCCGCAGATTTTCACGATCCGCGCGCTTGATTCCTGCATCGCTCAGTCGCCGATCAATGCCCGGATCGCCTGCGCGCGATCCGGCTGGAGAATGAGCGATTCGCCGACCAGGACCGCATCGCACCCGGCGCGGCGGAGCCGGTCCGCGTCGTCTGCCGTGAAGATGCCGCTCTCGCCGACGATGGCCCGATCCGCCGGGATCATGGGCGCCAGGCGCTCCGTCGTCGCGAGATCGACGTGGAAGTCGCGCAGATCGCGGTTATTGATGCCGACGACGCGGGCGCCGGAGTCGAGTGCAATCCGCACCTCGTCCTCGTCGTGCGCCTCGATCAGCGCGTCCATCCCTAGCGAATCGGCCAGCGCCCGGAAGTCGCGCAGCTGCGCCGGCGAGAGGCAAGCGACGATGAGCAGGATCGCGTCGGCGCCGTGGGCGCGCGCTTCGTAGATCTGGTACGGATCGATCGTGAAATCCTTGCGCAGTACGGGCACCGCCCGCTGATCCGCGTGCGCCACCTTCGCGACGGCAGCCAGGTCGGCCAGCGAGCCCTGAAAGAACGGCTCGTCGGTGAGGCAGGAGATCGCGCTCGCGCCGCCCACGATGTATTCGGCGGCGACTTTGGCTGGCTCGATCTCGACCGGAAAACGGCCCTTCGACGGCGACGCTCGCTTGATCTCCGCGATCACCCCGAGCCCGGGCCGCTTCAGCGCCTCGAAGAGGCTCAGGGCCGCCGGTTGCCGGGCGATCAGCGCATCAAGATCGGCGATCGACGTTGTCCTGGCGCGCTCGCGGACGTCCTCGGCGGTGCGGACGGTGATGCGGTCAAGGTAGGTGCCCGATTGCTTGACGGCGCTCACGATGTCACCGCCACCGTCCGGTCGGCTGATTCGCGAGCCAGGCGCCGGGAGACGGCGACGAGCTGGTCCAGCTTTGTCATCGCCGCGCCGGAGTCGAGCGCCCGCTTCGCCATCTCGATGCCCTCGGCGTACGACGACGCGGCGTTCGCCGCGTAGATGCCGGCGCCAGCATTCAGCAAGGTGATCGAGCGGCGCGGGCCGTCCTCGCCGCTGAGGATCGCGCGAGTGATGGCGACGTTTTGCGCGACGTCGCCGCCGAGGATCTCCTCACGAGTGCCGCGCTCCAGCCCGAACTGCTCGGGCGTGACCGAATAGGTCGTGATCTCGCCGGTCGCCGCGTTGTAATCAGTGACGGTGGAGGTCCCTGAAATGCCGAGCTCGTCGATGCCATCGTCGGAGTGGACCAGCACCGCGTGCTGGCTGCCGAGCTGCTTGAGCGCCTCGGCCAGCTTGTGCGCGATGTCCGGGTGGCCCACACCAATGAGCTGATGGCGGGCGCCGGCGGGGTTCGTGAGCGGCCCGAGGATGTTGAAGATCGTCCGGATCGCCATCTCCTTGCGGGCCGGGCCGACAAAGCGCATCGCCGGGTGGAAGGCGGGTGCGTACATGAAACCGATGCCGACCTCGTCGACGCACGCCGCGACCTGTTCCGGCGTCAGCTCGATCTCGACGCCGAGCCCTTCGAGCAGGTCGGCCGAGCCGCTCTTGCTGCTCTGGGCCCGGTTGCCGTGCTTGGCGATGCGCACACCGGCGGCGGCGATGGCGAAAGTGGCCGTGGTCGAGATGTTGAACGTGCCGGTCTTGTCGCCGCCGGTGCCACAGGTGTCGAGCAGCGGCTGCGACGACTGGTCGATCTCGACGCGCAGCGCGTGGTCGCGCATCGCCTTGGCGAAACCGGCGATCTCGTTGATCGTCTCGCCCTTCATACGCAGACCGGTGACGAGCGCGCCTATCTGGGCGCCGGTCACCTCGCCACTCATGATCGCGTCCATCGCGGCATTCGCCTCCGCGGTCGAGAGCTCCTTGCCCTCGACTACCCGCGCGATCGTCTCCCGGATGTCGTACTGCTCAGCCATGCGGTGGCCTGCCTTTCTGGAGCGATGCCTGGATCAATAGCCGATGACAGTGAGCTCGCGCTCACGCGCCGCGCTGAATGTGGGCGAAGTCGTGCGGAGGAAGTTGGCGAGCAGCGCTTTGCCTTGCGGCGTCAGGATCGACTCCGGGTGAAACTGCACGCCGTCGACGGGCAGCGACTCGTGCCGCAGCCCCATGATGACGCCTTCCTCCGACCGCGCCGTCACCTTCAGCTCGGCCGGCAGCGTCTCCGGATCCACGATGAGCGAATGGTAGCGGGTCGCGGTGAACGGATTCGGCAGCCCGTCGAAAAGCCCGTGGCCGTCGTGCCTGATTTCCGACGTCTTGCCGTGCATCAGGTAGGGCGCGTGGACGATGCGCGCGCCGAAGGCGGCGCCGACCGCCTGGTGGCCGAGGCAGACGCCGAGGATAGGGCGCTGACCGGCCAGCCGTTGCACCAGCTCGATCGAGATGCCGGCGTCGGCGGGCGTGCAGGGGCCGGGCGAGAGGACGATGCCGTCGATCGCATCGAGGCGGGCGGCTATCTCATCGACCGTTAGCTCGTCGTTGCGGGCGACCTCCACCGACGCGCCGAGGTCGCTCAGCGCCTGGTAGAGGTTGTAGGTAAAGGAATCGTAGTTGTCGAGCAGGAAGATCATGGGAGGTTCCTTTCGGCCGCTAGACGGCGGCTGGTGAGGCGAGCGATGCCTCGATCGCCTCGGCCTTTTCGATCGCGCGGATCAGCGCCCGCATCTTGTGGAAGGATTCGGCATATTCGTTGTCCGGCGTGCTGTCGGCGACGACGCCGCCGCCGGCCTGGAGGGAGGCGATGCCGTCCTTGACCACCATCGTGCGGAGGGTGATGCAGGTATCGATGCCGCCGGAGAAGTCGATGTAGCCGACCGCGCCGGAGTAGACGCCCCGGCGGTCAGTCTCCAGCTCGGCGATGATCTCCATCGCCCGGATCTTCGGCGCGCCGGAGACCGTCCCGGCCGGGAAGCAGGCCCGGAGCGCGTCCAGCCCGGTCAGGTCGTCGCGCAGCTCCCCTTCGACGTGGCTGACGAGGTGCATGACGTGGGAGAAGCGCTCGATTTCCATGAACTGCGGCACGTGGACGGTCCCGGCCTTCGCGACCCGGCCGACGTCGTTGCGGCCGAGATCGACGAGCATGATGTGCTCGGCCCGTTCCTTCTCGTCGGCGATCAGCTCCTCGGCGAGCTGCGTGTCCTGCTCGGGCGTCTCGCCGCGGGGCCGCGTGCCGGCGATCGGATGGTTGGTGATGACGCCGTTTTCGAGCCGGACGAGCAGCTCCGGTGAGGCGCCGACGACCTGGTGATCGCCGAAATCGAGAAAGTACATGTATGGCGAAGGGTTGATCATCCGCAGGGCACGGTAGAGCATGAACGGTTGGGCCGGCGTCTCGACATCGACGCGCTGCGACGGTACGCACTGGAAGATGTCGCCGGCGTAAATGTACTCCTTGACCCGTTCGACGATCTGTCGGTAGCGCTCGGGCGAGGTGTTCGGCCGCAGCCGGTCGGCGACGGAGACCTCCGGCGCGACGCGGGTCGGTTGCGGCGCCGGGACCGGCTGGGCGAGCAAGCCGGCGAGCCGGTCGATTTCCGCCTCGGCGCGACGGTACTCGGCCTCCAGATCGACGCCATGGCCAATGCGGACGTGAAAGACGGCCTTCATCGACCGTTCGAGATGGTCGAAGACGATCAGCGAGTTTGCGAGGTGGTAGCACGCCTCCGGCAGGTCGAGCCCGTTGCCTTTGGCGAGTCCGACGCGCGGCTCGAATGAGGCGATCGCGTCATACGCGAGGTAGCCGACGGCGCCGCCGGAAAAGCGGGGTAATCCAGGGACCGGTTCCGTCCGGAACCCGTCGAGGATTTCGGCCAGCGCGGCCAGAGGATCGTCGTAGGTCGCGGGAACGCCGTCGAGACCAGGCGCGGTGATCGACTTGTCACGCATCCGGATCGTCGTCATCGGGTCAGCGCCGAGGAAGGAGTAACGGCCAATGCGCCGTCCGCCTTCGACCGATTCCAGCAGGAAGCCGGGGCGGGTTGCACCATGGCTGACCTTCAGGTAGGCCGAGACGGGCGTCTCCAGATCGGCGACCAGCTCGCGATAGACCGGCCAGGTGCGAACGCCGGGCGGGAGTTGGCTGACCCGCGCCGCCAGCTCATCCAGCGAGGGTTGCAGGCGCGATGTCTGTTTGGTCCGATCGATCTCCGCGACGCTCATGTGAACACCACCTTGCCTGCTGATGACTGCAGATGCCGGGGACACAAAAAACCCCCGTCCCAACTGAGGGACGGAGGCGCATTGCTGCACGCCCGCGGTGCCACCCTTCTTGGCGCCATTGCTGGCGCCCGCTCAAACGTACGGGCTGGACTCAGCCAACCGATACGCCGCTTCCGGTATCGGGGAAGTGCCGGTGCCGTCTACCAGGCGAAACCGCCGTTCGGGGCACTGCTCCCGGATCCATTCCGCGCCAGCTTCACCTCGGGCTCTCACCGTTCCCGATTCGCTGCGATCCGCCTGGCGGCGCGTACTCGTTCCGATCAACGCCATCTTCACTTGCCCGCACGATACCGGAGCCGGTACAGGACTGTCAAGGAGGCGCAACAGGTCTCGGCACCGGCGTTCCCGTCCCGCCCGGCTCGGCTATCATCGCCCCGTGTTTGACGGTCAGCGCTGGCTGACGAAGGGGGATACGATGGCGAAGGGATCGAACGACTTTCTGACGCGACTCTTGACGGCGCCGAGCCCGTCCGGGTTCGAGCAGCCGGCGGCCAAAATCTGGCGTGAGGAGGCGGGGACGTTCGCGGATGAAGTCACCTGGGATGTCGCCGGCAACACGTATGCGCGGTTGAAGGGCGAGGGCGCACCGGTCGTCGTGATCGAGGGCCACATCGACGAGATCGGCTTCATCATCACGCATATCGACGAGCAGGGGTTCCTCTGGTTCGACAAGATCGGCGGCTGGGACGATCAGGTCGTCGTGGGACAGCGGATCCGGATCGTGGGCGCGAACGGCGAGGTCGTTGGCGTGATCGGCAAGAAGGCCGCGCACCTGTTGAAGCCCGAGGACCGCGACCGCGTGACGCGAGTGAGTGACCTCTGGATCGACATCGGAGCGGAGAATCGCGACGCGGCGCTCAAACGGGTGCAGATCGGCGACCCGGCGGTAATCGACGCGGCGCCGGTGGCGCTGACCGACGATCTGTGGGCGTCGCGCAGCATGGACAACCGGGTTGGCGCGTACGTCGCGCTGGAAGCGGCCCGCAAGCTCGCCGTCGACCGCCCGGCGCTCGACGTCTTCGCCGTCGCGGCGACGCAGGAAGAGATCTCCTTCGCCGGGGCGATCGCCGTCGCGCACCACCTCAAGCCGACGCTGGCGATCGCGATCGACGTGACCCACGCGACCGATTATCCGGGAGCGGACAAGAAATCGGACAGTGACGTGAAGGTCAGTGGCGGGCCGGTGCTGACCCGCGGATCGTCGGTCAATCCCCGCGTGTTTACCGGGCTGCGCGACACGGCCGCGAAGCTGAAGATGGATGTCGCGGTGCAGGCCGGCGCGCGCTCGACCGGGACGGACGCCGACGCGATGTACCGTGCCGGGGCGCTGGTCGCGACCGGGCTGGTCTCGATCCCGAACCGTTACATGCACTCGCCGAGCGAAGTGGTGAGCCTGAAGGACCTCGACGCGGCCTCGACGCTGATCGCCGCATACGTCAGGACAGTGACGGCCGAGACCGACTTCCGACCTTGATCCGGATTCTGGCTCACTCCACACCGTCATTCTGAGCTCCGCAGTGCGAAGAATCTCTCCCGCTTGTGGCTACATGAGCGTTTGTGTTGGCTGCAGTGGCCGCTGCGGCGGGAGATTCTTCGCTTCGCTCAGAATGACAGCGTCGGGGAATGGCGGAATCGGGATTCAGTTCTTGACCGCCTCATTTCCGGCCGCTGAATACGTCAAACGTGCTTCTTCAGTCGAGGCTTTTGGCATGTAGGGCAGAAGTAGGTGCCGCGGGCGCCGACGCGGATCTTCTCGACCGTCGTGCCGCAGGTGAAGCAGGGCTCGCCTTGGCGGCCGTGGACCGCCGGGAAGCCATCGATCGGCCGCGCCTTGTTGTTGACGATCTTCGCGCCGCCTTGCGCCAGGCCTTGTTCCAGCGCCCAGGGAATCGACCGGGCGAGTTTGGCGAGGCGCGGGCGGCTCACTTCGTTGGCCGGCGTCCCCGGGTGGATGCCGGCCGCGAAGAGCGCCTCGTCGGCGTAGATGTTGCCCAGCCCGGCGATGACCGTCTGATCGAGCAGCACGGTCTTGATCGGGATCCGGCGGCGCGGCGCGACCGCCTTGAGCGCCCACAAGACGACCGCTTCGTCCAGCGCCTCGGGGCCGAAGCCGAAGGCAGTCAGCGCGGCCTCGACGTCGCCGGTCGGCATCAGGCGCAGCCAGGAGAACTGGCGGATATCGCTGTACCAGACGATCGTGCCGTCGTCGAAGCGCAACTCGAGGTGCGTCGCCTTGTGCGGGAACGGGCCGGTCGGGTCAGGGACGGGATGGCCGGCGACGTCCCGAGAGCCATCCGGCCGCTCGATCGCGAGCTGGCCGGAGAGCTTGAAATGCACCAGCAGGCTCCAACCGTTGGAAAGGTCAAGCACCAGGACCTTGGCCTGGCGTCGCGCGGCGGCGATGGTCTGGCCGGCGATTACGCTCAGGTCCGGGCATGGTGAGTCCCGCATCAACTTGGGCAAGCGGAGATCGACGCCGATGATTCGCCGGCCGACGAGGTGACGCTCGACGAGCCGGCGGATCGTCTCGACCTCCGGCAGCTCAGGCACGCGCGCTCCGGGACGATTCGAACTGTCGCATCCACTGCGCCGCCCGCTTGGCCGCGCGGAGCCCCTCGTCCTCGTTGTGCGAGGCGTTGATGACCCGGGCCATGACATCCCAGGCGGCGTGCTTGGCGACGCGGTGCGACGCCTGATAGACGAGCCGGCGCGGGCCGAGCAGCTTGCTGTCAGTGGAGTAAGAAACCTTCCAGGCATCCTCCTCCTTGATCAGCACGACGACGTTGCGGCCCTGTTTCCAGATGAATTGATGGAGATCGGTGAGCGCTTCGCCGGTCATGCCCAGTCCCCTGATTCTGCGTAGCGGGAGGTCGAAGAGGGTGCGCCACGTCGACACAAGTGAGGTGTTGACGGCCATCAGGATCCTCGCCTTCCGCCCGGGCAAGGCGGCGTGAGGCGGGGAGCGGACCTGCGAGGCGCAGGTCGGTCACCGTGGATCATTGTGGGTCCCTTCGATGCGGAGCAACAGGACGAACGCGCCGCGCGACGTTCGCGCGGAGTTTCGACCGGCTCTCGCGTTTTGCAATCATCATGGTCGGGCGGCGCGCTGGCCCTTCCACCAGCCCGCCAACGTTTCCAGTGTACCGTATTGACTCCCGGGAAACCGCCAAATTGGACATATATTCAGGAGGAACCGCCGCCTGTTTCCTCGGTCAACCCATGTGCTGGCAGGAACCGCGCGAGCGACGATGGAATCCACCAGTTCGCGCTGCCCAACAGCTCCATCACGGCCGGCACGAGCAGTGCCCGCACGACGGAGGCGTCGAGCGCCACGGCCAGCGCGATACCGAGGCCGAGCGCCTTGATGATCACGACGTCCGCGGTCACGAACGAGGCCGTGACGACCACGACGATGAGGGCGGCGCTGGTGATGATCTGGCCGCTCCGCTGGAGGCCGGTCGCCACGCTCAGGGCGTTGTCACCGGTCTTCTCCCACTCCTCGCGGATGCGGCTGAGCAGGAAGACCTCGTAGTCCATGCTGAGGCCAAAGAGGACGCAGAACATGATGACCGGCAATGACGCCTCGACGAACCCGAGCGTCGTGAAGTTGAGCAGGTGCGAGAGGTGTCCCTCCTGGAAGATCCAGACCAGCGCGCCGTACGAGGCGACGATCGAGAGCGTGTTCATGATGACCGCCTTGATCGGCAGGATGACCGATCGGAACATCACGAACAGGATGACGTAGGTCGCGAGGACGATGAAGGCGGCGGCGCGCGGGAAATCGCGGTAGATCGTATCGACCACGTCGACGATCTCGCCGGTGCCGCCGCCGACCAGGATCTTCGTGTCGCCCCTATCCGGCATCGATCGCAGCTCATGCAGCAACGCCTTGTTCGCCGGGTCGTTCGCCGGCGCCTTCGGATAGGCGAGGATAAGCGCGGTGTGCTCGCTGATGAACCGGTTGAGCCCGGTATCGACGCCGACCAGGCGGAGCGCCTGCCGCAGCCGGATGAGCGCTTCCGGGCTGAGATTGGAGGTCAGCGGCGAGAGCGTCGTCGCGCTTTCGACGCGCTCGATCCGATTGTCGGATTGAAGCTGTTTCGTCAGGTGGTCAATCACTCCCAGATCTCGCGGCGTGAACATGGAGCCGTTCGATTCGACGGTGATGACGAAGGGCGATATCTCGCCCGGCGCGAACTGCTCGCTGAGGATGTCGAAGCCCTTCCGGCTCGCCAGATCCTTCGGCAGGATGCGAGCATCGGGCGACGAGATGTTCGCGTGGAGGAACGGCAGGCCAAGCACGATCAAAAAGGCGAGGGTGGGCAGCATCACCATGACCGGGTGCCGCATGACGACCATCGCCAGCCGGTGCCAGAAGCCATGCTCGTCGTGGCTATCCTCGACGGCCCGGGCCAGCGGTCCGACGCGCAGACGGTCGATATTCGTCCCCACGACGCCCAGGACGGCGGGCAGGAGCGTCATCGCCGCGAGGACCGAGAATATGACGACCACGACGCCAGCGACGCCGACCGAGCGGAGGAACATGAGCGGGAACGTGGTCAACCCTGCGAGGCCGATCAGGACAGTCAGGCCGGAGAAGAAGACGGCCTTGCCCGCGGTGGCAGTCGCGTGAGCAACTGCCGTTCGGACATCCGTGCCCGGGTGACCCAGCTCTTCACGGAACCGGCTGGTGATGAAGAGTGAGTAGTCGATGGCCAGGCCGAGCCCGAGCATCGTCGCCAGATTGAGCACGAAGATGCTCATGCTCGTGACGTGCGCCAGCCAGTAGGTCGCGACGAGGACGAGCGCGACGCCCGCGCCACCGACGATCAGCGGGATGCAGGCGGCGACGACCGAGCCGTAGACGAGGAGCAGCGCGATGAGCGCGAACGGGAAGGCGATGATCTCGGCGCGGCGCAGGTCGCGCTGGCTGGCTTTCTCGATATCGGCGTAGAAGGCCGGGCCACCGGCGACGATATACGTGATGTGCGGCTGGGGCCGCATCGCCGCCTTGAACTCCGGGACGTCCCGTTGCGCCTGCTCGGGCGGCAGCGTCAGGCCGACGATCGCATAGGCCGCCTCGCCCGACTTGGCTATCAAATGTGCATTGGCCGACGGCAGAACCTCGTTCTCGACGAAGGGGAGCCCGCGCACGCCGGCGAGCGACTGGCCGACTTCGTTGAGGAACACCGGATCGTTGGCCCTCAGCGTCTCGCTCTGGTAGACGATCACCATCGAGGACGGGCTGAAGCCGAGATTCTTTTCGAGGAGCCGCGTGGCCTGGGCCGACTCCGCATTGTCGGCCGAGAAGCCGCCGACCTTCAGCGGTTTCGCGAGGTTCGGCAAGACGAAGAGGACCGAGAGGGCGCCGATGCACCAGCACGCGATGACGACCCAGCGCCACCGGTACATGAATTGGCCGAGCCGTTCAAACATGTCGCGTCAACCGTAAACCCCGTCCAGGACCCGTTACTCGAAACCGAGAAAGGCGCCGTCGTCGCCGCGCCGGGTCAGCAGCTCACCGACGACCGCTGACGCGTTCAGCGGCCCGTAGATGTGCGGGTAGATGCGGTTGTCGTCGTCATAGCGGACGTCGGAATTGACCTTCGGCACGGAGAGCACCAGCACGCGGTACTCGCGCCCGTCGCCCTGATAGAAGAGATTGGCGACCTCAAGCAGCGGATAGAGACCGTTGGTTGCGTGGATGAAGCCGTCCTGCGCGAAGGCTTCCGGCAGGTAGATGCCACTCGCCTTCTGCCGCTCCCAGACCTCGGCTGGCGTCAGGTGGTAGGCGAAGCCAGCCGCGCGGCATTCCTCGGCGGTGTCGAATCTGAGCGTTTCCGTCATGCGTTGTCCCATACCCTCATGCGTCGTTCGGCGATTGCCGCTCGTCGTCGAACCAATAATCGCATCCCTCAGCCCGGTTCGTAATGGCCGTGGTCACCGGGCGCGGAAGAATCCGCTCATTCTGCAGGGCCGCGATTGGGAACCACTTGAAGATCAGCGGGAGATTCTCCTCGTTGCCCGCGTGCTCGACCGTGAGATCGCGCAGACGAGAATCGGGCGGCAGCGTGGCCTCGAAACAGAGGTCGATTTCATGAACCGGCAGGAAGACGACTTCGATCACGGCGGACAGCCGGGCGACCTCCACCGTCTCGCCGAACTCCTCGCGCATCTCCCGGCGGAGCGCCTCTGGCGCCGATTCGAAATGATGCGGACGGCCGCCGGGCAGCGCCCAGAAATCATCCGTGATGACACGGTGCAGGAGAACATGGCCGTCGAGGCGGAAGATCGCCGCGACCCGGTAATTGAAGACGGCGTCCTGATGCTGGAAGGTCAGGTTGCGCCCCGATTGGGTAAAGAGCCGCGACTCCATCGGTCTCCTGCCTTGCTGACGAGGTCCGTGCACTGGGCGCCGGCGCGCTCATCGCTGTTTGACGCCCCTCGATCTCGCCCATATAGTCGGGCGTGGAGTGGCGGATTGGCCATTCCGATCGTAACGAGGAACGGTTCGACGTGCAGACACGCGACGAGATTCGTCTGACGACACTGGCGCGCTGCGCCGGCTGAGCATCCAAGCTGGGTCCCGAGACCCTGGCCCAGGTGCTGCGGCCGCTCAGCCACCGAGAAGATGCCCGATTGCTCGTCGGGTTGCAAACGAGCGACGACGCCGCCGTCTTCCAGATGGCCGGCAGTATCGCCGTGATCCAGACCGTCGATTTCTTCGCGCCGATCGTCGATGATCCGTACACCTTCGGCCAGATCGCGGCGGCCAACAGCATGAGCGACGTTTACGCGATGGGCGGCGACGTCCTCTTCGCGCTCAATATCGCTGCCTTCCCGGACGATCTCGACCCGGCCATCCTGACCCGGATCTTCGAGGGTGGCGCCGACAAGCTGGCCGAGGCCAACGCGGTGATCGCGGGCGGCCACACGGTGAGCGACCCGGAGCCGAAGTACGGGCTGGTCGTCACCGGGCAGGCGAATCCCGACCGGATCTGGACCAAGGCCGGCACGAAGGCGGGCGATCGCCTCGTGCTGACCAAGCCGGTCGGGTCAGGCGTGATCTCCACCGCGCTCAAGCGTGGCGAGGCATCCCCCGCGCAGGTCGAGGCGGCGGTGCGGGTGATGGCGACGCTGAACAAGGCCGCGAGCGAAGCGGCCCGCGATCTGCCGGTCAGCGCCTGCACCGATATCACCGGCTTCGGCCTGCTCGGCCACGCGGCCGAGATGGCCGCGAAGAGCGGCGCCCGGCTGGAGATCGACGCGGCGAGCGTGCCACTCCTCGATGGCGTGCTCGCGCTGGCCAGCGCCGGGAACGTGGCTGGCGGCCTCGGCAGGAACCGTGCGTACTTTACGAGTGACAGCGCGGCTCGCGTCACGCTTGAATCAGGTGTCGACGGGACGTTGGCGGATGTGCTCTTCGACCCGCAGACTTCCGGCGGATTGCTCTTCGCCATCCCGGAGGAAGCGGTCGAGCAGTTGCGCGCGGCCCTGATCGCGGCGGGCGTCTCCGTCTGGTCGATCGGCGAAGTGGTCACGGGGTCAGGGGTTCGGGTCCGATAGCGGTCAAATGCGAGTGGGGATGGGAAGCATGCGCATCGGGGTTGTCGCCAATCCGATGGCGGGGAGCCACCGTGGCGGCCTCGTGATGCGGCGGACCGTCGAATCGCTGAAGAGCCACGGGCATCAGGTTGAAGCGGTCCTGACTGCCCGGCGGGGCGAAGCGATCGGGCGCAGCGAGGAGCTGGCCGATGAAGGGATGGATGCCCTTATCTCCATCGGCGGCGACGGCACGCTCAACGAGGTCGTGAACGGCGTCTACCGGTCACGCAACCGGGAACATGTCGCGGTCGGCATGGTTCCGGCCGGGCGGGGCCGCGACACCGCGCGGACGCTGGGATCGCTGCCGCAGGCGCATCTGCCCGATCTCGCGACGTTCGCGCCGCGCCTAGTCGATCTCGGCCTGGTGCATAACGCGGTCGGAGAGACGCGCGCGTTCATCAATGGCGCCGGCTTCGGCTTCGATGCGGCGGTCGCGTCGCGGGCGATCAACTACCGCCGGTTGCCCGGCACGATCCCCTATTTCATCGCCACCACCGTCGTCCTGCCGCGCTTCCAGTCCTTTCACGTCGAGGTCCAGACACAGACGGCAATCCACGACCTGGACGCACTGGCCGTGATGGCCTCGAACTGCCAGTACGTTGGCGGCGGCATGAAGGTCGCCCCTGATGCTGATCCGGGGGATGGGTTGCTCGATTTCCTCGTCATGAAGTCGATGACCAAACCGGACTTCGCCGCCAATTTCCTGCGCGTCTATCGGGGCACGCACGTCACGCACCCAGCGATCCTTACCTTCCGCGCGACAGCAGCGCGATTCACGCTCGACCGGCATCTGCTCACGCACGTCGACGGCGAGATCGAACGGGAGACGACGACGGCCATCGACATCATGCCGGCCGCGCTGCACTGGATCGGCCCCGGACGGTGAGCGACGATCGCGCCACCGAACGGGCACGCATCCAGCGGCTGGCCCGGAAGCTCGGCATCCGACCCGAGAAGTCGATGGGGCAGAACTTCCTCATCGACCGGAGCGTGATCGACCGGACCATCGAGGTGGCGGGCATCGACGCCACCGATGAGGTGCTGGAGATTGGCCCCGGTCTCGGCGTGCTCACGAGCGAGCTGCGCGAGCGGGCCCGCGAGCTGGTTGTGGTCGAGCTGGACCACGAGCTGGCCGATCATCTCCGGCGTGAATTCGGGAACGCGGACTCGATCAGGATCGTCGAGGGCGACGGCCGGCATATCAGCTTGCCCGCGCTCGGTCTCGGGCCAGAGACGAAAGTCGTCGCCAATCTCCCCTACAGCGTCGGCACGGTGATCGTGCGCCGCCTGCTGGAGGCCGAACCGCGGCCGGCGTCACTGACGGTCATGCTGCAGCGTGAGGTCGCCGAGCGCATGGTGGCGGGACCGCCCGAGTCGTCGCTCCTCTCGCTGGCGATGCACCTGTTCGCCGCGCCGGAAATTGCCTTCACCGTGCCGCCGGACGCCTTCTGGCCGGAGCCGAAGGTCGAGTCGGCGGTCATCCACCTCGCAGTTCGGGCCGAGCCGCTCGTGGCCGAGCCGGCGCGGTCCGCGCTCTTCCGGCTCGCGGGTGCCGCCTTCCGGGCGAAACGAAAGACGCTCGCTAATTCGCTCGCGACCGCGCTGAAGGTGAAGAAACCCGATATGTCAACTATTCTTGTCGAGAGCGGGATCGACCCCATGGCGCGGCCGCAGCACGTCGGCCCGCCGCAGTGGATGGCGCTCGTCGCGCGTTGCGAGGCAGACGGCATACTCGATGTATAAGGTCCGGATCACCGCGCCCGCCAAGGTCAACCTGGGCCTCGAAATCCTCGGCCGGCGGGACGACGGCTATCACGAGATCGCGACCGTCATGGCGATGGTCGATCTCTGTGATGTGATCGAGCTGACGCCCTGCTCTGGCAATGAGATCAAGCGGGCGAAGATCATTCGCGGCATCCGGAAGGATGAGGATTTGACGGTCCGGGCGTTGTACACGGTGATGATGCATAAGGGTCATTACTGGGAAAACGCCACAATCGGTCTGGAGAAGCACATCCCGATCGCCGCTGGTCTGGGAGGCGCCAGCTCGGATGCGGCGGCGGCGCTGTTGGCTGCCAATCACTATTGGGAACGGCACATCGACCAGGAGCAGCTTCACCGGGACGCGGCGTCGCTGGGGAGCGACGTCCCTTTCTTCCTCGGCGATCCCTGCGCCCTCGCGACCGGCACCGGCACGACGCTGGAACCGCTGCCGGCACCGCGCGGCTGGCTGGTGATCGTCACGCCGCCGTTCGAGCTCGCGGAGAAGACGACAAGCATGTTCGCCGCGTTACAGCCATCCGACTACTCGGATGGCGCGCGGGTGGCCCGTGTCGCCCGCACGCTCCGGGCGGGGCAATTGCCGCGGGCCGACGACCTCCACAATGCCTTCGCGCGACCGCTCTACGAACTGGCGCCGGATCTGGCGAAGATCCCGTCGATCATGTGCCTGCACACGGCGAAGTTCGCGGCGCTCTCCGGCGCGGGGCCAAGTCATTACACTTGGTTCCGGAATGCGGCGGGGGCGCGAAGCGCGGTCGGGCAGATGGCAAGCAGCTTGCCTGAGAAAACACGCGTCTACGTCGCGCCATTTTCGAGCGTGCGCCTCGAGGACCGGCTGACCGTCAGTCTGACTTAGTGGCGATCCGCCAATTGTGAGAGGGACCGCGTGTTTGAAGGCGTGACACTCGGTGAGCGATACCAGGTGTTTGGCCGGATTGGCGGTTCATCATGCGTGATCCGCTATGACGGCGTCGATGCCCTGCTGGCTCGAACGGTCGACATCGTCACGCTGACCGCAGAGGCGGCGCGCGATCCGGACCTGCGCGATCAGTTCGAAGCACTGGGGCGGGCCGCGGCGACGCGCTCCCATCCGCACATCATCGATGTCTACGACCTCGGCGCCCAAGACGACCGACCATTCATCGTCACCGAGCACCTGAGCGGGGAGCCGCTGCGGGCGATCATCGAGGAGGAGGCGCCGTTCCACCCGGACGACGCGGTCGCCCTCGTCCAGCAGCTCGCGGCGCCCGCGGACAATGAGGCGACGCGAGCAACCGGCGGCGGCATGGTCTCGGTCGATACGGTAGTGGTTGACGCGTCAGGGGTAGCCAAACACAGCGATCTCCTCACCTTCGGCGAGCGACACGCGGCCGCGCAGGATGGGTGGTCCGGGCGGCCACCGGCTCTGGCGGCGCCGATGGCCCCGGTGGCAGCGATCGCCGCCATCGCCTATGAGCTCCTGACCGGCCAAACGCCCGCGGAAGGGCCGCGCAGTGCCCGTCCATCGACCATCAATGGCGCGGTCACGCCCGACATCGACCGGATCGTATTGCGCGCGCTCGATCCGCGCCTGCGCGACTTCCCGAGCGCGACCGCCTTCGCCAACGCGCTGACCGCGGCGGCCCGCCGCGCCCGGGACGTCAGGGAGCCGGCCGCGGAGCAGACGCGCGTCGTGCCGCGTCTCACACCGCCGCCGCCCGTGCTCACGCAAGCGGAGGGGCGCACACAGTCCATGCCGGTCCATGCGCCATTCCGAGATGGACCGGTGCCAGCGCCGGTGTTGCGAGCGCCAGCGGGTCTCGACGACGAGGACGAGCCATTCGAGCGATCGCCGTCGCGTGGCATTCCCTGGACATGGATGGCGATCGCGCTGCTGACGGCGATGGTGCTCGCGCTCGGCATCGCGCGTTTGCGCGACAACGGTGGATCGCCGTCGCGCAACGCCGCGTCGACCCAGGAGAGCGCGGCCAACGACCTGCCCGTGACGGTCCAGGATCCAACCAATCAGATCACCGGCGACGTGCCGGACGTCACGGGGAGGACGCGCGATGCCGCGGCGGCAGAGCTGGCGAACCAGGGCTTGATTCTTCAGGAGGGCGTCCCCATCACGTCTGACACGGTTGCTCCCGGCGCGGTCGTCGAGCAGAACCCGAAGGCCGGCGCGGCGGTTCCAGGGAATCGCACGGTTGACGTCAGGCTCAGCCGCGGGCCGGCGACGGTCGATCTCGCCGCGCTCGAACTCACCGGCAAGGACGCGGCGCAGACGAAACAGCTGCTGAACGGCAAGGGCTTCGCGGTGCAAACCCGTGAGGAAGGCAGTCAATCGGTGCCCGCCGGGGATGTCATCGCGTTGGAGCCGGACGGGACGGTGGCGCCCGGCACGGCGGTGACGGTGGTTGTCTCCGTCGGCGACAAGGTGCAAATCCCGCGTGACATCTTCAGCATGCCGGTGCAGGATGCCGAAGCGAAACTCGGGCAGGCGGGGATTGAGCTGGCGGGAACGATCGCGGTCGGACCGGCGGCGATCCAGGGGCGCATCGACCCGGCGCAGTATCAGATCGTCTCCGGGGACGTCATCGG
>JAICKJ010000273.1 GCA_025928015.1 Thermomicrobiales bacterium
GCCGAACACCAGCGAGCTTTTGCCCGAGCCGGAGACGCCGGTGAACGCGGTCAGCCGGCGCTTCGGGATCTCGATGCTGATGTCTTTGAGGTTGTTCTCGCGCGCGCCGTGCACGCGGATCAGACCGTGGCTGTCGGCAACCTGCGGCCCACGCGACTGCGTGTCCGTCCTCGTGGCCATGCTCATCGTGTCTCCATCTGTTTGGCGGGGCGCATTCGCGGCAACGGTCCCCAGTCTATCCGATCGGCGGTGCCGACCGAGGCATCAGACCAACCATCGGCCATCGCGCATCAGCTCGCGGTCGGGCGGCTCGTCCACCTCGCGCCAGGCCTGGATGCGGCGCGGGCAGATGCGGAACCAGCGGTACGGCGTGGTCAGCGCGCGCGGGTCGAAGCCGGCGCGCGCGGCGAACCGATCACCCTGCTCCCGCGGCAGCGCGTCGATCTCGAGGACCTCGACGTCGCCCTCGATCATGGCCACGTCGCGGGTGTGGCCAAGCCCCAACCGAGCGCTTCGGGTGGCGGCCAGGTTCCTGCCGGTCGGACTCTCCGTCGGCGTGGCCACCAGCAGCGTTTGGCCGTCCCAGTCGAAGGACAGCGGCACCAGGTACGGCGCGCCATCCGCCGAGGCACTGGCCACCCAGAGATCGACGTCGTGGGTGAGCCGGTGCTCGGTGTCGCGACGACGCTGAGCGCGAGGGCGGGCGGCGGCGCTCATCGATCCTGCAGCAGCCCGAGGACATTGCCGTCGGGATCGGTGACGGTGGCCACCAGGCGGCCGCCACCGACGTCGTGCGCGGGCTCCTTCACGGTGGCACCCGCGGCGATCACCTCGGCCAGCTTCGCCTCGATGTCTGGCACGTGCCAGTAAGCCACCGGCGAGGTCATGCCTTGCGATCCACCGCCCGGCACCAGCCCGATCTGCTGGCCCGCGGCCTCGAAGCCGACATAGTAGGGCTCGTCGGTCTGCGGCGGGACGCCGAGCAGGGCGGCGTACACCTTCTTGGCCGTCGCCAGGTCGGACACGGGATGCAGCACGGTCTTGATTCCCTCGGTGGAAGAGCCGGTCATGGTCACTCCGTTGCTCCTTGCGCTGATATCGGCCGTGACGCGCGCGGGCCGCCCGCCATCTCCCTGACGGATCGTAAACCAGGAATGTGACAGGTGCTGGATGCTCACGCAAGCGCAGCACGGCGCAGGCGGCGCTCGCTCTTGCATTTCCCGATCAATGTCCGCACGATGGAGTCTAGAAAATATGTTCGCCCCGGGGAGTGACTTTCCGGCATCGGCGTGCTACGATTGACCTCTTGACACCCGCGGTGCCGCGCGTGTGCCCCGAATGCGGTTGCGCCCGCCTTGCGCGATCCGTTCGTCGCTCTCACCCCGGTCTCACAGACGGTCGTTCTTCTTCCGAACCTGTCGGAGGTTTCCTTTTGGCTGCGACATCGGCATCGCCATCCCCTGACCAGACTGCGCCTGGCTCGGTTCTGACGTCCGAGTTCGCCGTCGCCGGTCAGCACCACTTCGACCAGCGCGGACCGGTCCGCTGGATCCTCTCGCACCTGCTCCGCTACCGCTGGCTGGTCCTCCTCTTCGTCGGCTCGTCCGCCATCGCCTCGCTCCTCAACGGCCTCGTTCCGGGCTTCACCGGCCAGGCCTTCGACAAGGTGCTCGGCAAGAACGTCCATGACCCGAAGGGCGCGCTGATCCACATCGCGCTCATCCTCCTCGTCATCGTCATCGTCCGCGCCCTTTTCGACATGGCCGCGCGTTTCCTCGTCGAGTTCATCGGCAAGCGGCTGGAGCGCGATTCCCGCGAAGAGGTCTTCACCAGCCTGCTCGGCAAGTCCCAGACCTTCCACAACCGGCAGCGCGTCGGCGACCTCATGGCCCGCGCCACCAACGACGTCCGCCAGCTCAACTTCATGGTCTCGCCGGGCATCGACCTGATCGTCGATTCGATGATCTCGCTCATCGTGCCCTTCATCTTCATCTCGTTCATCGACCCGCGCCTGCTCGCCGCGCCGCTCGTCTTCCTCGTCGCCTTCGCCTTCGCGCTCCGCAACTACATGACGCGGCTCGGCCCGGTCTCGACCGACATGCGCGAGCAGTTCGGTGTGCTCAACGCCGGGCTGAACGAGGCCGTGCGCGGCATCGAGGTCATCAAGTCGACCGGCCAGGAGACGCAGGAGCGGGGCAAGTTCGACACCAACGCCCGCGCCTACCGCAACTTCTTCGTCCGCCAGGGCATGATCCAGGCATGGTACCTGCCGCCGCTGCTGCTCGCCGTCGCCACCGGCGTCGCGCTGCTGCACGGCGTCTATCTGCTCCGCGCCGGCGACATCACCGTCGGCCAGCTCATCGCCTACCTCGGCCTGCTGCAACAGCTCGGCTTCCCGACCCAGATCTCGATCTTTTCCTTCTCGCTCATCCAGCTCGGCGTCGCCAGCGCCCGCCGCATCCTGGCCCTGATGAACGAGAAGACGGAGCTGGACCAGAACCTCGCCGGCCACCAGGGACAGATCGATGGCGAGGTCGTCTTCGACCACGTCTCCTTCTCCTACGGCGGCGCGCCTGTCCTCGACGACGTCTCCTTCACCGCCGAGCCGGGCGAGACGATCGCCATCGTCGGCGAGACCGGCTCCGGCAAGTCCACGCTGACCAAGCTGGTCAACCGCATCTATGACGTGGACGAGGGCCGCATCCTGATCGACGGCGTCGATCTGCGCGACTGGAACCTCGACTCGCTCCGCTCGCAAATCTCGACCATCGAGCAGGACATCACCCTCTTCTCCCGTTCGATCTCGGAGAACATCGCCTTCAGCCTCGGCCAGCAGACCGACAAGGAGGCCATCGTCCAGGCGGCGAAGGATGCCCAGGCGCACCAGTTCATCGTCGAGATGGAGAAGGGTTACGAGACGGTGATCGGCGAGCGCGGCGTCACCCTCTCCGGCGGCCAGCGGCAACGGCTGGCGATCGCCCGGGCGCTGCTCACCTCGCCCCGCATCCTGATCCTCGACGACTCGACCAGCGCGATCGACAGCGCGACCGAGGACGAGATCCAGCAGGCCATGCGCCGGGTGCTCGCGGGCAGCACGACGCTGCTCATCACCCACCGGCTCTCGCAAATCCGCTGGGCCGACAAGGTCCTGCTCATCCGCCGCGGCAAGCTGGTCGACCAGGGCACGCACGACGAGCTGCTGACCCGCTCGCGCCTCTACCGCCGCATCTTCTCGCACTACGACGAACTCGAGCCGGCCGCCGCCGGCGGCACGACCAGTGCTTTCAAGGAAGGACGGTGATCGATGGGCTTCATCATGGCCGGCCTCGATGCCGAAGACTACGACCGCAACTACTCTGACCGCGAGCTGCTCGACCGCATCCTCGGCTACTTCCGGCCGAAGGCGAAGGCGATGACCATCGTCGCCATCATGATCGGCCTCACCTCGGTCGCCCAGATGGCCATGCCGCTGCTGATCAGCGCCGGCGTCGATCAGATCGTGCAGGAGGGCGTCACCCGGACGCTCTGGTACCTCGTCCTGGCGATCCTCGTCTTCGGCGTCCTCGGCTGGGTCTTCAACTTCGTCCGCCAGGCGATCACCGCCCGCGTCGTCGGTGATGTCGTGCTCAACCTGCGCATGGACGCCTTCGCCGCCGTCGTCAAGCGCGACATGTCCTTCTTCGATGACAACCCGTCGGGCAAGATCGTCAGCCGCGTTACCTCCGACTCCGACGCCTTCGCCAACGTCGTCACGCTGACGATGAACCTGATGAGCCAGATCCTGCTCGTCCTCATCATCACCGCCGTCCTCTTCACGCGGAATGTCACGCTCGCCTGGATCGCGCTGGCGATCACGCCGATCTTCATCGCCATCTCACTCGCCTTCCGCAAGATCGCCCGCGACACGACGCTCAAGTCGCAACGAGCCACCGCGCAGGTCAACGCCAGCATCCAGGAGGCGATGAACGGCATCGCCGTGGCCAAGAACTTCCGCCAGGAGCGCACGCTCTACGACGAGTTCATCCCGGTCAACCAGCAGTCCTACTGGGTCAGCCTCAAGCAGGGGCTCGTCTTCTCCGGCATCTTCCCAATCCTCTTCTTCGCCGCCGGTCTCGGCACCGTCCTGCTCGTCTACCTGGGTGGATTGCGCGCCATCGACGGGCAGATCAGCGCCGGCGACTGGTTCCTCTTCTTCCAGTCGGTCATGATCTTCTGGCTGCCGATGACGAGCATCGCCTCGTTCTGGTCGCAGTTCCAGCAGGGCCTCTCCGCCTCGGAGCGCATCTTCGCGCTCATCGACACCGAGCCGGTCATCGTCCAGACCGCCGACAACGACGTGCCGAAGCTGCGCGGCGAGATCGAGTTCCGCGACCTCACCTTCGGCTACACCGACTCCAGCCATGTGCTGGACCGCTTCAACCTGACCATCCCGGCCGGGCAGACGATCGCCATCGTCGGCCACACCGGCGCCGGCAAGAGCACCCTCGGCAAGCTGATCACCCGCTTCTACGAGTTCCAGGGCGGCCAGCTCCTGATCGACGGCCTCGACATCCGCACCTTCGACCTGCCGCAGTACCGCCGCCAGCTCGGCATCGTCCCCCAATCGCCCTTCCTCTTCACCGGCACCGTCGCGGACAACATCCGCTACCCGAAGCCGGACGCGACCGACGAAGAGGTGATCGCAGCGTCTCGTCTGGTCGGCGGCGGTGACTGGATCGAGGCGTTGCAGGATGGGCTGGAGACGGAAGTCGGCGAATACGGCCACTCACTCTCGATGGGTCAGCGGCAACTCGTCGCCCTCGCCCGCGTGCTGATCCAGGACCCGGCGATCGTCATCCTCGATGAAGCAACCGCCAGTGTCGATCCGCTGACCGAGGCGCAAATCCAGGAAGGGCTGGATATCGTGCTGGCGGACCGGACATCGATCGTCATCGCCCATCGCCTCTCGACGGTGGAGCACGCCGACCGGATCATCGTCGTCGATCACGGCCAGATCGTGGAAGAAGGGACGCACCAGTCGCTGATGGCTCGCGGTGGCCGCTA
>JAICKJ010000272.1 GCA_025928015.1 Thermomicrobiales bacterium
CACCAGCGTCTCGGTCGGGCCGGCGATCTGGTCGATCGCGACCGCGCCGAAGACCCGTTGCTTGGCCAGCGCCACGAAGATGTTGCCTGGCCCCAGGATCTTGTCCACGCGCGGCACGGTCTCCGTTCCGTAGGCGAGCGCCGCGACCGCTTGCGCCCCGCCGATGGCGAAGACGCGATCGACGCCGGTTGCCAACGCCGCCGCGAGAATCAGCGGCGAGATGTGCCCGTCCCGGCCGGGAGGCGCCGCGACGATGACCTCCTCGACCCCGGCCACCTTCGCCGGCACCGCGGTCATGATCAGCGACGACGGGTAGGCGGCCTGCCCACCCGGCGTGTAGACGCCGACGCGCTCCAGTGGCCGCACGACCTGGCCGTAGAGGCCGAGATCGGACGTCGAAAACCAGCTCGTCCGCACCTGTTCCCGGTGGAAGGCCGCTACGCGATCGACCGCAGTCGTGATCGCGTCCCGGGTCGCGTCGTCCAGTCCGTTCCAGGCCACTTCCCAGGCGGCGCGAGGGACCTCGGCGTTTTCGACGTCCCGATGGTCAAATGCCCGCGTATATTTGCGCACCGCCTCATCACCGTGATCGCGGACATCATCAACAACGCGCGCAACGACCTCACTCGCGCCCAGCTCCTCACCGAACACCTCGCGCACCAGCGCCATCGCGCCAGCCGACAGCTCCGGCTCGCCATATCCACCCCGCCGTGACAGATCGTGCCGGGCCTCGCCGAGATCATCGATGCGTTTGATGGAAACCGCGGTCGTCGTTACTGACATTGAAGGTGTGCCTTTCTATCGGACAGATTGAGACTATTGGCGTCCTAAGATGGCAATACCATGTCAGGCCCGCAACAAGACCGGTTAGCCCTTGCCAACCAGCCCCTCCTGTCATTCTGAGCGCAGCGAAGAATCTCCCGCCTCAGCGGCTACTCCAGCCGACACACACGTTGATTCAGCGCAACGACGAAGAGAGATTCTTCGCTCGGCGGAGCTCAGAATGACAGCGAGGCGGATTGGCGGGTGCGAGCGGCGTCATCCCGTTTGCCGGTTACGCCCGCAGGCTGCCGGAGACCTGCTTCGCCAGCGTCTTCTCGATCTTCTTCCGCACTTTCTCCAGCTCTGCGTCGGTCAACGCCCGGTCCGGCGCGGTGAAGGTCAGCCGGTAGGCGAGGCTCTTTTTGCCCGCGCCAATCTGCTCGCCAGTGAAGACGTCGAAGAGCGCGGCGCCGGTCACCAGTGGCCCGGCGCCCGCGAGCAGCGCCGCCTCGACCTCCGCCGCCGGCCGGTCCGCGTCCACGACGATCGCGAAGTCCTGCTCGACCGGCAGGTAGCGGTAGACCGGCACCTGGGTCGAGGTCGTCGCCGCGTGCTCCAGCAGCGCCCGCAGGTCGAGCTCAGCGACGACGACGCGCGCATCCTCGATCCCCGCATGCTCGGCCAGCGCCGGCCGCAGCTCGCCGAGGACGCCGACCGACGCATCACCGATCGAGATCGCCGCCGTGCGGCCCGGATGCAGCGCCGGGTGCATTGCTTTCGCCCAGGATGTGCCGGTTACCCCCAGCCGTTGTAGCAGCTCATCGATGACGCCCTTGGCGTCGAAGTAATCGAGCTGATCCGCCGCACCGGACCGCGGGTGGAAGCGGCTGAACGGCTCGCGGTCGCCGGCCAGCAGCAAGCCGAGTGTCGAGGGCTCGTCTGGCAGGTGATCCGGTTCCGTCCCAAGGTAGACGTGGGCGATCTCGAAGAGCCGCAAGCTGCGCTCATGCTTCAGATTCTCGGCCGCCGCCGCGACCAGCGCCGGGATCAACGTCGGGCGCAACCGGTCGCGCTCCGCCTGGATCGGATTGACCAGCTTCACCAGCCGCTCCAGCGGGATCGGGTGGGCGAAACCGACGCGCTCACACGATCCAAAGAGCGTCAGCGTCTCGACCGCCTCGGTGACGTAGCTCCGCGCCTCGAACATGCCCGCGCCCACGAGGATCGTCCGCGCGCGGCGCTCGAAGCCATGCACCGGGTCGCGCTCGGCGACCGGCGTCGCGCCGGTGATCAGCGTTTCTGGCAGCTTGTCGTACCCGACCATCCGCGCGACCTCTTCGACGATGTCCTCCGCGATGGTCACGTCCGGCCGCCAGGTCGGCACCTGGACGGTCAGCGTCTCGTGCGCGCCGTCCAGCTCCGGCGCGAATTCGAGCCGGGCCAGCACGTCGAGCACGATCTCCGGCGCGACCGCCATGCCGAGCACCCGCTCAATCTTCGCGAGCGGCATTGCCAGCGTCCGCGGCTGTACCGGCTTCGGGTAGACGTCCTGCCAGCCGCGCACGGTCGCGCCCGGACAGAGATCGAGGATCAGGCGGGTCGCCCGCGCCGCGGCCTCGCCGGCCAGGTTCGGATCGAGCCCGCGCTCGAACCGCGTCGACGCCTCGGTCCGCAGCTTCAGCGCCCGCGCGGTGTGCCGGACTGAGAGCATGTCAAAATTCGCCGCTTCGAGCAGCAGCGCGGTCGTGGCGTCGGAGATTTCGCTGTTGACACCGCCCATCACGCCGGCGACGCCGACCGGACCTTCCCCGTCGGTGATCAGCAGCGCCTCGTTGTTGAATGTCCGCTCGACGTGGTCGAGCGTCTCCATCCGCTCGCCCTCGTGCGCCCGCCGAACGATGATCCTGCCTCCGCGCACGTCGTTCAGGTCGAACGCGTGTAGTGGCTGACCGACTTCCAGCATCACGTAGTTCGTGACATCGACGATGTTCGAGATCGGCCGCACACCGGCAGCCGTCAGCCGCTGCGCCAGCCAGTCCGGCGACGGTGCGACCTTCACGCCATCGATCACGACGCCGACGTACCGCCGGCAGAGATCGGGCGCATCGATCCGGATCAGGTCGTCCCGTTCAGAGGCGAGTTCGGCCAGATCGACCGTGTTGAGCGCCTTGACCGACTCATGCGTGATCGCGCCGGCCTCACGGGCGATGCCGCGCACGGAGAAGGCGTGGACGAGGTTCGGCGTGATCTCGAACTCGATCACCGTGTCGCCCAGCCACTCGCTGAGCGGCATCCCGGCCGGCGCGGCCGGGTCGAGCACCAGGATGCCCTCGTGCTCGTTCGAGAGGCCGAGCTCCTTCTCCGAGCAGACCTTGCCCTCCGAACGAACGCCCCGGATCGTGCCCGGCTTCAACGTCTTGTACTTCAGCTCCTCGGAATAGCCGTCGATCAGCCGCGCCCCGGCCAGCGCCAGCGCGACCTTCTGCCCCGCGGCGATGTTCGGCGCCCCCGTCACGACCGTCAGCCGATGGGCGCCGGCAGCGACGTCGGCCAGCACGAGCCGGTCGGCGTCCGGATGCGGCGTGACCGACATGACCTCGCCGACGTACACCTTGTCCCAGGCGTCGCCGGTCCGCTCGATCCTCTCGGCCTCCAGCCCGGCGAGCGTGAGGCGATTCGCCAGCTCCTCGGGCGACAGGCCGGTCTCGACCAGATCGTTCAACCAGCGCATCGGTACTTTCATCGAAACCCCCGTGGGTGATGGGCGCGATCAGACGATCGGGCGAGCGAACTGGCGCAAAAAGCGGACGTCGTTGCCGGCGAAGGCGCGCAGATCGCTGACGCCGGTCTTCATCATGATGATCCGCTCTATCCCCAGGCCGAAGGCGAACCCCGTGTACTTCTCCGGATCGTAGCCGACGCCCTTGAGGACATTCGGGTGGACCATGCCGGCGCCGCCCATCTCCAGCCAGCCGGTGTGCTTGCAAACCCGGCAGCCCTGGCCATCGCAGATTGCGCAATCGACCGCGAAATCGACGCCCGGCTCGACGAAGGGGAAGAAGTCGCAGCGGAAGCGGACCCGCCGCGTCGGCCCGAAGAGCTGCCGCGCCAGCTCGCGCAGCGTCCCCTTCAGGTCGGCCATCGTGATATTCTCATCGACCGCGAGCCCTTCGAGCTGGGTGAACATCCACTCGTGCGAGGCATCCTGCGCCTCGAAGCGGAAGGACCGACCGGGCACGATGACCCGCACCGGCGGCTGCATGCGCTCCATTGTCCGCGCCTGCATCGGCGAGGTGTGCGTCCGCAACACGATCTCCTCATTGGGAGACTCGACGATGATCGTGTCCCAGACGTCGCGGGCGGGGTGGTCGCTGGGAATGTTGAGCAGGTCGAAGTTATAGTGGCCGGTCTCGACCTCCGGCCCGAAGACGGCCTGGAAGCCAAGCAGCGCGAAGATCTCGATCAGCTCGTCGATCATCTGGCTGATCGGGTGCGCCGCGCCGATGATGACCGGCCGGCCCGGCAGCGTCACATCGATCGCGTCCTCGGCCAGCGCCTGCTGGCGCGCCGCTGCCTTCAGCCGGGCGCCGACATCGTCATACTTCTCGGTCAGCTCGGCCTTCAGCGCCTGCGTCGCTCGCCCCGCGGCGGGCCGCTGCTCCGCCGGGAGCGAGCCGAGACCGCGCAGGAGTTGCGTCACGCGGCCCTTGCCGCCCAGGTAGTCACGCTCCCAGGCGGCCGCTTCATCGACGGATGTCACCTCATCTAAACGCCGCAATGCCTCGGCGCGAACCGCCTCCAGCTCGGCGTCCAACGTCGTTACCTCTTGTGCCATGTGCGCTCCAAACAGTTGGCCGTCGGGCAAGGAAGAACCCCCCGGCAGGGACGAGGGGCTGCCACGCGGTACCACCCTGCTTCACGACGGGCGCTTGCGACCCATCGTGCGCTTGTTGTGCTCCGATAAAGGGGAGCATCCCGGACGACTACCCGCGAAGCGCGCTCACCGTCCAGCTCCGGGGTGAATTCTCCGTGGCGCGAGCGGGCGCGCTTGCAGTCCGCGGCGCTGCCTCCCTGATCGCTCCGGAATCACGGGTACTGGTCCCCATCAATGCCGTTCCGTCTTCACTTTGTGAGGATTATAGCAAGCTCCGAAAGCCCCAATGTGGCTCGCGCTCCTATACTCAGCCAAAGCAGGGACTTCGTGCTCTTGATCTGACAGGGAAGGGTCACCATGGACAGCATCATCGAGGCAATTCACGGCCGCGAAATCCTCGACTCGCGCGG
>JAICKJ010000365.1 GCA_025928015.1 Thermomicrobiales bacterium
AGCCGATCGCCAGCGCGCCGGCGAGCCCGCCGAGCAGGCCGATGAGGACACTCAGCCAGCCGATCCAGCCGAAACCGTTACGGAAGAGGTAGCCGACGCCCCCGAACCAGGTGATGAAGGCCAAAATCGTGCTGATATTGATGTACGCGAGCGGCGACTCGTGATCGGCGCCGGTGTCGTGACCGCCGTGCCCGTTGGCGCCGTGCCCGTTGGCGCCGTGACCGTGCATGCCGAGATCATGCCCGCCGGCGCCATGCAGCCCGAGATCGTGCAGCCCGATATCGGCAAATCCCAGCAGCAGTGACGCCAGTGTGAAGATGATGCCGAACAGGAAACAGCCGATCAGAATCGCATCGAGCGCGTCATGAACTGGAAACACCGCTTCTCCCCGGCCGGCCGGTGGACCAATCCGGTTGTCCGCATCCACCGGCGCGAGGCCAATCCGGTCCGGGCTGGCCGGCGCGGCCCATGAAGCGCCGCGCTCTGGTTGTCCGGACCCTCTCTATACTGGTAGAACGACAGGGCGCCCATTTGGGATCCCGCCCTGCCCAGTGCCCATGAATCGACTACATCGGGAATCAGCACGCATGAAACACGACACGACACCCGCCGATATTCAGGAGACGCTCGATCAGGCGACCGCGGTTGCCACGCCGGTCGAACAACCAGCCACCAATGGCCTCCACGAAGCCACCCACGCGAGCATCAGCTTCGAGGCCGTCAAGTCCGACCCGGAGGTGCAGGCGTTCATCGCCCGCGCCAACCGCGCCCTCGGCGTGCTCGGCTTCACCGAGCACGGCTTCCGGCACGTCGGCCTCGTGGCAAGTATCGCCCGGAACGTCCTCCGGCGTCTCGATTATGACGAGCGCGATCAGGAGCTGGCGGCGATCGCGGGCTACCTCCACGACATCGGCAACATCGTCTCCCGCCATGGCCACGCCCTCTCGGCTTCGCTCATCAGCCACACGATCCTGAGCCGGCTCGGCATGGCGCCGGAGGAGACGGCGATCGTGATGGGGGCAATCGGCTCGCACGGCGACGACGCCGGGCACCTGGGCGAGCCCACCGACCCGGTCTCGGCGGCGCTCACCCTGGCCGACAAGTCCGACGTGCACCGCTCGCGCGTGCGGAACAATGACCCGGCGACCTTTGACGAGCATGACCGGGTAAACTACGCGACGACGTCGTCCTTCCTGCGCGTTGACAACCAGGCCAAGACGATCACCCTGGAATTGACGATCGACACCAGCATGGCGCCGGTGATGCAATACTTCGAGCTCTTCCTGCCCCGCATGCTGATGAGCCGCCACGCGGCCGAAGTGCTCGACTGCAAGTTCCACATCGAAATCAACGACGTCGTCGTCCTGTAGCGCGTCCCACCCCGTCGAACTCCGGAAAGACTCTCCATGCTCGCGACCCGACACCATCGCACCGCCACGATCCGGCCCGCCGGCACGCTCGCCGACCGGTGGGGCGACTTCGACATCTACCTCTTCGTGACGATGCTGGTCATGATCGGGTTCGGCGTGGTCGCGATCTGGAGCGCGGTCGGGCTGCCGCCACTCCTCTCCGACAATCAGGGCACGCGGCAGGCCGTGCTCGGCGCGATCGGCATCTTGATCATGCTCGTCGTCGCCGCGATCGATTATCGGTATTTCATGTCGCTGGCCTGGGCCCTGTATCTCGCCGGGATCGGCGGGCTAGCGCTCGTGCTGACGCCGCTCGGCACGACGCTCGGCGGCGGTCAGGGTTGGTTCTCACTGGGCGGCATCCTGATCCAGCCGTCGGAGTTCGCCAAGGTCGGGACGCTGATCGCCCTTGCGGCCTTCGTCGCCGCGCGCGGCGAGGAGATGCGCGACTTCGGCAACTTCCTCGTCGCCGGCTTCATCGTTGCCGTGCCCGCCGGCCTGGTGTTGGTCGAGCCTGACCTCGGTCAGACGATGGTCTACGTCGCGATGTGGGTCGCGGTCATGTTGGTCGCGCGGACGCGGCCAGCCTATCTGGTCCTGCTCGCGCTCGGCGCGCTGCCGGCCGCGTGGTTTGCCTGGAACTACGTGCTGCAACCCTACCAGCGGACCCGCTTCACCGTCTCCTACCATCCGGAGCTGGACCCACTCGACAAGGGATACCAGATCATCCAGGCGCGGATCAGCATCGGCGCCGGCGGCTGGCGCGGCGCCGGCCTCGCTGGGGGCACGCAAAGCCAGCTCAATTTGCTCTCGGTCCGTGATTCCGACTTCATCTTCGCGCACGCCAGCGGCATGTTCGGCTTCATCGGCATGACCGGCCTGCTGATCGCGATGGTCATTTTCCTCTGGCGCTGCCTGCGTGTCGCCGAGCAGTCGAAGGACACGTTCGGCCAGTGCCTGGCGATCGGCATCACCGGCATCTTCTTCTTCCAGGCCTTCCTGAACATCGGGATGAACGTCGGAATCATGCCGGTCACGGGCATCACACTGCCATTCGTGAGCTACGGCGTCTCGTCGCTCTGGTCTTTCCTGGTCCTGGCCGGCATCCTCCAGAGCATTCTGCTCCACCGCCGGAAACTCACGTTCAGAGCGGGCCGATAGGGCTCACTCCAGCCACAAAGGCAGGCCGAGTTCGCAACGTGCCCCGCTCGTCATTCTGGGGTCCTCAGGCCGAAGGATCTCTTTCGCCATTGCCAGATAAGAGCATTCGTGTTGGCAATGGAGGCTGCCGCGGCAGGAGATTTCCTTCGAGTCCTCAGGACAGGCTCTCCTGCGTCGGAATGACAACGAGGTGGGTTGCCGGAAGCGGACACGGGTG
>JAICKJ010000077.1 GCA_025928015.1 Thermomicrobiales bacterium
ATTCGGAGCTACCAGTCCGTTGATCGTGCAGCGATCCGCGCCCGCGCTGGACCGATGTCGACTTCGGGATAGTGGCCTTCGACCAAGACCAGCGTCTCGTCAACGAGCGCATGCACCGCGCCGATCGCCGCGCTGTCAGGAAGAGACCACACCCAGCGCGCCCGTTCAAGGAAATCGGGCGGCGCGCATGCCAACAGGGCAACTGTGCGAGGCGTCCACTTGCTGATACAGGACGGCGTGAAGATCTGGTTCAGGGCCAGGAGGATGCCCAGGAGCTGTCGTTCGATTCGTCCCAATAACGTGCGGAGCAGCAGGAAATCGCCACGTTGAGCCAGCGTCTCCAGATACGCGCGGGGGCCGAAGACCAGGTGCTCCCGGATCATGACTCGCGCCAGCTCGCGCGAATAGACAGCACGGCGCCGCCAGCTGGCCAGGATCTCCTCACCCATGAGCGGGATCGCGCTCAGCAGGGTGCTGATCACTTCGTGCTTCCAGAGCATCCGGTCATATCGGATAGCGACATCGTCGAGGACGGTGTCCATGGTGGGGACGGAGGCGTGAACCACATCGATCTTCACATGGTCGAGCGTGTAGTCATCGTTGGCCAGGCCCGGATCCCGGTCGGACGGATAGATGTCCACCTTGCGTCCGCCGACGCGGAGCGCGAGCCGGCGGCGTTCGCTTGCTGGCGGAACGTCGCGCCAGAAGATGCCGAGTTCCACGTCGGAGCGCTCGTCGGACCAGCCACGAGCCACCGATCCACCAACGATGACTGCGGCACAGGCATCCTGGCATGCGTAGACAGGGGCGACGCGCTCCGCGAGTGCCAGCCGGACCGCGCGGCTTTCGTCTGGGCCAGATGCTGCGCCGGCACCCACGCGCACCATCAGCCAGGCACTCCGGCGGCCGCCAGGCGGGCATTTGCGCGCAACCGCCACGAATGGAGCAGGTCCCACTCCAGCGTCTCCCACCAGTGGCCGGCCCAATCCTCGCTGCGGAAGGCGAAGAGGTGGACCGTATCGGCAGTGAAGCGGCGCGGACCGATCGGCTCCGCCTCGCGGATGAAGGCGAAGATCTCGTCGAAGAGCGGCGCGGGCACGTCCGCCATTGCCAGCGTCAGATGGGCGAAGAAGCGCTCCCGCGCCCACTCCCTGGGCGTGAAGTCACATTCCGGATGGACGAACGGCTCGAGCGCGTCCCAGACGGCTTCGTGCAGCGCCTGGAGTGACTCATTCCGGGCGCCATGCTCGTCCTGATGGATGTTGATGACGACGCTCTCGTTCCCGTAGGCGATCGGACCGTTGTTGACGACGGTGAATGGCACGATGCTGGCGACGTGGGCATCCAGCGCTGTCACCATCTCTTCGACCGGTGCGTCGGAGCGGAAGAAGCCCTTCAGCGTCGCGTGTGGCATGAAGACGCCGCCACCGCGAAGGTGATACTGACGATAGAGCAGGTCGTGAATCTCCGCCTGCGCCCGACTCATGGCGAAGGACGGGCGGAGATAGCAGCCGTAACGAATGTCCTCGCTCATCGTCGCCCCGCTGCTTCCACTGCGTCGAGCCCCTGTTGCTGAACTTCGGGCAGGTCGGCCCAGACCGCCTTCTCCCGCTCCGGCTGCCGTGGCAGCTCCTCGCCGTCGACGAAGGTGGCGATGTTGACGAGCCGCACGTGCCCCTCGCGGGGATGCATGGCGACGTCGTGAAAGGTGAACTCGCCCTCCTCCTGCCGGAAGAGCGCGAGGTCGGCCGGCTTGCCCACCGCCAGGGTGCCGAGATCGGTGCGGCCCATCGCCTGCGCCGGCGTGACGGTCGCCGCGCGGATGACGTCCCGCAGGCTCATGCCGAGGTTGAGGAACTTGGAGAGCGTCGTCGGCAGATCGAACATCGGCCCCTGGACGCTGAGCTGGTGGATATCGCTGCTGATCACGTCCGGCGGGATGCCCTGGGCGAGCATCGCCTCGGCCACCCCGTAGTCGAACGAGCCGGTGCCGTGGCCAATGTCGAGGATCAGGCCGCGCTTCTTCAGGTCGAGGATGCGCGGGTTTACCGTGCCGTCGTCATTGAGGATGCGCATGTCGCCGCCGGTGAAGCAGTGGGTGAGGATGTCGCCCGGCCGCAGATAGTCGGCGACCTCGTCGATCGTCGGCGGCCCGGAGCCGATGTGGGTCATCAGCGGCAGGTGGACCAGGTCGGCCAGCTCCCGCGCCTTCGCCATCGCGGCGATGCCGACACCGCGCGTCGTGTTCTTGTCGATGCGAGCCTTGATGCCGAGGATGATGTCCCGGTTGGCGTCGATGATCTGCTGTGCCACCTTCAGGTCCCAGTAGTCGGGGTTGGCCAGCTCCCAGGTCGGCGCGATGAGGCCGATCGAGGAGAGGTTGAGCAGGGCGAAGACGCGGCTCTTGCTCGGCTTGGCGATGTACTCCCGGAAGCCGGGGAAGGAGTAGGCGCCGGCGCTGCCGACGTCCAGCCAGGTCGTGACGCCGGTCCGCGCCGCGACCGGATCGGCCTCGATTCCCCAATAGGTCACGCCCCAGTAAATGTGCGTGTGGAGATCGACCAGTCCCGGTGTGACGAGCCGCCCGCTGGCATCGACCGTTCGTTTCGAGTTGGCGCCACGTAAATCCGGTTCGACCGCGGCGATCTTGCCGCCGCGAATGCCGATATCGGCGCGCCCTTCCGTGCCGCCGCCGGGATCGATCACCTCGCCCCCGATGATTACGACGTCGAACGCGGCCTGTCCATCTGTCATCGCTCGTTGTCCCTGCTGCTGAAGCGGTCGCCAGCGCTCCCTGGCCGCGCCAGTCTACCGCCAACGAGAAGGCGAGGCGACGGATCATGTAGTCGAGGAAACTCCGCCTTCGTCATGCTGAGCGAAGTCGAAGCATCTCCCACCACAGCGGCATCCTCGTTCATGGTCAAGCCCGGTGCGTTCGCGCCAACCCGCAACTTTCTGTCAGCACGGCCGGGGCTCGCTACGCTCGGGACGAAAGAGATTTCTCAACAAGCTCGAAATGACGGTGGGGCGGGGTGGCGGGAGGGGGTGGGTATGGTGGCGAGTCGGCTCCGCTGTCACGCCACGGCCCGTGGCCACCGTCAGTCCCGCGCCGCGTGCGCGACGCCAGCCGGATGATGGTCGGCGGCGGACTGCTCGCCCCAGCCGGCGGCGGCGCGGGCCGCCCAGCGCCCGCCCAGTTCATAGACCTCGATGTCGAAACCGAAGCAGGCGGAGATCAATTCGCTCGTCAGCATCTCCCGGGCCGGTCCCTGCGCCAGGATGCGGCCGCCGCGCAACAGCAGGACGTGGCTGATCGTCGTCGGCAGTTCCTCCAGATGATGGGAGACCATCACGATCGGCAGAGCCGGGTGCGACTGGCGCAGCGAATCCATTGCGAGCAAGAGCGCCTCCCGGGCCGGGAAGTCGAGCCCGGTCGCCGGCTCGTCGAGCAGCAGCAGCTCCGGCGCCGCGATCAACGCGCGGGCGATACGGATACGCTGCCGCTCGCCGTGGGAGAGCGTCTTCAGCTCCCGCTCGGCGAAGTCGCCGCAGCCGACCAGGTACAACAATTCGCGCGCGCGGGCATAATCTGCCTCCGACCAGTCCTCGTAGCGCGGCCAGATCGTGTTCTTGAGGCCCGTCAACACGACCTCCTCGGCGTTGAGCCAATCGAGGATGCGCATCGAGGGATCGACCAGGCCGATCCGGCTCCGGAGGACGCGCATGTCGGTCCGGCCGAAGACCTCGCCGAGGATGATGGTCCGGCCCTCGCTCGGATGGCGCTGAGCGCTGAGAATGGAAAGCAGCGTCGACTTGCCGGCGCCATTCGGCCCGAGCACGACCCATTGCTCGCCCGGCGCGACCAACCAGTCGACCCCATCCAGAATCCGCGTCTTCTCCGGCGTCACCACCGCCACGCCCTCAAGCCGCGCCACCGCACACGGCGCCGTCATGTCCTGCTGATCCACGACTGCTCCTGTCCTTCGCCATCGCTACATGTACGGCGTCCACGCCATCACGCCGGTGAGGATAGCAAGCCCCACGAGATTTCGCGCCGTCGGCTCAGGATCGGGGGCCCACGCGAAGCGCCGCATTGTCCGCCGCGCGGCGCATCGGTTCGAGCAAGCCGGTGATGCCGCTGATGGCGGTCGCGGCCTGCGCGACGGCCTCGTCCGGCGAGTACTCGCCCCGGACTACCCGCTCGAACATGCGACGGAGTTGCTGGGAGACGCGGATGTACTCGATCAGCGGCCAGCGGGACCGGGCATACGGCATGAGCTGGGCGGTCGCGTGCAGGAACGCGTCACGTTCCGGGTCGAGCATGGCGGTGGCGGACCGCGTGGGCGGGTTCTGCCCGGTGCGCCGGCAGAACTCGATCAGCACGTCCGGCTGGAACGCGCGCGCGATCAGCGCCAACGCCAGCGCCGAATGCCGCGATTGGCGATAGACGGCGTAGCTGAGCCCGCCGACCAGCGTGGCCGGCTCTCCCCGTGGCCCAGCCGGAATCGGCGCGATGCCGACCTTCTGCATGAACTCCTCGTCGCTCCAGCCGGCGGCGGAGCGAATCAGGCGCGCTTCGTAGCTCCCGCCCATCGCCATGGCGCAAGCACCGGCCGCCAGAGAGAGCGCCGGGCTGTTCCACGAGCCGTGAATCGCTTCCTCGGACACCGCGCGGTATGTGCGGACCAGGTCGCGCACGAAGGAGACCGCGCGCTCGGCACGCGCTCCATTGAGCGTCACGCGACCGCCGCTGATGACGTCCGCACCAGACGACCAGAGGATCGGCAGCAACTGATACGTGGCCGTCTCGCCGGCCGCGGCGCTGACCACGAACGCGAGCGGATGGGCCCCGAGCCCATACCGGGCGCGGACGGGCGCGCGCTGGAAATAATGAATGCTCGCTATCCACTCCTTCCAGGTCGCTGGCGGTGCCAACGATTCCGCCGCGAACCAGTCCCGGCGATACCAGAGCACGCTGAAGTCGGCTTCGGCCGGAAGCACCGCGAGGGTGCCGCCCACGCTGCTCTGCTCGAGCGGGGCGGGGAGGAGATCGCGCGCGAACTCGTCGGCCAGATGATGGTCGATCTCACCGATGGGCCGCAGGTAGCCCCGGTGCGCGAACTCCGCCACCCAGACCGAGTCGAGCAGGGAGATGTCCGGCGCTTCGCCTTGCGCGACCGCCAGCATGAGGGCGCCGTGCAGACGCGGAAACTCGACGATGCGGAAGCGCACGCGAATCTGCCGGTCGGGATACTCGTCGTTCCAGAGCCGGGCCGCGCGCTGGAGCGACCAGCACCAGCGCTGATCGGGCGCCGTGACCGTCAGGTCGATCACGGCGGGGGCATGGCCCGGCACCGCCACGCCGCTCACGAAGGTGCCGCGCCCCGGTTGGCGAACGAGCAGCCCCATCTCCCTGAGCCGGGTCAGCGCGTTTCGCACGGGTGTCCGGCTGATGCCGTAGCGGGCGCAGAGCTGGGCCTCGGTCGGCAGGCGGTCGCCAGGGCGCAACGTGCCCCGTTCGATCTGGCCGAGGATGAGGACGAAGAGCTGTTGCGATGCCGGGATCGGGTTCGACCGGTCAAGATCCATCGGTCACCTCCCTGCCCAACTTTGTAACGCATGAGTGACAAAGTTCTCGTGTAGCATACGACGCCTCGCAAGCCCAGCGCGTTACCATCGTCCTCCGCCATCCATTCCTCGGGTTGCCAGGAAGCCAATAGTGACAAACTATTGACATGCCCCGGACGGCACGCTACCGTGCAGGTAGCCTTCCAGCGCGCGCCGGACGACGATGCACCACCTACCGCCAGATCGTTGCTTCCGGTCCCCGAATGTCGCGCCGTCAGCGGAGGCAGCCATTGAGAGGCCGGTCCCATTCCGGCCGTCACAGGAGGTACCCAGGTATGAGCGACGAAGCTTTCGGTGACCTCATCGCGCGATTGCGCAGTCGGAAGATCAGCCGCCGGCGGTTCATGCAGGATGCGGCGGCGCTGGGCGTCTCGGCCTCCCTCGCCGGCGCGGTCATCCAGTCCATGCCGGCCGCGGCGCAGAGCGCGAAGCAGGTGACGTTCTGGACGTCGCACACCGAGCCTGACCTGACCGGGCTCAAGATGATCGTGGATGCGTTCAACAAGGCCAATCCGGACACCGTCGTCAAGATGGTCCAGGTTGTCGGCTCCGAGACCGATACCTCCAAGCTGATGACCGCCGTGCGCGGCGGCACCGGGCCGGACGTCTACATGCTCGACCGCTTCACGGTCGCCCAACGGGCGAACGAAGGCGTCATTCAGGACCTCTCCTCCTATCTCTCCAAGGACTCGGTCGACCTCAAGACCCGCGATATCTCGTTCGCGGTCGAGGAAGCGACCTGGGACGGCAAGGTCTACGCGCTGCCGTTCGACACCGACGCCCGGGCGATCTACTACAACAAGACGATGCTCAAGGACGCCGGCGCCGATCCCGCCGAGCTCGACTCGGCCAAGGGCCCCGTCACCTTCGACACGCTGAACGGCCTCGCCACCAAGGTCAACAAGTCCGCCGGCAACAACTTCAGCCAGATGGGCTTCGTGCCATGGTTCGATCAGGGCTGGCACTACACCTACGGCTTCGCCTTCGGCGGCAACTTCTTCGATGAGGCGAGCTGCAAGGTCACGCCGGCGAACGATCAGGTCGTCGCCGGGCACCAGTACCTCTACGACTACGCGAAGACGCTGGGCGCGCAGAAGATCAACGCCTTCATCGGCAACTTCATGGGAAGTACCCCTTATCCGCCACAGACGCACCCGTTCATCACCAAGAAGCTGGCGATGGTGCTGACCGGCGACTGGTTCATCAAGAACCTGAAGCAGTACGCGCCGGACATCGACTACGGGATCACCTACATCCCGATCCCCAAGGCCGGCGACAAGTCCGTGACTTGGGCGGGCGGCTGGTCACTCGTGATTCCGCAGGGCGCCAAGGAGCCGGACGCGGCCTTCAAGTTCATGAACTTCGCGGCCGGTCCGGACGGCCAGAAGATCTACACCGTGCAAACGAGCCACCTGCCGACGGTCAAGGCGCTGGAGGCCGATGCCAGCCTCTACGACGCGCGGCACACCTTCTTCGTCAAGGATCTGCTGCCGACCGCGCGGAATCGCCCGCCGCTGCCCGTCGGCGCCCTCTACTGGGACTCGCTGACCTCGGCCTGGCAGGCGATCTACCTGAACCAGCAGGAGCCGAAGCCCGCCCTTGAAGGCGTGGTGGGCAAGGTGCAGCCGCAGCTGCAACCATCCTGTCCGATCAAGATCGGCGGCTAGCGCGGCGCCTGGCTGACGACACTCGGACGGGTGCAATCACCCGTCCGAGTGTTTATCCTGTCACGTACAGGCGCGCCATCCGCGCGGCCGGTTCCCCTCTGAGGAAGGAGGCATCTGGTGAATTCCGTGACCGTCACCTCCCCGCCGGGGAATGCGCCCACGCGTCACCGTATGACCCGCAACGAGTGGCGCAACCTGCGCAACGGGCTCCTCTTCATCAGCCCGTGGATCATCGGATTCCTCGCCTTCCTCGTCTATCCCATCTACTACACCGTCCGGATCAGCTTCACCAAGTACACCGGGTTCGGCCCGGCGACCTGGATCGGGCTCGACAACTACCACCGGATGATCAACGACCCGATATTCTGGAAAGCGCTCTGGAACACCGTGTACTACACGGCGCTGGCGGTGCCGATCGGCGTCGTCGTGGCGATGGGGCTGGCGCTCTGCATGAACCAGCGCCTGCCCGAGGTTCCTCTCTACCGCGCGATCCTCTTTATCCCCTCCATCATCCCGGGCTTCGCGCTCTCGCTCATCTTCCTGATCCTGATGGATCCGACGCAGGGCATCTTCAACCGCATCATCACCAGCGTCGGCTTGCCCGGCATCAACTGGTTCGGCGACCCCGCCTGGGTGAAAGCGACCTTCGTCTTCATGGCCCAGTTCGGCGCCGGCCAGGTGGCGCTCATCTTCCTCGCCTCGCTCAAGGCGATCCCCGCCAGCTTGCACGAGGCGGCCATGATGGACGGCGCCTCGGCGATGAACCGCTTCTGGAACATCACCGTCCCGCTGATGACGCCGGTCATCCTCTACGACCTCATCCTCGGCCTCAGCCTCGGTCTCCAGATCTTCACCCAGGCCTACATCATCACCCAGGGCGGTCCGATCGATTCCAGCCGGTTCTACGTGCTCTACCTCTATGACAATGCGTTCAAGTACGGGCAGATGGGATATGCATCCGCCCTCTCCGTCGTGCTCTTTGTCATCACCTTCGTCCTGGCGGCGTTGATCTTCTGGTCATCTAATCGCTGGGTGAACTACGACACGATGTAGCGAGAGGAGCCGCTCCCGTGGCCAAAGCCATCATCGCCGAGGCAACTCAGACCGCCGAGCAATTCCGGAGCCAGCGCCGCGCGCACTGGATGCGCCTCTTCTCCCAGCAGGTGCTGCCGCGCATCATTCTGATCGCCGTCTGCGCGCTCTTCTTGCTGCCGTTTTACTGGATGGTCGTCACCGCGCTCAAGACCACGCCGGAGTTGGCGAAGTATCCGCCGACGTTCTTCCCGAGTGCGCTCCGGTGGTCGAACTTCCGTGACGCGACCCACGTCATCACCTTCTGGCTCTACATGAGGAACACGGCGATCATCACCGCGTTGACGGTCATCGCCTCGGTCATCTCCAACCCGATCATCGCCTACGGGTTCTCACGCATCGAATGGCCGGGCCGGGACAAGGTCTTCCTCCTCGTGCTGGCGACCGTCTTCGTCCCCTTCCCGGTGTTGATCGTGGCGTTGTTCGACATCTTCGCCAAGCTGCACTGGGTCAATACCTATCTGCCGCTGATCGTGCCGATGTTCTTCGGCCAGGCGTTCTGGATCTTCCTGATGCGGCAGTTTCTGATGGGCGTGCCCCGCGAGATCTCCGACGCCGCGCGGATCGACGGCGCCAACGAGTTCCGCATCTTCTACGAGATCGTGCTGCCGCAGGCGCTGCCGGCCATCGGCGTGATCAGCATCTTCGCCGCCATCTACGCCTGGAACGACTTCCTCGGCCCGCTGATCTATCTCCAGGATGCGAGCAAGTACACCATCGCCGTCGGTCTGGCCTTCTTCCGCTCCCAGCACGATTTCCAGTACAGCCTGGCGATGGCCGCCGCCACGATCGTCGTCATCCCGGTGATCGTGCTCTTCCTCTTCTTCCAGCGGGCCTTCGTCGAAGGCATCACGGTCGGCAGCATCAAGTAGGGCTCATTCCGCCTGGCTCGGTGCCTTGAGACAGCTTGACAGGCTCAGAGGCGCTGCGTAACGTGAGCCTCATATTGTGTTCAATAACACGCCGGTCGATCTCCAGGCCTGGATAGGAGGCGAAGAGCGCGACGATCGGGTCTAGCGCACCCCGGGACCAGAAAGCCGAGTCAAACTGTCCACTTCGTGCATCAATGGTAGACAGTTGGCATCGGGTCGGTGGCGCCGCCATCACCCGGTCGTCTTTGCTGTATCTCATCCAATGAGAAGATGAGCGCCAGCCGGAGGAACGTGCATGACCACGACGAAGTCCAGCCAGCATCGCGCCGAAAAACGCACCCGGATCGCCCCAGCGACATTCAATCGCCGAGATCTGGTCAAGGGAGCGGTTGGCGCTGGCGCAATGACGTTCGCGCTGGGCGCTCAAGCGCCGATGATCGTCCGTGGGCAGTCCAAGACCAATGTCACCTTCTGGACCACGTACACCGACACCGGACTGAAGAACCTGACCGACATCGTCAACGCCTTCAACAAGCAGAGCACCGACACCAATGTCAAGATCGTCCAAATCCCGCCGGCGGAAGTCACGGACTCCTCCAAGCTGATTACCGCCGTCCGCGGCGGCACCGGACCCGATGTCTATCTCCTCGACCGCTTCATCGTCAACGAGCGCGCCGCCAACGGCCTGCTCGAAGATCTGACCGATCTGATGAAGAAGAACGGCATGAACCCGGACCTGACGGAGGACTACATCGAGTTCGCCGCCCGCGAGGCGACGTTCGACGGCAAGCCGTACGCGCTGCCGTTCGACACCGATGTCCGGGCGCTCTACTACAACAAGGCGATGATCAAGGAGGCTGGCATCGACCCCGCCACCTGGGATCCGTCCAAGGGTGTGCTGCTCTGGGACGACATCAAGGCGACGGCCGCCAAGCTGAACAAGAAGGACACCAACGGCAACTTCACGCAGGCCGGTCTCGTGCCATGGTTCGACCAGGGATTGCCATACACCTTCGGCTTCTCCTGGGGCGGCACCTTCTTCGACAAATCGAAGTGTGAGGTCACGCCGGACAACGACAAGATCGTGGCCTCTGGCGACTGGATCTACAACTACGCCAAGGACCAGGGGGTCGATGCCTTCCAGGCCTTCATCCAGGCCGCGATGAAGCCCGGCGCACCGCCGCAGCAGAACCCGTTCATTCAGAAGCGCATGGCGATGTGGATCACCGGCGACTGGTCGATCCAGAACCTGGCGACCTACGCGCCGGACATCGATTACGGCATTACCTACCTGCCGGTGCCGACCAAGGGCATGAATTCGACCACCTGGGCCGGCGGCTGGTCCGTCGTCATTCCACAGGGCGCGAAGGAGCCGGAAGGCGCCTTCAAGTTCATGAAGTACTTCGCCGGCCCCGAGGGGCAGAAGATGTACACGAAGGCCAGCAGCCACGTTCCGACGCTCAAGTCCGTCCAGGCGGACAAATCACTCTACTCGGGCAAGCACGTCTTCTTCATCGAGAAGCTGCTGCCGACCACCAAGAACCGGCCGCCGCTGCCGGTCGGCGCCAAGTTCTGGGACGAGTTGCAGACCGCCTGGCAGAAGATCTACCTGAACAAGGAGAGCGCCAAGCAAGCGTATGGTGAAGCCAAGCAGAACACGCAGACCTTGATCCAGCAATTCTGCCCGATCACGTAGAGCATTGGTTCCGCGTGACATCGGGACGCCGGCCGGCGTCCCGATGTCACCAATGCTCCGTGTCTGTTCTCGGCCGGCGGTTGGCCGGGTCTCCTTGACGGGGAGGTTCCTCCCACATGAATCCATCAACCACCGTGCAAACAACCGTCGATGAATCTCTCTCAGCCGCGGCGAGAGCCCAGGGCCGCACCGGCCGGTTCCACCTGCCGAGCCGGGGGGAGCGGCGCAATCTGGTGCTGGGGCTCCTCTTCATCAGTCCGTGGCTGGTGGGGTTCCTCGCCTTCCTCGTCTACCCGATTTACTATACGTTCCGCTTGAGTTTCACGCGCTATTCGGGATTCGGCCAACCAACCTGGATCGGTCTCGCGAACTACCAGCGGATGTTCGACGATCAGGTCTATCACACGGCTCTCTGGAATACCTTCTATTACGTGGCGCTCGCGGTGCCGATCGGGGTCATCGTCGCGATGGTGCTGGCTTTGGCGATGAACGCGCCAGTGCCGGAGGTACCGGTCTACCGCACCATCCTCTTCATGCCATCGGTGCTGCCCCTCTTTGCGATCTCGTTTATCTTCCTGACATTGCTCGATCCGAATCAAGGCATCGTCAACGAATTCCTGCGGGAGTTCGGGATCCACCCGCCGAACTGGTTCGGCGACACCCGCTACGCCAAGATCGCCATCGTCGCCATCGCCCAATTCGGCGCCGGACAGGTCGCGCTCATCTTCCTGGCCGGCCTCAAAGGGATCCCGCAAAGTCTTTACGAGGCCGCAATGATCGATGGGGCCGGCATCGCCTCCCGCTTCCGTAATGTCACCCTGCCCCTGATGACCCCGGTGATCCTCTACGACCTGATCCTCGGCGTCAGCCAGGGGCTTCAAGTCTTCACCGAATCGTACATCATCACCCAGGGCGGGCCGGCCAATTCGACCAACTTTTACGTCTACTACCTCTACGCCAATGCCTTCCGATACGGCGGTCAGATGGGGTATGCCGCCGCAATGGCCGTCGTGCTCTTCCTGATCACCTTCGCCATCGCCATCTTGATCTTCCAGACATCAAACCGATGGGTTCATTACGATGTCACGTGACCGGCAATCCGCGCTTCCCCAGGAGGGACGATTATGGCCACGATAACCAGAGACCAGGCCACCGGCGCCGGGATTACCGATCTGGAGCGGCCCGGTCGCGCCACCCAACGCCGCCTGCGGCGCCTCCTGGGGCAGCAAGTCGTCCCACGCATCATCCTGATCGTCATGTGCGCGGTCTTCATCCTGCCGTTCTACTGGATGGTCGCGCTGGCGCTCAAAAGCAATCACGAGCTCTCGATCTATCCGCCGACGCTCTGGCCGCACAGTCTCGAATGGTTCAATTTCAAGAAGGCGACCGAAGTCTTTCCGTTCTGGCGCTTCCTCTGGAACACGACTGCTATCACGGCGCTTACCATCATCGGCTCCGTCATCTCCAATCCGATCATCGCCTACGGGTTCTCGCGCATCGAGTGGCCGGGCCGGGACAAGGTCTTCTTGGTCGTCCTGGCCAGCGTCTTCGTCCCCTTCCCGGTGTTGATCGTGGCGTTGTTCGACATCTTCGCCCGGCTGCACTGGGTCAACACCTATCTGCCGCTGGTCGTGCCCCGCTTCTTCGGCACCGCGTTCTGGATCTTCCTCATGCGCCAGTTCTTCATGCAAATCCCGAGGGACATCTCCGACGCCGCCCGGATCGACGGCGCCAATGAGTTCCAGATCTTTTGGCGCATCATCTTGCCCCAGTCCCTGCCTGCCCTCGGCGTCATCTCGATCTTCGCCGGCATCGCCGCCTGGAATGACTTCCTCGGCCCGCTGATCTACTTGCAAGACGCCTCGAAGTACACGCTCTCCATCGGCCTGACCTTCTTCCAGTCGCAGGATTCCTACGACGTGAAGTTCAACCTGCTGATGGCCGCGTCCGCGCTGGTGGTCCTCCCGGTCGTGGTGCTGTTCCTGCTCTTCCAACGCGCGTTCGTCGAGGGGATCAGCGTCGGCAGCTTCAAGTAGCTCTGTCGTATACGGCGTGAGACGCCGCACAACGCCAGATTGAAATCAGGCGCTCAACCGACGAAGCCTCTCCGAGGCTGAGAACGCTGCCGCACCCAGTCCCGAAGGGACTTTGTACGTCCAGCTCCTGATTTCAATCTGGGACCATGTTCTGTACTGTACCTCACCTGAATTCCAGCATCGCTTTGTGTGGCCCCACGTCCGCGGGCAATCACGTGGGACAATGGGGCGATGGTTCCGGCGAATGATGCCGGATCGATACCGTGAGCGTTGAAGGGGGCGTTTCGATTTGGACGAGCAACTGAAGAAGGACCAGCGTCGGCTGGAACGGCTGAAGCGGTGGCTACCGGAGCTGCGGTCCTGGCGCAATGCCCGCGTCAGCCGGATCGACGAGTGGGAGTTCACCGGCAGCGATGGGCAGACCGTGCCGCTGAAGGCGGGCGATCCCTGGCCGATCGTCGACACACCGGTCAAGCTGACGGCCTTGGCAACCATTCCGAAGGAATGGTCCGGGCAGCCGGTCGAGATCGAGCTCTGGCTCGGCGGCGAGGGCTTCGTCAAGTTCACGCCCGGTTACCAGATGGGGCTCAACCCCTTCCACCACGACTTCCCGATCAGCGACAAGGCCAAGGGCGGCGAGAAGATCCAGATCGAGGCGGAGGTCGTGCCGAAAGGCATGTTCGGCGCCCACGTCTATGCGCCGGCGATCGACCGGGCGCTGCTGGCCGTGCCCTACCCCGAGGTTCGCGACTTCGAACGCGACCTCAAGATGGTCATCGACACGGCCGAGCAGCTCAAGGAGCACGAGGCCTTCCCGCTCTTCCTCGATCTGGCCGACGCCGCCTACCGCGCCGTCGCCCCCGGCTGGCCGACCGATTTCGACGTTGCCATGACCCGCTACGTCTCGGGCGACCTCGAAGGCGGCAACCGCCACTCGGTCGGACTCGGCGACTACGACGTGCCCGGCTACGAAGGGGAGCTGGTCCTCTCCGGCATCTGGCACATCCCGCCGCCGAAGGACGAGCTGGAACCACTGCCGGAGGCCGCCTTCCCGGCCATCGCCGACGCGCGGCAGGTCATCGCCGACGGTCTGGAGAGGATCAAGCACCGCTACCCGCCGATCGGCAATCTGACACTCTCCGGTCACGCGCATATCGACCTCGCCTGGCTCTGGCCGTTCGCCGAGACGAAGCGCAAGGCGCGACGCACCTTCTCCAGCGTCCTCCACCTGATGGACGTCTTCGAGGACTTCACCTTCAACCAGTCCTCGGCCCAGGCGTATGTCTGGATCGAGCAGGACGACCCCGAGCTCTTCAAGCGGATCACGGAACGGGTCAAGGAGGGTCGCTGGGAGCCGATCGGCGGTTCCTGGCTGGAGCCGGACTGCCAGGTGACCGGCGGCGAGGCGTTCGTCCGCCAGCTCTTCTACGGCCAGCGCTACTTCCAGTCCCGCTTCGGCGTCCGCAACACGGTCGCCTGGCTGCCGGACGTCTTCGGCTTCTCCGGCGCCATCCCGCAACTGCTCCTCGGCGCCGGGCTCACCAGCTTCTTCACGACCAAGCTGAACTGGAACGAGACCAACCAGTTCCCGTTCGACCTCTTCCAATGGGAGGGGATCGACGGCAGCCGCATCCTCGCCCACTCGTTCTTCAATCCCAACCGGGGGTACAACGGCGACATCCAGCCCTACGACACCTATGGCACCTGGAAGGCATTCCGCGGCAAGCGATTGACCGACCAGACGCTGCTCGCCTTCGGCTGGGGCGACGGTGGCGGCGGCCCAGACCGCGAGATGCTGGAGAACTACCAGCGGATCAAGGACTACCCGGTGCTGCCGCGCCTGAAGATGGGCAAGATCGAGGAGTTCTTCG
>JAICKJ010000092.1 GCA_025928015.1 Thermomicrobiales bacterium
CCTCGGCATCTATGAGCGCGTCAAGCTCCGCTACACCGTTCCCGGCATGATGCGCGGACGCTACCGTATCGGCCCGGGGGTGATGACGACGAGCGACCCGTTCGGGCTCATCACCCGCGACAGGCAAATCCCCGGCTCGGTCCATTTCATCGTCTATCCGCGCATGGTGCCGCTCTCCGGCGTGCCGATCCCGGCCCGGCAGCCGCTGGGCGATTTCAAGCCGTCGCAGCCGCTGGTCGAGGACCCGTTGCGCATCCAGGGCGTGCGGCCCTATGTCGCCGGCGACAGCCCGCGTCGCATTCACTGGCGGGCGACGGCGCGGACCGGCCAGATGCAGACCCGCGTCTACGAGACGAGCGCGACTCCGTCGGCGGCGCTCTTCCTCGACACCAACACCTTCGCCTACCTCTGGGAGGGGCAGAATACGGCCCTCCTGGAGCTGGCGATCACGCTGACCGCGTCGCTTGCGCGCGACCTGATCCTGGCCCGGCATCAGGTCGGGCTCTTCGCCAACGCGCCGATCCTCGGCGGGCCGCGCACGATCCGCGTCCCGCCGGGCCGGCACCCGGCCCAGCTCACGCGAATGCTGGAGAACCTGGCGATGCTTGTGCCGGCCTTCGGCGACCGGATCGAGCAGATGGTCGTCGCCGAGATCCCCCGGCTCTCGTGGGGCACGACGATCGTCATCATCACCTGCAACGTGACCGACTCGCTGCAGCGCTCGTTGCAGCGGCTGATCCGCAACGGCGCCGGGCGATTCGTCCTGATCGCCGTCGGGGAGAAGCCCGACCTGCTGCCCGAGCTGCAGCGGCGGCTGATCTGCTACTACCTGCCGGAAGAGGAGGCGTGGGATGTCGTTGAGCGGCTCACCCTCGAACGCATCCATTAGCCGCGACGCCACGTTGGCGAAGGAGGAGCGGCGCATCCGGCGCGGTTGGGCCAACTGGCTGCTGCTGCCGGTGCTCGTCGCGATCCTCAAGGCGGCCGCGGTGGCGCCGTTGATCCACCTCATCCTCGGACCGGAATTCGGGCTGACGGCGCACCACCCGGCGCCCTGGCCGGGCGCGCTGGCGATCATCGGCCTGCTCGGCTTCTGGGCGGCACTGCTGCTCTTTCGGGGCGATCCGGTGCCCAAGTGGGCGCGCGTCGCGATGATCGTGCTCTGGCTGCTCGCGACTGCCTTCTGGATCGAGCTGGAACCCGGCTACAGCCTGCCGAGGATCACCGGGATCCAGACGCTCGTCACGAGCCACGCCTACGTGCTGCCGCTCGTCGTCTGCTCCTGGCTCGCCTGGTATCTCGGTATGCACTGGGCCGGCGACGCCTTCCTCTTCGTGCCCGACTCGCTGCGGGAGATCGTCCGCAACGCCTGGATCTTCCTCGCCGCGATGATCGTCCTCGGCGCCCTCGTCCGCACGGGTGCCGGGCACAACGCGCTGGTGAGCGCGAAGACGGCTGTGCCGGTGGCGATCGTCTGCTCGGTCGGGCTGATCGCGAGCAGCGAGATCCTCGCCGCGCGGGAGACGGCGGTCCGGCGCGGCGGCAAGGCGCCCGAGTGGGGGCGCTGGCTGACGATCGCGGCCGGGATCGCCGGCGTGATCGCGATCCTGGCCCTGATTATCGCGGTCATCCTTGGACCGGACGGGATGAAGGCGATCATTGACGGCATCCTGCACCTCGGCTATCTGATGGCGCTCGGCATCGGCTACGCCCTCTTCGGCATTGTCTACGTCCTCTACTGGATCATCTACGGCATCTACTGGGTGCTGCGCCCGCTGCTCGGCAACATGAAGATGCCGCAACCGCCGCGGGCGCAGCAGCAACAAGCGCAGCAACAGCAACAGTTGCAGCAGAACCAGCCGGCCGCGCTCTCGCACGAGTGGATCATGATCGCGCGCTGGGTCGGGCTCGGCATCGGCGTGCTGATCGCCGCGTTCATCATCTGGCGGATGACGCGGGCGAAGGTCCGCGTGCCGGAGGACTCCGGCGCCGACGAGTCGCGGGAGAGCCTGTTCTCCGGCGATCTGGCCCGGCGGCAGCTGCGCGACCTCTTCCGCCGCCGCGGCCGCGAGCGCGTGAGAAAGCTCGACCTGACTCAACCGCCCAACAGCGTGCGTGAGGCCTACCGCTACCTGACCGTGCTGGCAGCCCGCCAAGGGCTGGGCCGGGAGGAAGCGGAGACGCCCCACGGCTACGCGGCCCGCCTGACCGCGACCTGGAGCGATGTCCACGACCCGGTCACGGACCTCACCGGCCGTTACCAGCGCGTTCGCTACGGCGACCTGCCCGACGACCCGGACCGGGCGGGCGCCATCCGCGACTGGCAGCGGGTCTACGAGCGGCACGAGCAGCCGCCGGAGGAGTCTCCTCCTACGCCGGGAGTGGGGAGCGCGTAGCGGCGATCCCGCGGTGGTCATGCTCGTTGAATGATCAGGAGGATGTTCGTACGGGTTGCGTTGCTATACTGGCCGGTGAGGTGAATGGCCATGATACCGGCGATCGTTGAACAACATCTTCCTGCGATCCGTGCGCTTTGTCGCGACTATGACGTTGTGCGTCTCGAGATATTCGGTTCCGCGTGCACGCCGGCGTTCGATCCGGATCGGTCGGATATCGACTTCCTGGTTGAGTACCCTCCCGACTACGATTTTGGTCCGTGGCTTGGTCGATTGCAGGACCTCGAAGGTGATCTTGCCCGATTGCTTGGTCGTGATGTCGATCTCGTCATGAATCCAGCTTTGCGCAACAAATGGTTCCGACGCGAAGCGGACAAGACCCGGCAGGTGATCTACGATGCGGCCGCGCACGCCCAGGTGGCTTAACGACATCGTATCGGAGTGCGCGCTTATCCGGTCAGCGACGGCGGGACGCTCGATCGAAGACTATCTGGGCGACCCGGTGCTGCAACATGCTGTTGAGCGATGCTTCGAGATCATCGGCGAAGCGATGCTCCGGATTGAGCGCACGGATCCGGGAGTTGCGTCGCGGTTCACCGATCATCGCAAGATCACAGGCTTTCGGAACCGGCTCGCGCACGGGTACGACGACGTCAAGGATGATCAGGTCTGGTTGATCATCAAAGAGTACTTGCCGACACTGGACTCCGAAGCGCGTCAGCTTCTTGACGCCGCTGAGGAAGGGTGATCGGCGAGTCGGCCTGCGCCATAACTACTTGCGTTGCCCCTTGCCAATTCCCCTCGCCGTCATCCAGAGCGGAATCGCAGGACCTCCCGCGGCTGCGGCGTCCCCGTGGCTGACCAATCCCGTTGTGCATTCGCGACCCCGTGACGGGGTTCCTGCGTGGCAAGCGCTCGCATACGCTCACGGGAGAGATTCCTCGTGCGCTCGGAATAGCGGCTTTTAGCGCATGGGGAAGGGCGAAACGGATTGGCTGACAACACCGACGCACGCCGTGCGCCCCTACATCTGCCTGCTACGCACTCAGCCCGGTTCACCGGGCTTTGTCGTCCTAGCCTGGTCCCTTTAGGGCCGGGCGAATGGCGTTACGCGAGCAGCCGGCGCAGCTCCTGGGCGGCGCGGACCGTGTGACGGAGCCATTCGGCGTCGGCGACGCCGAGATCGGACGCGGACCAGCAGGCGGAGAGGACGGCGCCGGTGAAGGCCCAGGCGGTCAGGCGGTCGCGGTCGAGACCGGTGACATCGGACCAGATGGCGATGCGGCGGGCGGAGAGGGCGCGGTAGTCGGCGCGGGCGGTGACGTCGGGCGGGTTGTACATCCAGGCGGCGATGTCGAAGCCGGGGTCGCCGAGCAGCCCCTTCGGGTCGATGATCGCCCAGTCGCCGTTCGCGCGCTGGAGCAGGTTGTGGTGCTGGAAGTCGCCGTGGAGAAGACGAGGTTCCGGCGACGTCTCCAGGAGTGATGTGCCACTGTCCTGGGCGTGGCGGATCAGATCCGTCGGGATCAGACCGGGCCTCGGGGTCCAGTTGAAGAGGTCGCGCATCCAGCGGCGCAGGGGATGGAGGCCGTCCGGGTCGTCGACGGGGCGCCACATGGTCATCACCTGCGCCGCCGCCAGCCGGGTGGCGTCATCGTCCGGCAGCGGCACCTGCCGGAGCTGGGTGCCGGGCACGATGCGCTCCATGACCATCACGCCATGGTCGAAATCGACGTCATACAGGCGGGCGACGTTGGGCGCGGCGGCGAGCGCGAGCGCGGTCGCCTCGGAGCGGAACTCGTCCCGGAGGGGCGACGCCTTGACGATCACCGGGCCGAGCTTTTCGGAGCGGCCGGGGAGGACGAGGGTGATCATGGACTCGTGGACGAGCGGTTCGAGCGCGATTTGCCAGCGGTCACTCAGCGCTTCGATCGCGTCCGGCAGGGTCGCGAGCCAGTCAGGCGTCACGTCGTCCGCGCGGGGCCAGGTTGCGATCTTCGTCACGAGGCCCGGCGGGACCGGCAAGCCGGTGTGGAGGGTGATTGCGTCGTTTGTGGTCATGTGTTTCCTGTGGGTGATGAACATGCGCGAAAGGTCAGCGTTCCGATTGTCGCACGAAGGTCGTCGGGACTGGTTGGTCTGATGCGGGGTGATGTGCTCGTGGGGCCGGGGCTCGTTGCGCTCGGCGAGAGATTCCTCGACTCTGCTCGGAATGACGGAGTGGGGATTGGGCAAGGCGAAACGGATGGTGGCGGGCGGGGCGATCACGTGGGATCGCCCCGCCAGGAAACGATCGTCCGCGATGCCAATGCTCACCGCGCCAGCCGGTCTTCAGCCGGCTTTCGTCTGGAATGAGCGCGGGGTCTTCAGCCCCGGGCGTCGCCAGCGCGCTGTTCCCTTTCGCATGGAACCGCCATAAAATCCGCGCCCCGGATAGGTGACAGGCCGGCGAACTTCTTGCTATACTTGGGGAAGTCTTGAATCTGCCCTCGGGGGTTCCCCTGATTTCTTCCTCGTCTGTTCAGATTGTCTCCCTTTAACGCAGCGATCGACAGCAGACCCGGCGCCTTCCTCGCGCCGATGCAAGGTGTGTGTGACACACCTGGGATGGACGGGTAGGGCGAGACGGGTGTGGCATATCGCCTCCAGGTGTGGTGGTCCGGCGCGGTGAGCGCTGGCGCTGATTGGGTCTGAGGCGAGGCCATGCGCACGACGCGGCCAACGGTGGCCGCGCGTTCGGTGTCGCGCGTCAGATTACGATCAGCGACCAAGCACAGGAGTAGTGTGCGCCACATGGCCAGCATGTTTTCTCATCATTCCATCTTTTATCCGTTTTACGCGGTCGAGGACGGCGGCGCAGGCGCCGCGGTGCTCGATCCACCCGTCGAGGCAGACGAGCAGCCAGCGCCCCGCGACGACGGCGAGCAGCAGCAGGAGCAACACGGCCCGACCTTCGATACGTTCGGGCTAAGTGAGCCGCTGCTGGAGTCCATCAAGGCGGTTGGCTACGAAGAACCGACGCCGATCCAGGAGCGGGTCATCCCCGTCCTCATGGAGGGGCGTGACGTCATCGCGCAGGCCCAGACCGGCTCCGGCAAGACGGCGGCCTTCGGGCTGCCGATCATCAATGCAATCGACCCGAAGGACCGGCGCGTTCAGGCGCTGATCCTCTGCCCGACGCGGGAGCTGGCGATCCAGGTCTCGGAGGCGCTGCACCTCTACGGCAAGCACAAGCACGTCGAGACGCTGCCGATCTATGGCGGCCAGCCCTACGAGCGGCAATTGCGCGGTCTCCAGCGCGGTGTCCAGATCGTGGTCGGGACGCCGGGCCGGGTCATGGATCACATGCGCCGGGGCACGCTGCACCTGGACGACATCCGCTTCTTCATCCTCGATGAGGCCGATGAGATGCTCGACATGGGCTTCGTCGATGACATCGAGTGGATCCTGGAACAGGTGCCGGTCGAGCGGCAGACGGCGCTCTTCTCGGCGACGATGCCGCCGCGGATCGCCGAGCTGGCGACGAAGTACCTGAACGAGCCGCAGCGCATCTCCGTCCGCGGCAAGCAGATGACGGTCGCGGAGACGAAGCAGACGTACTACGAGGCGCCGCGCTCGCGGAAGGTCGACGCGCTGACCCGCATCCTCGACGCGGAAATCCCGGGTTCGGCGATGATCTTCTGCCGGACCAAGAACGGTGTCGATGAGCTGGGCGAGGCGCTGATGGCGCGCGGCCTTGCGGTCGAGACGCTGCACGGCGATCTCTCGCAGGCGCAACGCGACCGGGTGATGCGCCGCTTCCGCACCGGGCAGGCGGACATCCTGATCGCGACGGATGTTGCGGCGCGGGGTCTGGATATCCCGGACGTCAGCCACGTCATCAACTACGACATCCCGGAGAGCATCGAGGCCTATGTCCACCGGGTCGGCCGCACGGGCCGGGCCGGCAAGAGCGGACAGGCGATCACGCTGATTACGCCGCGCGAGAGCCGCTGGCTGCGGCAGATCGAGCGGGCGACGAAGGCGACGATCGAGTTCAAGAAGCTGCCGACGGCGACCGATGTCAACGAGCGGCGGCGCGAGGTGCTCAAGGAGCTGGTCCGCGACGCGCTGCGGGACGAGGAGGCGTTCAAGTCCTACCTCGAGCCGGTGCGCGAGCTCTCCGACGAGGAGTTCGACTCGATCGACATCGCGGCGGCGCTGCTGAAGCTCTACGCCGAGGAGACGGGCCGGACGACGACCGAGGAGACGCGGCAGGACGACGTCGCGAACTTTGGCTCGCGCCCGCCGCGGATGGAAGGCGGTCCGGGTCGCTTCGAAGGCGGCCAGGGTCGCTACAACGACGCGGGGATGGTCCGGCTGGTCTTCAACATCGGGCGTGACCGCGCGGTGCGGCCGCAGGACTTCGTCGGCGCAATCGCCAACGAGGCGAACGTCCCGGGCCGGATCATCGGCGCAATCGATATCTTCGATGACCACACGTTCGTCGATGTGCCGGGCGACGCGGTGCAGCAGGTGCTCGGCGCGATGAATCACGCCTCGATCAAGGGCCGGCCGGTCCAGGTCGAAGTCTCGAATGAGCCGGCGGGCAGCAGCCGGGGCCGCCCCGGCCCCGGGCCGTCCGGATTCCGGGGCGGGCGGTCCGGCGAACGGCGCTACGCGCCGGCCGGGGCGCGGCCGCACTTCAGCGGCAACCGCCGACCGCAAGATGACGGGCGCGGCCCGCGCCAGTACGGCGGCGGCCCCTCCGGCGGCTACCGCGGCAACCGGAGCGGCGGCTACCGGCGCGAGCGGGACTAACGGCCCTCACCGGCCCTCACCCCCAAGCCCCTCTCCCAATGCTGGGAGAGGGGGCTTTGTTTTGCCCGACAGCGTGTTTCGAAACACGCATCTCGGTGCGAGGCAGCCTGGTGTCGCCCTGCGGGCCGAGAGCAAGCTCGGCCCCTACCCGCCGCGTCCGTGCTCCCCTCTCCCAGGATTGGGAGAGGGGGTTGGGGGTGAGGGCCGTTATGCGGGTTGGCGCGTCAATGGCTTGCTGGCGGGTGTCGCGTTGGTGGCGAAGGTCTCGCGGAAACCCTCGCGCCAGGACGGATGCGCGGGTTGCCAGCCGAGGTCGCGTTTGGCCCTGGCGTTGGATGAGCCGCGGATCTGGGTCATGAGCGAGGTGCCGGCGTCACCGACGAAGAGGCGGGCGAGCCAGACAGGCAGGTGGCGCGGCGGCTTGGCGCCGAGGAGGTCCGCCAGGTATGGCAGCCACGCCGAGACGGGCGCGGGATCGTCGTCGACGATGTTGTAGACGCCGGGCGCGCCGCGCTCGACGGCGGCGACGGTCGCCGCGGCGGCGTCCGCAACGTGGATGAACGACCAGATGCCGCTGCCGTCGCCGATGAGGGGAAGCGCGCGCTTTCTGATCTGCTTCGGGTACTCGCCGCCCGGGCCGAAGGAGGTGCCAGCGCCGTAGAGACTGCCATAGCGGAGCGCGAGGCCGTCGAAATCCGCGGCGTTGGTGACCGCACCTTCGAGGGAGCGGATCGCCGCGATCGATTGGGTCATCTGTGCGGGCGGATTGGAGTCGAGCGGGTCGTCTTCGGACTTGATCGGACCGCCGGTGCGCTGGTTCGGCCAGCCGGTGAAACTCTGGGCGATGACGCGCCGCGAACCGGCGGCGCGGGCCGCCTTGAGCACGTTGTCGAGCCCGGTCGTGCGGAGCTGGTTTGTCTTGGCGAATTCCGTATCGAAATGCTTCGGGTTTTTGAAGCTGCTGAGCGCCGTCTCCTCGTGGATGATCACGTCGGGTTTCGCTTCGGTGACTGCCCGCATGATGCCCGGCTGGTCCAGGCCGTCGACGATGACCGCCTGGGCGCCGAGCACACGCAGGCGGTTTGCCTTTTCCGGTGATCGGGTGGTGCCGGTGACCTCATACCCTTTCGCGAGCAGTTGGGGAACGAGTTGCTTTCCAATGGCGCCCGTGGCGCCGGCGACGAAGACTTTCATGGACCCTCTCCTTGCTGTCCCGAATGCATTCGCATTCTCTTCTGTCCAGGAGACGACCATCTGACCCGGGATGTGACATCGCTGGCCGGATGGGCAGGTGCGCGGCGCCCCCGCGTCGGTGTAGGCTCGTGCGGGGCCGGAGCTGATTCGCCGGCGTGGACGGGAATGAAGTGATGAAGACAGCAACGTCGATAACCGCGCGGGAGGCGGGGAGTGACACGGGGCGCCTGGAAGCGTTCAGCGACGGGGTGATCGCCATCGCGATCACGCTCCTGGTGCTTGATCTCCATGTGCCGGCGATGAGCGGACACGTGGGCGCCGGGGAGATGTGGCGGGCGCTGCGGGCGCAGTGGCCCTCCTACGACGCCTTCGTGATCAGCTTCGCGGTGATCGGCATCATGTGGGCCAATCACCACAATCTCTTCCGGATCATCTCCCGCACGGATCACTACCTGATCCTCCTGAACCTGGCGCTGCTCTTCTGCATCGCCGTCATTCCGTTCCCGACCTCGCTGCTCTCCGAGTTTCTCGGCCGGAGCGGCGAGGCGACCGCGACGCAGGTCTACACCGGCTGGTTCGCGATCACCGCGTTCACCTTCAACCGGTTGTGGTGGTACGCGTCGTCGAGGGCACACCTGCTCGATCCGGCGATTGATGGGCCGGCGATCGCGGGCGTTTCCCGACGCTACATGCTTGGTCTGGTGGGCTACGTCGCGGCCTTCCTGCTCTCGTTCGTCAATGCGGTGGCCAGCCTGGTGCTGATCGTTTTGCTGGGCTTGATGTTCGTGCTGCCAAGTTCCTCCGGCGGGGTGACGACGATGCGGCGGCAGGACGAAGAAGAATGAGCGGAGACGGATGAAGCGGGTGACGCACGGATTGCTCGGGGCGGCGGTGGCGATGCCGCTGGCGCTGGCGGTCTCGCCGGGCACGGCGATCGGCTGTGTCTGGTGGGGAATGGCCGGCGGCGGCTTTCCCGACTGGCTCGATCTGCGGAGCGACCTCCGAAAGCCGCTCCGGCTGCGGCACCGGGGCGTCTCGCACTCGGCGTTCGCGGGCGTACTGCTGACGCTCGGCGTCTTCTGGCTCCTGCGGATCGCGCAGGGGGCGGAGCTCTCGCCTGGTGGGCAGACGCTGTCGCTCGGCGATGACGCGGTCTGGTTCTGGACGGCGTCGTTCGCGGCGGGATTCGCCTCGCATGTGCTCAGCGACGCCTGCACCCGCGGCGGCATCCAGCCCTGGCTGCCGTTCAGCGAGTGGAAGCTGTGGTTGCTGCCCAAGCCGCTGCGGAGCCGGTCCGACGGCTATCTCGATCGGGTGGCGCGGCTGCTGGCGACGGTGACGGTGATCGCCGGGGTGGCGATCTTCACGATGCGGCTGGCCGGTTCATGGGGCTGACGCGGCGGACGAGCCGCTGACTGACGACCCAGGCGACGACGAGCGCGATGATTCCCCAGAGCCAGCCGCCGAGGACGTCGCTCGGCCAGTGGGCGCCGACCCAGACGCGGGCGAAGCCGGTGATGAGCGGGATGAGGACGGCGATACCATAGACCGCCCACCGCTCCGCGCGCTTGTGGATGCGCCGGGCGGCGATGAGCAGGATGGCGCCGCCGAGGCAGGTGGCGGTGAAGGTGTGGCCGCTGGGGAACCCGTAGCCGTTGAAATGGCCGTCGATCGCGATGAGCGGGGCGGTCGGGCGCGGGCTGATGAAGACGACTTTCAGCAGCGCGCCGAGGCCACGCAGGATGCCGAGCACCACCAGCAGGGCGGTGTCGAGGTTGCGCCGCAACGCGATCGAGCCGAGCAGCAACGCGAGCCAGATGGCGATGGCCGTTTTGGTGCTGGCGATGCCATTGCCGACGTCGGCGAGCGCCTGGAACCCGTCGCCATGCCAGCCCTGAACCCACTGCGCGATGCGGACGTCGCCGGGCAGGGTCGAGGGGCCGGCGGCGAAGGCGGAGAGCAGCGCGGTCACGACGCAGAGGGCGACGAACGTCCCCAGCGCCGGCCTGCGGGCGGGGGCCATCATCGGGCGGCGCGTTCCTGGACAGCGAGCTCGCCGGCGTCGTCGATCGTCATCGCGGCGTCGGCCAGGCCGATGAAGAGGCCGTGATCGACGATGCCGGTCAGGGCCTTGATATCCTGGGCGAGCTGCGCGGGCTCGGCGATCGGGCCGGTGGCGCAATCGACGATGTAGTGACCGCCGTCGGTGACGAAGGGCTGTCCGGCCGCCGCCCGCAGCGTGGGCTTGAGCCCGAGTGGTTCGAGTGCCTGGGCGGAGCGTGCCCAACCGTAGGGGATCACTTCGACCGGCAGCGGCATCCGCGTGCCGAGCTGGGCGACCAGCTTCTCGGCCGCGGCGATGATGACATAGCGCCGAGCGCGGACCGCGACGAGCTTTTCGTAGAGCAGCGCGCCGCCGCGGCCCTTGACCACGTTCAGGTCGGGCGCGATCTCGTCGGCCCCGTCGATACAGACGTCGAGCGTCTCGACCTCGTCGAGTGGCATGATCGGGATGCCCAGCGATTCGGCCAGTGTGCGGGTGCGGATCGAGGTCGCGACGCCGGTGAAGCGGAGGCCGACGGCGACGCGACGGCCCAGCTCGGCGACGAGCGCCTCGGCGGTCGTGCCGCTGCCGAGCCCGGCGAGCATGCCGGGCTGGATTTCGTCGGCGGCGCGCCGCGCCAGGCGCAGCATCCGCTCGGCGTCGGGCAGCGTCATCGACCGTTGCCCTGGGTCTCGGCGCGTTCCAGCCGGTTCGCCGCCGCCATGTCGACCAGCCAGATCAGCATGCCGCTGACCGGCCGGATAACCTGTGACGGGAGCAGATCGACGTCGATGCCGCCGTCGAGGACGTGGTGCAGCGTATCGGCCTTGCTCTCGCCATTGATGAGGAAGACGACGACCCGGGCGTTGTTGAGCACCGGCGGGGTGAGGGTGAGGCGGTCGACGCCGAGCTTTTCGACGTGGTGGGCGATGGCCCAATCGTGGTGCTCGTTGATGGCGTCGGTGCCGGGGAAGAGCGAGGCGGTGTGGCCGTCGTCGCCCATGCCGAGGAAGATCAGGTCAAAGGCGGGCAGCGCCTCGCCGAAAACGTCCTTGAGCTGGCGGACGTAGTCGTCCGCGGCTGCTGCGGGGGTCACGCCATCGGCCGGCGTCTGCCACGTGTGGATGTGGGACGATGGGACGTCCATTTCCTTGAGGAAGCCGCGTAGCGCCTCGCCAGCATTGCTTTCAGGGCTGCTGAGCGGCACCCAGCGCTCGTCGCCCCAGAAGAACTCGATCTTGTCCCACTGGACGCGGTCACGGAAGGGCGGGTTGGTGAGGATGTCGCTCATGCGCTTGGGCGTTGAGCCGCCGGAGAGGGCGACGGTCGCCCGGCCGCGTTCGGTGATGGCCCGGTTGGTGACATCGAGCAGGGTCTGAGCGGCGGCGGTGGCCAGGGTGTCGGTGTCCTTGACGATGGAGACCTTGCCGCGCTCGCCGTAGTCCAGAACCCTGCTCGTCTGTGCCATTAAGCTGTGTCTCCGTGTACTGCTGACGCTGTGACTGGTATCCCGCGTCCATGCTGAGGGATGCAATCCCGAAGCAACCCCGCGCGAAGCGCTCCTCGCCTTCGTCATGGTGAGCGCAGTCGAACCATCTCCTGCCGCAGCAGTCGTCCGTCGCGCCGGACCGGCTTCGCCGGGAGATGCTTCGACCAGCTCAGCATGACGGAGCGCGAAGCGTGCATGCGAGCCCTACCGCGTCGGGGCGAGGCGGGTGGCGAGGGTGAGCGCCTCCTCGTAGATCTTGTCGCGGCCGAAGCGTTGCAGCTCCTCGCCGAGCATCTTCCGCGATTCCGGCCGTTTCGCATAGACCATGCGGCTGACTTCCGGCATGGAGGGCGCTTCGCTCTTCGTCATCAGGTCATCCGAATCGGTGCGCTCGACCATGAACGCGCCGGGCGCATCGTCGCTGGAGCTGATCTGGACCCGGCGGAGCGAGAAGATCGCGTGTGCGCTTGGGTCCGGGGTCAGCCGCACCTCGATATCGCGGCCGCGGCCCTCCCGTTGCCCACGGAGGGCGCCCCACCAGGCACCACTGCGGCGCTGCTCCAGCGGTTCGATCACTTCCCAGCCGAGGCGGCTGGCCAGCCAGCCGGTCGCGAGCAGCGCGGAGGCGAAGCCGGAGGAGCCGTCGCGGCGGGATTCGGCGTACTCGATCGCGACCTGATCAATGGTCTGGAGGCAGGGCTGGACCGCCGGCGGGTCGAAGAACTGGGCGATGAGCTGTCGCCAGGGGTTGAGCCGGAGCCAGGTGAAATCGCCGAGGATCGGCGAGACGGCCACGGTTCCGAGCATCTCGTTGAGCGTCTCGATCCCCTCCGCCCGCAGGCCGAGCTGGGCGGAATCGACGATCAGCCGGTCGACGATCTCGGTCAATTCCTGGAAGAGCGGGTTGTTGGCGAACTTGCCGCTCGGCCACCAGAGAAAGTCGGAGAGCTCACTGACCAGCAGGGGGGAGACGAGGCTGCCAAGGTTGCCGGCGTCCTGGTGCGGGGCGGCAATGGTGACCGCTTCGTACCGCAAGCCGGGACCGGCGCCGTGCGTCGGCTGTTCCAGCAGCTCGACGCGGACATCGTAGCCGGGCCCATCGGTGGTCTGTTGCCGGTCGACGAGGAGGATCGTGCGCGACGGGAAGAATTCGGTAAGGCTGTTGATCGTGTCGTGAATCTGCTGCGCTTCCTCGTCGGATTCCGCGACCGTAAGCAGGTTGAGCGTACTGGCGCGGGTCAGCAGACCCGGGTGGTACGGATCGGTCTCGACCTCACTTATCGCCGTGACGTCGGATTGCCTCTGCTCGTCGGCGTCGCTCAAATCGGCCCAGAGCTGGTTGAGCCGGTCCTGGATGACACCGGACTCGACGACATCCGTGTGCCAGGACGTTTCGCGGATGACGCGGGAATCGGTGGATGCGGTAGCCATAGGAGCCTCCCGGGACTGAGCGGCTCAGGGCCGCCGCCATTCGCGATTCTCCCGCCGGAGCAGCGCATCAGACTTGCTGGGTCCCCATGTGCCGGACTCATAGGGATAGACCGGCACCGGGATGTTCTGCCAGGCATCGAGGATCGGCTGCATCAGCGCCCAGGCGGTCTCGACCTCGTCGCGGCGAGCGAAGAGGGTCGGATCGCCGAGCATGGCGTCGAGCAGGAGCCGTTCGTAGGCGTCCGGGCCGGCCTCGCCGAAGGAGGCGCCGTAGAGGAAGTCCATCCGCACGGTGCGGAGCTGGGTCGTCGCGCCCGGGACCTTCGCCGCGAAGCGGAGGGCGATGCCCTCGTCCGGCTGGATGCGCATGGTGATCACGTTCGGCTGCAGGTCGAGGTCGCCGATCGTCTGGAACATCAGGTGCGGCACCTGCTTGAACTCGA
>JAICKJ010000263.1 GCA_025928015.1 Thermomicrobiales bacterium
CCCCCGTTTGAGCACTATCGCCGCGCCCTGTTAATCGCGCCTGTTTGCCCCCCCAACGCCCCCCCCTTTGCCGGCGGGTCCCCAGCCGGGCAGCGACCGGAAGCGGTCGGCGACACCCTTGGAGATGTCCGAATTGAGGTTGAACCCGGTGTACATCGTCATGAACACCACGGTGTAGACCAGGACGCCCGGCAGAAAGAATTGCAGGTACTCGTCGGTCGAACCGGCCAGGGCGCTCCCGAACAGGTACGTGAACATCAGCGTGAACAGGATCGGCGTGCCGACGGCGTCAAAGAGTTGCTCGGGAACGAGTCTGAGCTTCAGCATCGCTCGCCACCCGAACGTCATCGAGGCGGAGAACGCACTCGCGCGCGCAGGGCGTTCGCCCGTTGCGATCACCGAGCGCAGCGTGTCGCCGCTGAAGGTGTGGGCCGTCGTGGCAGGGGTGGTCATGCGATGTTCTCCTCGTTCGCCTCGGTGTTCTCTGGCGCGTGGTGCCCGGTCAGGGTGAGGAAGACCTCATCGAGGCTCGGTTGCCCGAGCGCGAAGTCGTTGATCGCGATGTGCGATGCGGTCAGTGCGGTCAGCGCATGGGCTGCGAGGTCCGGATCCGAGATCCGTGCCGAAAGGGCGGCCGGGTCGGAGCCGAGCCGGACCGGAACCCCGAGTGACCTGGCGAGGAGGCGCTCGGCGTCCGGACGCTGCGCGGGATTGTGCAACCGGACCTGCAGGGAGCCCGCCCCGACCGAGCTCTTCAGTTCGCCGGGCGTGCCTTTCGCGATGATGCGGCCGCTGTCCATGACGGCGATGCGGTCGGCAAGCTGGTCCGCCTCATCCAAATACTGGGTGGTCAGGAGCACTGTCTTCCCTCCGGCGGCGAGGTCGCGGATGATGTCCCAGACCTGATTGCGGCTGCGTGGGTCGAGTCCCGTCGTCGGCTCGTCGAGGAAGAGGAGGGCCGGCGTGACGACGATGGACGCCGCGATATCGAGTTTTCTTCTCATCCCTCCCGAGTAGGTCTTGGCAGGCCGGCCCGCCGCCTCGGCGAGTCCGAAGGCAACGAGCAATTGATCGGCTCGTTGCTTCGCCGCCTTGTGCCTATAGCCGAGGAGACGGGCGATGAGGACGAGGTTCTCCTTACCGGGCAGGTCCTCATCCACGGCGGCGAACTGTCCGGTCAAGCTGACCAGGCTGCGAACCGCGTCGGCGTCGCGCACGACATCGTGGCCGAAGACGCGGGCCGTGCCGGCGTCCGGTCGAAGCAACGTCGCGAGGATCCGGATCATCGTGGTCTTGCCCGCGCCGTTCGGTCCCAGAAGGCCATAGATTTCGCCTCGCGCTACGTTGAGATCGATGCCATCCACGGCAGTGTGGTGCTTGAAGCAGTAGACGAGCCCGTTCGCGTCGATTGCCGGCCCGTCATGCGACGTCGTCACCCTCCGTCCGGTGGCCATGGCGGCATTATTCGTCATCGCGTTCCTCGCTTCCGCGCAGCGTGATACACTGCGGTCACTTACTTGGCGATGTAATAGACAGGAAGAAAATCTCACCAAGTAAGCGGAATATAGAGCGATTGAGCGAAGGTGTCAAGAGGTATGGCGAAGAAACGTGAGGAGTTGTTGCGGGAGATTGAAGAGGTGAACCGGGAAAGCAACGTCCAGGGGATGTTCCTGTTGCAGGCGTTCGCAGAGCGCAGTGGGATGAATCTGACTGATCTGCAATGCATCACCATTCTCTCTTCGGCGGGGCCGATCACCGCTGGGCGATTGGCGGAGATGATGGGATTGACAACGGGGGCGATCACCGGTGTGGTCAACCGGCTGGAGCGAGCTGGGTATGCGCGGCGAGAGAAGGACCCGGATGACGCGCGGCGGGTCCTCATCCAGCCAGTCATGGCGGAGTTGGAGCGCATGGGGGCCGGCATCTTCAGTTCACAAGGGAAGATGATAGAGACATTGTTCGCCGACTATGACGAGCGGACCCTCAATATCTTTCTGCAGATCATGCGGAAGTCCAACGCCATGACCCGCGAGGAGACCGCCAGAATCCGGGCCGCGTCGCGTGGCGAAGATGGGGGCGAGTTCTCGGCTCCGCTGGACGCCGTGGAGCGCGGGCGCCTGGTATTCGCGAACGGAGCCGCCCGGATCACCCTCCGCACTGATTCCGGGATTGATGACCTGTATCGGGCTCGCTTCGAGGGACCCGCGCCAAAGGTCACGGTCGAAGACGGGATTGTGACGTTGCGGTACTCGGGCCGCTTCAACTGGTTGATCGATCGGCGCAGCCGGTCCGGGGATGTCGCGCTCAGCGACGCGGTGCCATGGGAGATCGACGTGCGCGGCGGGACGTATCGGCTCGAAGCGCATTTGGGCGGGTTGGATCTGCGGTCCTTCGGTCTCAGCGGAGGGGAAAGTGACTGCACCGTGACACTCCCCACGCCGTCGGGAGTCGTGCCGGTGCGCCTTTCCGGCGGCGCGAGCAGGATTACCATGCGTCTTCCGGCCGAGGTTGGGGCGGGGTTGACCATGAACGGCGGCGCCAGCAAGCTGACCTTCGATGATCAGCACTTTGATGTCGTGGGCGGCAAGTTCCGGCTCCAAAGCTCGGGATATAGCGGAGCTGCCAATCGCTACGAGTTCGATATCACGGGCGGCGCCAGCGAAATCACGATCCAGCACGTTTCCTGAACCCGACCGCCATCTTCGGCCAACGCGCGGCCGCCCCTCTCCCAAGATTGGGAGAGGGGCGGCGCGAAGCGACGGGTGAGAGCCTACAGTCCCGCGGCGGCGAAAAGCTTCTCGATCGATTCGCGGGTCTCGGTGGCGGCGGCGACCGGATCCCGCTTCGCCAGCTCGTTGACGCGCTGGCTGAAGGGCTCGGCGGCGACGGGGCCGTCGTAGCCGATCTTCGCCAGCGCCCGCATCATCGCCGGGCCCTCGATCACGCCGGTCTCCATCGGCAATGTCCGCACCAGGTCCATCTGCTCGTCGACCGGGATGCCGGCCGGCGCGTCGTTGACGTGGACGAAGACGATGTCCTCGGCCTTCAGCTCCTCGATCTCGGCGACCGTGCCGTGCGCTTCGTAGTGGTGCCAGAGGTCGAAGAGGAGGCCGACGTTGCCGGTGCCGATGTCGTTCGCCAGCTTCATCATCCCCTTCGCATCGTAGATGAACTCGTGCTTGAACTTGTTTCGCGTCGTCTTGGGGGCGATGAACTCGATCCCGAGACGGGTGCCGCACTCCTTCAGCTTCTGCGCCAGCGGCCGGAGACGTTCCAGCACGTAGGCGTACTCCTCGTCGAAGGGCCGCTCGTTGCTGCCCGGCATCAGCCCGGTCGTCGCGCCCGGGCTGCCGAGCGCCTGGGCGACCTCCGCGTAGCGCGGCAGCTCTTCGAGCTGCTGGTCGCGCTTCTCGTCGTCATGCCAACTGACCGGCGGTCCCCAGGTCGCGGCGCGGATGCCGTGCGAGGCGAAGAGCCCCTTGACCGCGTCGATGCCCTGCTCGTCGGCCATCGCGCGGGCGGCGCGGATGTCGAGCGTGATCCCGGCGAAGCCGGTCTTGGCGGCGAAGGCAACGGAGTCCGCGAACGAGAGATCGGTGATGCCGATCGCGCCCGGCATCAGGGTGGTGTACATAAGGTGCTCCTTATGGGAACGTCCTTGCCTGTCATTCTGAGCTCCGCACAGCGAAGAATCTCGCTTCGTTTGTGCCCGTCATCGACGTATATGTCGGCTGCGTTTGCCGCTGCGGCGGGAGATTCTTCGCTGCGCTCAGAATGACAGGGAGGCGATCAGGCCAAGACCTCCTCCGGGACGGTGACGGAAAAGGCAGTGGCGGCCGGTTGCTGGCGTGGTTCGGGCGCGGCGGTCGGGTCCTCGGGCAGGGTGACGGTCTGGCCAAGATTGGCCGAGACGTAGGCCGCCTTGATGACCTGCAGCGTCCGCGCGGCGAGGTCGATCGGGGCCGGGTTGGGCGCGCCGCGCTGGACCACGTCGAGGAAGTGGCCGATCTCCGCCGTGAAGCTGGCGACGGGCTGGAAGGTCTTGGTCGATGGTTCCGGCCAGGTGTAGAGCTGGTGCTGGAGGGACGTCGCCGAGCCGGCCAGCGCGCCGAGCTCGCCGCTGATCTCGAAATGACGTCCACCGACGACGTCGAGCGCCCAACTGGTCAGGATCTCGCCGACGACGCCGGAAGCGAAGCGGACGAGGACCATGCCGGTGTCCTCGGTCTTCAGCTCCTGCTGGAAGAAGCGGCTCATCAGCCCGGTCACCTCGACCGGGCGCTCGCCGGCGAGCGAGAGGAGCCGGTAGGTGCCGTGGTAGCCGGTGTCGAGCAGCTCGCCGCCACCGGATTGGGCCAGGTCGCTGCGCCAGCCCCAGCTTTTCGGGCCGCTGGATCCGTCCGCGGACCACGGATTGAAGGCCCGGCTCTGGAAGGTCTCGATCGAGCGGATCAGGTAGGGCTGGCCGATGACGCCGCCGGCCATCAGGCGGCGGGCCTCGATGAGCGAGGGCTGGAAAAGCTGATTGTGGGCGCTCATGAAGACGGTGCCGGTCTGGCAGAGCGTCTCCTTGATGCGCCGGGCGTCAGCCAGATTGGTGCAGAGCGGCTTTTCGCAGAGGACCGCCTTGCCCGCCCGCGCGGCGGCGATGACCGCGTCGACGTGGAGGTGGTGGGGCAGGCAGATGTCGATGACATCGAGGTCCGGATCGGCGATCAGGGCCTCGGTGCTCTCGTACGTCTTCGCCTCGCCGGCGGCGAAGTCGTCATTGAGCAGCTTCGTCCGGTTTGGATCGACATCGGCGATGGCGGCGATCTTCGCCCGCGCCGGGTAGGTGGACCAGCCGCGGGCATGCTGCACGGCGATGTTGCCCGCGCCGGCCAGCCCGACGCGCAGCACTGCGGAACCGTCTTTCGCGCCCTGTGCGCTCACGTGTGCCTCGCTTCCCACGGTAGAGAGGGATGATTTCGCGGCCCGGAGCCGTTCCGCGACCGCGCCGGGCCGCGTCGCGTGACGCCCCGGTTGGCGCCGCATTGTACGCACCCTGCCGAATGGCACAAGAGGGTGGGGCAGGCAACGTGGGTGTGCCGCCCGATTCCCGCTCGCCTCGGCTTGAACACAACGATAATGTAGTGCCATGGATCCGCAGTTCGACGCCGATGGCAATTTGCCTCCCGGTTATCGTGACGCACAAGGAGTCCCCCGGAGACTTCGACGTGTGCTGGAACATCGACGGCGGCGATCCATCAAAGCGCGATCCCGTCCTGCTCACATTCGACCCCGGCCGCAGAACTCAGAAGGCCAAATATGGTGGTGAGCTCTTTCCGGCGCAGGTGCCGGCAGACGAAGCGGGCACGATCTTCCCGGAC
>JAICKJ010000342.1 GCA_025928015.1 Thermomicrobiales bacterium
CCGGCGACCCGCCGATCCGCCCGCGCACCGACTTCAACCCGCTCAACCGGGAGGAATATCTCGCTCGCCTGAGCCGGGGGTGAATGGTCATTTCAGCTTGCTGTCATTCTGAGCTCAGCAGAGCGAAGAATCTCTCTCGTTTGTGCTCGCACGAGCGCTCGTGTTGGCGACGAATGCCGCTGCGACGGCAGGTTCTTCGCTGCGCTCAAAATGACAGCGAGCAGGATTGGCTCCATCGAGCGGCCTTTCCTGGGCCAGAGAAAACGACCCGCTCAGGCGGTCGCCCACGACGGGAGCCACCGGGACTCGGCGGCGAGCATCTCGTCGGTCATCTCATGGATCTGGTCGAGGGTCAGCAGGGCGCCGGTCAGGGGATCGAGCGCGATGGCCTGGTAGATATGCGCCGTCGACTCCTCCAGCGCCGCCCGCACCGCCAGTTCCTGCACGTTGACGTTCGTCTGGTTGATCGCCGCGCACTGGAGCGGCAGGTTGCCCACTGTCGTCGGCTGGATGCCGTTGTGATCGACGAGACACGCCACCTCGACGCAGCAGCCAGCGGGCAGGTTCGCAATCAGCCCGTCATTCGGCACGTTGCCGTAGATGACGGTCGGCGCGCCGGTCTCGATCGCGTTCAGGATCAGCGCGCCGTATTCGACCGACGGCTTCAAATCCTGTTTCAGCTCGTCCAGCAGCGCGGCGGTCGCGCCCGCGGCGTCGTGGGCGCGACACACCTCGTAGTAGTCCCACCGTTGCGGAATGAATCGGTCGACGGTCTCGGGATCCTTGCGGAACCAGGGCACGTACTCGCTCGCGTGGTGGCTGGACTCGGTCTGGAAATATCCAAAGGTGTCCATGATCGCGGTGCGGACCCGCTCGCGGCCACCCTCATAGTCGGAATCGCCCCGGTCCGCGTCGCTGTGGTCGCCAGTGTCCCTGGCGAGGGCAGCGCCGACGGGCTCACGCAGGTGCCGGCGACGCATCACCTCCCGTAGCCGGGGATAGAGGTCTTCGCCGTCGCGCGCGAAGGTCAGGAACCACGCCTGGTGGTTGATCCCGGCGCAGGTGAAGTTGACGTCGTCGTAGGGCACGTCGAGCTGACGGGCGAGCATGCGGGAGGTGCCCTGCACGCTGTGACAGAGACCGACCGCGCGAATGCCCAGCTCACTCAGATACCAGCAGTTCATCGCCATCGGGTTGGCGTAATTGACCAGGAGCGCGTCCGGGCAGAGCTCATGCATGTCGCGAGCGATGGCCGCGTAGGCCGGCGCCGAGCGGAGGAACCGGAAAACGCCGCCGGGGCCGAGGGTATCACCGACCGTCTGGTCGAGCCCGTACCGGCGCGGGATCGTCACATCAGGCGCATACGCCTCGATGCCGCCAACCTGGAAGGTGACGATGACGTAGTCGGTGCCGTCGAGGGCGGCGCGCTGATCGGTCGTCGCCGCGATCTCAGCCGGGAACCCGAAGTGCGCGGCCAGATCGCGCGCGGCGCTCGCGGTCCGCTCGGCGCGGCCCAGGTCGAGATCCATCAGCGCGAACGTGGCGTCCCGCAGCGCCGGAAAGCTGAGCAGATCGCCCATCAGCCGGAGCGGGAAGACGACGCCGCCCGCCCCGATCATGGTCACCTTCGGTCGCCGCTCTGCCATTGCCCTCGCTCCTCTCCTTGCTCGCATCCGCCATTGCATTCAGCCGGCATGGTAGCCGGCCCGCGGCCCAATGCAAGCGCTTATCGCACGAGATTTCGCACGAGGAAGAGGACATTGGCGGGGCGCTCGGCCAGCCGGCGCATCAGGTAGAAATACCATTCCGTGCCGTATGGGGTCGCGACCAGCACGCGCTGACCGGCGCGCGCCAGCTCGTGTTGCCGCTGCGAGCGGATGCCGTAGAGCATCTGGAACTCGAATCGGTCCGGCCCGATCTTCTGCCGCCGCGCGAGGTCCAGGACATGCTGGATGATCCGCTCATCGTGGGTTGCGATAGCCGTGAAGTTGCCCGCGGCCAGCATGCGTTCGGCCAGCGCGATGTAGGCGCGGTCGACATCGGCCTTCTTCGGATAGGCGATGGAGGCCGGCTCCAGGTAGGCGCCCTTGACGAGCCGGAGATTGGGCTTGAGCGGCAACAGCGATGCGAGATCGTCCGGGGTGCGGTACAGCATCGCCTGCAGCACCGCACCGACATTGTCGAGGCCGTCCTCTCGCAGCCGGCGGTAGATGCGCAGCGTCGGATCGACCCGGGCCGATTCCTCCATGTCGAGCCGGACGAAGTTCCCGACCCGCGCCGCGTGGGCGACGACGTCGCGGACATTGCGATAGGCGATCTCTTCGCCGAGGTCGAGCCCGAGGTGCGTCAGCTTGAGGGCGATGTTGACCTGCAACCCGTCAGCGACAATCCGGTCGAGCACGCCCAGGTAGGTCTCCGCGACGGCGCGCGCCTCGGCCTCGTTCTGGACATGCTCGCCGAGCAGCGTGGTGTTGGCGCGCAGCCCGTCCGCGTTGAGTGAGCGAAAGACCGGCACCGCCTCGTCCAGCGTCTCCCCGGCCACGAAGCGGCTCGCGCCCATCCGCATGCCATAGCGGCGGACGAAGCGGGCGACCGGGTCGGCGTGCGTCGCGGTCAGAATGCCGCGGCGGAAGACTTGATTGAGCGCGACGCCTACCTGCTCCACGGCACCCGCACCCGGCTCCGTGGCCAACCCTCCCGTCACCTGATCACCTCCATATCTCTCCATCAGTTCCGATCAGGCGCACATTATCGGGCCATTTGCCGGGAGGTCCACAGCGAGCGCGAGTTGCTGGCTTCGATCGCGCACGGTTACGGGCCGCCATGTTGTTCGCGGAGATACCCAAGGATGGCCTGGACGGCTTCGTCGGGCTGCTGCACGGTGAAGGCGGCGCCACCGGAAACCTGCGCCATCTCCGTGAGCTTGCCTCGTGTCGTCGAGACGTCGCCGACGCCGACCATGACCGCTGGCGGCCCGGCCTCGACCTTCGCCCGCAGATCGGCGGTAAGAAAGTCGATCGCATCGCCGTCCGTCACGAACACGACGACCGTCGGGTGGAAGCGACCGGCATCCGCCAGGGTCATCCAGAGGGCCGAGCTGAATCCGCCGAGGTGACGCAAATTACGCTCGATCGTCGGCAGGTCGCTGGTCCAGGTGCCAGATGGCTCGACGCCGAAGTTGGACGCGGCAATCTGGAACTGGGCGCCGGGATAGGCCGCGATCACCTTGCGGGCGAGATCGGTGCCGAACGCCACGGCCCCATCGCCGCGGAACGCCGGCGGAATGCTGCCCGAGGTGTCGAAGATCATGAGCACCCGCGGCGGTCCCGCCACCGGCCGCACTGCTCTGGGAGTCGCCAGGATTTGGGGCGTGGACAGGGGAGTTCCACCACCCGCAAGCGGCGAGGACGCGGGTGTGCCGTGGTTGA
>JAICKJ010000050.1 GCA_025928015.1 Thermomicrobiales bacterium
CGCCACACCGCTCGCTACCACGCACATCGGCATCCACCAATCCCCGACGCTGTCATTTCGAGCCGAGTCGAGGTGTGCAGACCGGGGAGAGGGGTAACACGCGTGCCCGCTCCCGTCATGGTGAGCGCCGTCGAACCATCTCCTGCCGCCGCAGCTGTCCGCTGCGTGGACCGGCTTCGCCGGGGGATGCTTCGCCAAGCTCAGCATGACGGCGAGGGTGATTGGGAAGAGGCGAACGGGTCTGGTTCCGAACCAGGTCGCCGCTGCGGCGGGAGATGCTTCCCTTCGGTCAGCATGACAGCAGGGCGGGTTGGTAGCAGCGGACATGGTCGCGCCTGAGAATACGGCGCGAGCCGCCCGAAATCGGGCGGCTCGCGCGTGCTTCCATGCTCTCTGGATGCTCAGTCGCGCGGGACGCCGCTGTTCGGGGTCGTCGGCTGGGCGGGCACGATGCCGGCCTCGACGTCCTCCTGGCCTGGCGCCGGCCCGAGGATGGCGATCACCTCGGGCGCGTCGAGCGTCTCGGTCTCCAGCAGCGCCTTGACCAGCGCGTCGAGCCGGTCGCGGTGTTTCAGGTTCAGCGCCACCGCTTCCTTGAGCGCGTTCTCGACGATCTCCCGCACGGCGGCGTCGACCCGCTGCGCGGTCGCGTCGGAGAAGGTCTTCTCCTGGGTGATCTCACGGCCGAGGAAGACATTTTCCTCGCCGGTGCCGAGGTAGATCGGCCCGACGTCCTGACTCATGCCCCAGAGACCAACCATCCGGCGGGCGAGACTCGTCGCCTCCTTCAGATCATTCTCGGCGCCGGTGGTCACCTCGTCGTAGACGACCATCTCGGAGGCGCGGCCACCGAGCATCATCGTCAGCCGGCCGAGCAGGTAGGTGCGGGAGTAGTTGTGCCGGTCCTCCTCGGGCATCTGGATCGTGACGCCCAGCGCGCGGCCACGGGGCACGATCGTCACCTTGCGCAGCGGGTCCGCGCCCGGCGTGAAGTGGCCGACGAGCGCGTGCCCGGCCTCGTGGTAGGCGACGACCTCGCGTTCCTTGGCGTTGGTCAGCCCGCTCTTGGCGACGCCGAGGAGGATCTTGTCGAGCGCGTCATCGAAGTCGGACGGCAGGATCTCCTTGCGGCTGTGCCGGGCGGCGGTCAGCGCCGCCTCGTTGACGAGGTTGGAGAGATCGGCGCCGGAGAAGCCGGTCGTGCTGCGGGCGATCTGCGCCAGATCGACCCGGCTGTTGAGCGGCAGGCCCCGAGTGTGAATCCCCAGGATCGCCTCGCGCCCTTTGCGGTCCGGCAATCCGACGACGACCTGGCGATCGAAGCGGCCCGGCCGCAGCAGGGCGGGGTCGAGCACGTCGGGGCGGTTCGTCGCCGCCATGACGATGACTTCCTGGTTCGTCTCGAAGCCGTCCATCTCGACGAGGAGCTGGTTCAGCGTCTGCTCGCGCTCGTCGTTGGAACCGCCGAGGCCGGCGAAGCGCTGGCGACCGACGGCGTCGAGCTCATCGACGAAGATGATCGCCGGCGCGGCGGCCTTGGCCTTGTCGAAGAGGTCGCGGACGCGGCTGGCGCCGACGCCGACGAACATCTCGACGAACTCCGAGGCCGAGACGCTGAAGAAGGGCACGCCGGCCTCGCCGGCGACCGCGCGGGCCGTCAGCGTCTTGCCGGTGCCCGGGGGGCCGACGAGGAGGACGCCGCGCGGCAGCCGCGCACCGAGCGCGTGGTACTTGGCCGGGTTGCGGAGGAAGTCGACGACCTCCATCAGCTCCTGCTTGGCCTCGTCCTCGCCGGCGACGTCGGCGAAGGTGACCTGCGGCCGCTCCGGATCATTCTGCCGGGCGCGGCTGCGGCCGAAGCCGAAGACGTTCTGCTGACCGCGCGTCATCTGCCGGCCCATGAAGAAGAGCAGGCCGAGGAAGAGGATGAAGGGGCCGAAGCTGAAGAGCAGGGTGCCCCAGACGGAGCCGCTGCTGGTCTTGCCCTCGATGACGACGTGGTACTTCTCCAGCAGCGGCAGGAGCTGCTGGTTCTGGACGCTGCTGCCCGGCGGCAACGTGGCGGAGACGTTCTCCGTCCGCTTCATGTTCGTCTGGAGCTCGTTGGGCGGATTCTCGACCGGCTTGTTGTTTTCCGTGTCCCAGACGATCGGCGATTTGAGGTCGGCGGTGATCTTGCTGTCGGAGATCGTTGCCGTGCTGACGTTGCCGGCCTCGACCTGGCTGACCACCGCGGAATACGGGATCGAGACCGAGGTGGTGCCGGTCGAGGGGCCGAAGAACTCCCAGATGTACCAGGCGATGAGCGCGACAATCAGCGCGCCCACGAGCCAGGTGGGAATGCGCGGTGTCCGGCGCGGCGGCTGGTCGTTGCCGCCGCCCCCACCACCGCCCGGCCGCGGCTGTTGCGGCCGGTTGCGATCCTGCCCCGGCCGGAAGTTCGGCAATTGGGGAGGCTTCTTGCCGTCGTGTTGCTGCATCGTTGTTCCGTTCTTCCGATCCGCCAGCCGGCGGACGCGATTCCTGATGGTAGGCGGGACCCGCGCGTCAGGCATGACTATCCCGATCGGTCGACCGATCCCACACCACTAAGCTTAGACCAGACAGCCCGATCCTCCCACTCCCGGGGAGGCGAAAGGCGCCGGATTCAGAGGAAAAACGACGAATCGCCGCCGGTCCCGGCATTCAGGGCCGACGAACGCACAATTCACGCCGAAACCAACGACCTCCCGGCCACTTGCCGGGAGGTCGCGTGGCGATGGCGTGACGCCGGTCTCAGGCGGTGGTGGCGGCCGTGTCGTGGTCCGGCAGGATGTGCCCGCCGTCGTGGAAGAGCAACCGGTCGGGACCGAGCGCCCGGCCGACGACGGTGAGGCTCGCCTCCCGCGCCGTCTGCACCGCCTCGCGCGTCGCCAGCTCGTCGCTGACGACCAGGGCGAGGCGGGCGCGGAGCGCGCGCTGCACGATCTGCCGGGTGACGGTGCCGCGCACGAGCAGGAAGGCGCCGTCGAGCTCGACGCCCTCCAGCAGCGACCAGCCGATCACCTTGTCGATCGCGGCACGGGCGTCGAGGTCGCGGGCGATGCAGCGGACGACCTCGAAGTCGGCCAGGGCGGCGTGGAGGAAGCCGTCGTCGCCCCGGTCCTCCTTGAAGCGCTCGAAGGCGCGGTCGGCGATGAGGCTGAGCCGGCCCTCGGTGATCCGGAACGGCTCGTCGTCCGCCTCGTCATCGTCGTGCTGATGATGTTCGTGCCCAAAGCGGGGCGCGATCTCCTCCCAGCCGGAGGAGAGGCGTTGCAGGCGATCGAGGTCGCGACCGCCATCGACCATGAGCGAGACGCGGTCGCCGTGGAGCGTGACCTTGCCCAGCTCGGCCGCGCCGTCGAGGTAGCCCCAGGCGAAGGCCCAGCCGACGGCCAGCTCCTTCGGCGCGTCCGGCGCGCAGGTGACGACGCCGGAGGGGCAGCCGTTGATCTCGATCGTCACCGCCCGCTGGTCGGGCAGCGTGCTGAGGTCGGTCATGCGGGCGTACGTCCGCGCCTGCGGCTGAGGTCGGGATGGTGGGGTGGCCGGATTCAGGGGCAGCGGGTGGGGTCCGGCAGGGGGCCGGTTCGGCGCGTGCGCCGCCGGGCGCTGGCCTTTGAGATAGGTATAGGGTCGTGACATGCGCTCGTCTCCGGCGGGGAACCGCACCCTGGCGGGTGCGTAGCGTAATGTGGCCGCGCTCGCGGCCAGCAGTCACCCCCGACCGCATCCGCGCCGGTCCTGTGACTTGCCGTCATGAGTATAGCGTACGAGCGGTGTGTACGTACAGTGTGTCGGGCAGGATTAGCGGGTCCCGGCCGGCGAGCGGAAGCGCCACCAGGCCGGCACGGCGTACTCGTCCGGCTCGCCGTGGGCGTAGCCGATCCAGTCGACGAGTTCGGAGCGGCGCAAGGCGAGCGGGATCACCTGGCCGTGGATCACCATTTTGGACGCGTGCTCGTTCTCGCCCCAGAAGCGGAGCGCATCCAGATAGGCCGCCTCGCCGGCGGGATCCGAGCGCATGAGCGCGATGAAGTCGTTCGTCGTGAACTCCTCGCCCTCGGCCCGTTGGAGCAGATCGACGACGACCGGCGTGATGCCGACGACGATCTCCTCGACCTTGTCATGCCCGCCGCTCTGGTCCTGAGCCATCCGTGCCTATCTCTCCTCGCGCCGCATGGCGGCGTAGCTCTCGTACCGCTCCCGGGCGATCTCGCCCCGCTCGACCGCCGCGATGACGGCGCAATCCGGCTCGTCCAGATGCCGGCAGTTCTGGAAGTAGCAGTGGCCGAGGAACGGCCGGAACTCACGGTAGCACCAGTCCAGCTTCTCCGGCGGCACCGCGTGCATCGCCAGGGAACGCATGCCGGGCGTGTCGGCGACGAAGGTGCCCGGCTCGAGCTCGTAGAGCCGGGCGGCCGTCGTCGTGTGCCGCCCCTTGCCGGTCGCGGCGGAGATCTCGCCGACCTCGCGGTCCGGCTCCGGGTCGATCACGTTCAGCAGGCTCGACTTGCCGACGCCGGACGGCCCGGCGATCGCCGTGATCTTCCCCCGCAGCCGCTCGCGCAGCGCGTCGACGCCGTCGCCGGTGCGGGAGCTGAAGGGCACGACCGGGTAGACGCCCTCGTACGCGCCGAAGATCTGCGCCAGCCCGTCGCCATCTGGCCGGTCGAGATCGGTCTTGCTGACGCCGATGATGGCCGGCAGGCCCTGCAGCTCGGCGAGGATCAGGAAGCGGTCGAGCATCCGGGGGTGCGGCGCCGGATGGGCGACGGCGAAGACGAAGAGCGCCTGATCGAGGTTGGCGAGGATCACCTGCTCGGTGTCACGGGTGTGGCGGGCGGTGCGGGCAAGGACGCGGCCGCGCGGCGCGACCGCCTCGATCGCCGCCTCGTTCGCGCCGGCGTCGGTCACCCAGACGTGGTCGCCAACAGCGACGATATCGGTCCGCCGCCGGTCGCGCTTGAGCTGGCCGCGCATCGTCGCCAGCACCGTCCGGTCCTCGTCCCCCAACCGGACCTCGTACCAGAGACCGTGGGAACGCACGACGAGCCCGGGCATCGCGCCGGCGGGCGGCGTGACCGGCGCCGACGGCGGTTCCGGGGGGCTGGTGGCCGGCGCGGGGGCGCGGCGGCGTTGGCGATCCGGGCCTTTCGGCGCCTGGGGCCGTGGTGGCACGGGTGTGGCGAGTCCTTTCAGCGTGCAACCGGCGAGCGGTCGCGAGCGTTCTACCTATTGATAGAGGCGGGCACGCGGCGCGCGCAAGCGGATGCGCGACCGGCGCCGAGATCGGGCGCCGGCGCGTCGATGGCCTTGACACGCGCCGGACCGAGGCTATCCTTACTCAAAGGAAGTGGTTCATTTCCATGCATGTACCGGGTTCTGTCCCGATAGCCACGCGGAGGCAACGATACTGATGATTTCCATGACACCTGAGGCTGTGACGCAGCTCAAGGACTTTCTGGTCGAGCAGGGCACGCCCGACTACGCGCTGCGCGTCTTCGTCGCGCCGGGCGGCTGCTCCGGTCTGCAATATGGCATGACGATCGACGAGGAGGCCGACGAGGGCGACGAGCTGATCGAGACCGAGGGCGTCAAGGTGCTGGTCGACAACTTCAGCGCGATGTACCTCGAGGGCGCCGAGATCGATTACGTCAACTCCCTGATGGGCGGCGGCTTCACCGTGCGCAACCCCAACGCGGTCGCCTCCTGCTCGTGCGGCCACTCCTTCGATGCCGGCGGCAACGCGGGCACGGCCCAAGGCTGCGGCTGCGGCAGTTAGCGACCATCGCCGGGCCACGCGGTCCGGCGCGCAAGGAGCGATACGGACATCCGCGCCGTGTCGCTCCTTGTGTGCGAACGCTGGCACGCGCGATGCGTGCCATGGCGCGCCGGCGCGGGCTGACCTACAACCGGACACAAAAATCAAGATTGTTAGGGTCTTCACAAAGTGGCGCCGGCGTGCTATAATTGGGTCATGCATGGCGCTCTGGTGCGCACCACACAAAGAGCCGGAGGCCAGCACGCACAGTCAATGCGCTCGAGAACGCACACCGACGCACGGCGTACCTGCACCGCTACTCAAAAGCGGGGCAACCCCATGACCCGAGGTTGACGTTTTAATCTGTGGAAGGCCGTTCGGCGACACCGTTTGTCGCCGGATGGAGCGCCTTGACCTGCAACGACGCCAAGGCCACGTGACGAAGTATACCAGCTTCCACGGCGAGCCGAACACCCAGATGAGGAGCACGCGACGCGATGAGTGATCAGATGACCACATATGATGTTGACAAGATTAATCGGCTGGTGAATGACAATATCAGCGGCGATGAGAAGGTAGAGCTTCCCGAGGAGATCACGACCCAGATGGCGGACGAGGTCGAGCCGGAAGTCGATCTCGAGCGTGACCTCGATGTCCTGCAGCGGCTGGACCCGAACTTCATCAACGATCCGGTCCGTCTCTACCTGCGCGAGATCGCCGAGACCCCGCTGCTGACGCACGCGCAGGAGATCGAGCTGGCCAAGGCGGTCGAGAATGGCGACCTGGACGCCGTCCAGCGCTTCGTCCGGGCCAACCTGCGGCTCGTCGTCTCCATCGCCAAGCGGTACGTCAACCGCGGCCTGACGCTGCTCGACCTGATCCAGGAGGGCAACATCGGGCTGATGCGCGCCGTCCAGAAGTACGACTGGCGCAAGGGCTTCCGCTTCTCCACCTACGCGACGTGGTGGATCCGCCAGGCGATCACGCGCGCGATCGCCGACCAGTCCCGCACGATCCGCCTTCCGGTCCACATGGGCGATTCGATCTCCCGCTACCGGAAGACGCTGAACATGCTGGCCCAGGAGCTCGGCCGCCAGCCGACGCCGGAGGAGGTCGCCGAGGCGATGGCCGTGGCGCCGGAGAAGATCCACCAGATCGTCCAGGCGGCGCAGCGGACTATCTCGCTGGAGACGCCGATCGGCAACGAGGACGACACGAACCTCGGTGACCTGATCGCCGACGAGGTCTCCGAGACGCCGTACGAGGCGGCGAGCGAGTCGATGCTCAAGCGCGACGTCAACGCCGCGCTGGACACGCTCTCCCCGCGCGAGAAGCTGGTCCTGCAGCTCCGCTTCGGGCTGGGCCAGGGCCACCAGCACACGCTGGCCGAGGTCGGCGAGCAGCTCCAGATCAGCCGGGAGCGCGTCCGCCAGATCGAGAACGAGGCGCTGCAGAAGCTGCGCAAGCTCGACGGCGACCGCCTCTTCGCCTACCACCAGGAGCTCTAGTCGCTCCGTTCGACGACGCGATCAATGTCAAGCGGCCGGATGGCAGATACCATCCGGCCGCTTCGCGTTTTGCGTTCGTCGTAGCTAGACGGCAGGCGTCGCCGGCGCCGCCCGGCCCGAAAGGGACCGGGCCACTAGGGCGACCAAGCCCGGTGAACCGGGCTTGGTGATGAACGTGATTGGCGGCATCGTGTGGTTTTGGCGCCCGGGAAGCGCCAGATTGAAATCCGGCGCTCAACCGACGAAACCTCTGCGAGGTTGAGACCGCTGATTGGGCGCGTTCCGGCCTCGTAGGGGCGCGCGGCGTGCGTCCGTCTCGCCGGCACCAAGCCGTCCATCCTGCAATTCCCCACCGCTGTCATTCTGACCGGAGGGAAGAATCTCCCGCCGCAGCGGCGTCCTCGTTCGGGACCAGTCCCGCTGCGCTCGTCCCAACCCGCTACGATCGTCCGGCTCGGCGGGCGTTCGCTGCGCTCTAGGTGAGATTCCTCGAGCGCTCGGAATGACACCTCTTTACGATCGGGAAGGGCGAAAGTGATTGGCTGGCCGGCGTCACGAACTGACGTCGGTATGGGAGAAGATGATCTTCCACTCGTGGAGCTCGACCTTCTCGATCACGCCATTGAGCGAGAAGGGGTCGTCGCCGAGGAGCTTGCGCGCCTCACCCTCGTCCTCGGCCTCGTAAACGATCAGGGCGCCGTCGTCGGTGCCGAAGGGGCCGGATTCCCAGATCTTGCCCTGGTTGAGCAGTTTCGTCAGGTACGCCCGATGTTCCGGCCGGACCTTCAGCTTGCGGTCCACGTCGTCGCTGTACGTCAGAATCGCGGCGAACTTCGCCATCCTTCTCCTCTTTCTCCATCAAGTGCGACCCAGCGGACAGGCGCCCTACCGGGGAGATTCCTTCGACAAGCTCAGGACAAGGCTTCGACAAGCTCAGCATGACGAGGAGTGGATCGTCTTCCCTGGCCCGCGGCTCAGCGGTTTCTGAGGCGCGGGTCGAGCAGGTCCCGAATCCCATCGCCCAGCAGATTCAGCGCAAAGACGGTCAGCGTCAAGGCGGCGCCGGGCGCGAGCATGGTCCAGGCGGCGTTGCGCAGGAAGATGCGCGACTCGCTCAACATCCCGCCCCACGAGGGAACATCCGGGGGCGCGCCGGCGCCGAGGAAGGAGAGCGTCGCCTCGCCAAGCACCGCCTCGGCGAAGACGAAGCTGGTCTGGACGATCATCGGCGAGAGACAGTTGGGCAGGACGTGCCGCAGCAGCAGCCGTGGCGTTGAGATGCCGACCGACTGGGCCGCCTCGACGTACTGCATCTCCTTGGTCGAGATCGTCACCGCGCGGACGACGCGAGCCATGCGCGGGACGTTGACGACCGTCAGGGCGATGATGACGTTGGAGACCGCCGCGCCGCGCACGGCCATGATGCCGATCGCGAGGATGATGCTCGGGAAGGCCATCAGGCCGTCCATGACGCGCATGATCGGACCGTCGAACCGGGGCATGAAGCCGGCGACCAGGCCGATCAGCCCGCCGGCGACCGCCGTGATGACCGAGACGCCGACGCCGACGATCAGGGAGAGCTGGCTGCCCTTGATCATTCGGCTGTAGACATCGCGCCCCTGGCCGTCAGTGCCGAAGAAGTGATCGAGCGATGGCGGCAGCAACCGGTCCGAGGGCGCCTGGAGCGTCGGGCTGTGCGTCATCAGCAGGTTGGCGAAGACGGCGGCGATGACGACCAGCCCGAGGAGCACGGAGCCGACGAGGATGTTCGGGTAGAGCCGGATCACGCGCCGGGCGCGTGTGAAGGCGTTCGGTCGCGGGCGCAGGCCGGCCGCCAGCACATCCTCGCGCACGGGCAGCGAGAGACTACCGCTCATGACTGCCGCACCCGCGGGTCGAGCGCCGCGCAGACGATATCGACCACCAGATTGACCAGGACGTAGATACCGGCGGTGACGAGCACCGTGCCCTGCACAAGGGGAACGTCACGCCGGCCGATCGCCTGGATCAGCAGGCGGCCGACGCCGGGGATGTTGAAGATCTGCTCGGTCACGACGGCGCCACCGAGCAGCGCGGCGACGGCGAGGCCGACGATGTTGATGAGCGGCAGCATCGCGTTGCGCAGCGCGTGGGCGTAGACCACGCGGCGCTCGATCAAGCCTTTCGCCCGCGCGGTGCGCACGTAATCCTGGTTGAGCACGTCGAGCATCATCGAGCGGGTCATCCGCGCCAGCAGCGCGGCCTGGGCCGCGCCGAGCGTGATGCCGGGCAGGATCAGGTATTGCAACGACTCCCAGACTCCGGCCGAGAGCGGCTTGTAGCCCGCGACGGGCAACCAGCGCAGCTTGACCCCGAAGATCAGGATCAGGTTGAGCCCGAGCCAGAAGGTCGGGATGGAAATCCCGATCATCGCCAGCGCCATCGTGCCGATATCGACCCAGCCGCCCCGGTTCTGGGCGGCGATGATGCCGGCCGGGAAGCCGATCAGCACCGTGACGACGACCGCGATCGCCGTCAGCATCAGCGTCGGTTGCGCCCGCTGGCCGATCGCGGTCAGCACCGGCCGGTCGAGAAAGAGCGAATCGCCGAGGTCGCCGTGCGCGGCGTCCCAGAGCCAGCGGCCGTACTGCTGGAGCAGCGGGTCGTTGAGCCCGAGCTGGTCACGCAGCGCGGCGCGGCGATCCTCCGAGGCGTCCGGCCCGAGGATGACCCCGACCGGGTCGCCCGGCGTCAGCTTCAGCAGCAGGAAGACGCCGGTCGCGACCAGGAGCATCACCGGGATGGTCGTCAGGCACCGCCGGATGATGAAGGCGAGCATCAGCCGGGCGCCCTAGCTGTTCTCGACGCCCACGTTCCAGAAGTACCAGTCGGGCATGTTCTGGTAACCCTTGACCTCGTTGCGGACGCCGCGGAGCAGGAAGTCGTCGCCGCACTTGACGAAGGGCATCTGCTGCCAGATCAGCCGGGTGTAGTCATCGATCGCCGCTTTCAGCTTGGTCGGGTCGGTCTCGGCGACCATCCGGTCGACGACCGCGTCCTTCTCCTGGTTGTCCCAGAAGCCGGGCCAGGCCGGATCGTTGAAGGGCTGCGTCGCCGGGTGACTGTACTGGCTGTGGCCGGTCAGGAAGATCTCGTAGGCGTCCTTCTTGGCCCGGTTCTGCACCAGCGTCGCCCAGTCGGACATGACCAGCTCGACCTTCATGCCGATCGCTTCCATCTTCTGCTTGGTGTAATCGGCCATCAGGAAGTTGTAGCCGTACTCCTTGGTGGCAAGCCAGCGGATCGTCTCGCCCTTGTAGCCGCCTTCCTGCAACAACGCCTTCGCCTTGTCGAGATCGGGCTTGTCGTATGCCTCGGCGCCGGCGGTGCTGTACCAGGCCGTCTCCTCGCCACAGACGGAGGGATCGAAGCGGACGAACTCCTTCTTGCCGAAGCCGGCCAGCATCGCCTCGCTCTGCGAGAAGCAGAGCTGGACCGCCTGCCGCAACGTCGGGTTGGTGAAGAGGCCCTGCGCCTTGTTGAAGTGCGGGCTGTACCAGTAGTACGGCTTGACGGTCAGCGCGGTGAGTGAAGGATCGTTGCTGATCTGGTCGCTGAAATCGGCCGGGACGGTGTCGGCGAAGTGGTACTCGCCGGTCGTGAGGCCATCGACGCGGACCGCCTCTTCGGGGACCGGCACGAAATCGAGCGTGTCGAGCAGCGGCACGCGCTTGCCGGCGAGGCCGTCCGGTTCCTCGCTGCGCGGCTCGTAGTCGGCGAACTTCACGAAGCGCAGATACTGGTCGACCTTGTGCTCACCGAACTTGTACGGGCCAGTGCCGATCAGCTTGTCCTCGGGGATCTGCTTCTCGCCGGCGGCCTCGGCCACCGCGGCGGGGGTGATGAGCGCCTCGGCGCGGGCGAGGAAGCTCGGCAGGATGCCGGACGGCTGCTTGAAGGTCATCTTGACCGTCGTCGTGTCCGGCGCGGAGATGGCATCAAGGCGCTTGAAGATGAGCTTGCCGCGGCCGTTGATCGCGCCCCAGCGCTTGAGCGAGGCGACGACGTCGGCGGCAGTGACCGGCGAGCCGTCATGGAACTTCGCGCCCTGCCGGATCTTGCCGGAGAAGGTGAGGCCGTCCTGGCTCATCTCGAAGTCGCCCAGCAGCATCGGTTGCGGATTGAACTTGCTGTCGAAGGCGAAGAGCCCCTCGAAGATCTGCTGGGCGACGTTGTTGGTGACCGTCGCCGTGGTGAAGACCGCGTCGGCGACCGCCGGCGGCTCGCCGATGATGGCGACCTTCATGTGGCCGCCGCTCGGCACATCCTGTGCGGCGAGGGTGGCACGGCCGCCGATCAAGGGCAGCGCGGCCGCGCCGGCGGCGAGTCCCATGAACGCGCGTCGATCGATCGTTCGCCGTGTTCGCTCATCACGTCCGGACACCGTACACTCCTCCCACGGATACGAATCAGGAGCCGTTGCGTTGGTACGCTTGCTCTGCACACCTGGCTGTGTCGCGTTCGACACGAAATGGGAACGATGCCGAGACTCTATGTGACGCGATCAGATTTGTAAACACGGAGATTGGCGCTGATGAGCGATTCGCCCGCGCGCACCGGGGGCAAGAGCACCGCGACGGCGGACGTACCGCTGCGGCGGCAGTATCTGCAGATCAAGGCGCGGTTTCCCGATACGCTGCTGCTCTTCCGGCTGGGCGACTTCTACGAGACGTTCGACCACGATGCGGAGATCGCCGCCAAGGTGCTGGACATCGTCCTGACCGGGCGCGACATGGGCAAGGGGCAGCGCGTGCCGCTGGCCGGCATCCCCTACCACGCGGCCGACGGCTACATCGCGAAGCTGATCGCCGCCGGACACAAGGTGGCGATCTGCGAGCAGATCGGCGAGGTGACCAAGGGGCGCGGGCTGGTCGAGCGCGATGTCACCCGGGTCGTCACGCCCGGCACGGTCGTCGATCCGGCGATGCTCGACGCGCGGACGAACAATTACATCGCCAGCGTCGTGATCGACGACCGGCGGGCCGGCATCGCCTTCGCCGACATCACGACCGGCGAGTTCCAGACGACCGAGATCGGCGGCGAGAGCGCCGAGGAGACGCTGTTGGCGGCGGGCCGTGAGCTGCTGCGGCTGGCGCCGGCGGAGATCGTCCTCTCGCCGGAGATCGAGGACGCCGCCGCGCTACCGCTGACATCCTGGCTGCCCGAGGCCGCCAACCGGAGCAAGCTGGAACCGAGGCGCTGGCGCGAGGACCGCGCCCGCGAGGCGCTAACACGCCACTTCGCGGTGGACGCGCTCGACGGCTTCGGCTGCGCCGGTCTGCCGCGGGCGATCCGTGCCGCCGGCGGGCTGCTGCAATACCTGGAGGAGACGCAGCTCGCCGGCTTGCAGCAGATCACGACGCTCGTGACCTACGCGACCGACGCCTACATGACGCTCGACGCGCAGACGAGGCGGAATCTGGAGCTGACCGAATCCTCGCGCGGCGACCGGCGGCACAGCCTGATCGCCGTGCTCGACCGGACGCGGACGCCGATGGGGGCGCGGCTGCTGCGCCGCTGGCTCGGCCAGCCGTTGCTCGATCTCGACGAGCTGCGCACGCGGCAGGACGGGGTCGAGCGCTTCGCAACCGACGCGCCACTGCGGGCGAAACTGCGCGAGGCGTTGGGCGCGGTCGGGGATATCGAACGGCTGACGAACCGGGCGATCACCAACCATGCGACACCGCGCGACCTGGGCCAGCTTCGCGCCGCGCTGCACGCCTTCCCGGCGATGGCAGCGCTCCTGGCGGAGCTTCCCGGCGTGACTGCGTTGCCGGATTGCGCCGATCTGGCGGGGACGCTCGACCGGGCGCTGGTCGAGGAGCCGCCGGCGCTGCTCGGCAAGGGACCGGTCTTCCAGCCCGGCTACGCGCCGGAGCTGGACGACCATCGCCGGCGGGCGCGCGAGGCGCGGGAGTGGATCGCGAACCTCGAGCGAACCGAGCGCGAGCGGACCGGCTTGCGGACGCTGAAGGTCGGCTACAACAAGGTCTTCGGCTACTACCTGGAGATCACCAGCGCCGCGCTGGCCGCCGCCGAGCGGGACAAGCTGGCCCGCGACGGGACCGACGGCGTGCTGCCCGACGATTACCTGCCGAAGCAGACGCTGGCCAACGCGACGCGCTACTTCACACCCCAGCTCAAGGAGTACGAGACGGTCGTGCTGACGGCCGAGGACACGCTCGCCGAGCTGGAGGCGGACGCCTTCCGCAAACTCGTCCGGATCGTCGCGGAGAGCGGTTCGCGCCTGCTGGCCGCCGCGCAGACGATCGCCACGGCCGATGTGCTGGCCGCCCTGGGCGAGGTGGCGGTGGAGCGCGACTACACGCGGCCCGTATTGGACGAATCAGGCCGGATCGAGATCGCCGCCGGGCGTCACCCGGTGCTAGAGACGACGATGCCGCGCGGCGACTACGTGCCGAACGGCGCCCAGCTCGACCCGGCAACCGACCAGATCATCATCCTGACCGGGCCGAACATGGCCGGCAAGAGCTCCTGGCTGCGGCAGGTGGCACTGATCACGCTGATGGCGCAGATCGGCTCATTCGTGCCGGCGGAATCAGCGCGGATCGGGCTGGTCGACCGGATCTTCACCCGCATCGGTGCCCAGGACGACATCGCGACCGGCCAGAGCACCTTCATGGTCGAGATGCTGGAGACGGCGAACATCCTCCATCACGCGACCGCGCGCAGCCTGGTCGTGCTGGACGAGATCGGGCGGGGCACGAGCACCTACGACGGGCTGGCGATCGCGCGGGCGATCGTCGAGTACATCCACAACGCGCCACGGCTCGGTTGCAAGACGCTCTTCGCGACGCACTACCACGAGCTGACCGAGCTGGATCAAATCCTGCCGCGGGTGCGGCCATTCCGGATGGACGTGCTGGAGGATGGCGACCGGGTCGTCTTCCTGCGGCAGGTCGTGCCCGGCGGCGCGGACCGCTCCTATGGCATCCACGTCGCTCAGCTCGCCGGCATCCCGAAGGCGGTGACGCGGCGCGCGAACGAGATCTTGGCCGACCTCGAGCAGCAGCCACGCGGTCAGCCCGAGCGCCAAACCCGGCGGTCCGCGATGCGCAAGCCGGCGCCATCCGAGCAGCCAGCGTTCCAGCTCACCTTCATGCAGCCGGACCACCCGGCCCTCGACGCACTGAAATCGCTGGACGTCGAAGCGCTCTCCCCGCTGGAGGCGATCACCAAGCTCTTCGAGCTGCGCAAGCTGGCGAACGAGCATTGACGACGCTCTCGTGAGGAGAACGCCGCTCGGCAGTACGAGATCGCTCCTGATCTGACAGCATTCGCGCTATCATCAGTCAATGAAGCTGATCTATTTGATTTGCGTGCCTTCAGAGATTGACCAGTTGCCACCCGCAGAGCGCAAGGCGATGCTCAACGCGCTCGACAAGCTGGCCATTCTCGGCGACCAGCCAGGTTATCCGCACACCAGCCAAATCAAAGAAACAGATCTCCGAGAAGTTCGTCCACGGGCGGGTCGATCGCCGTGGCGAGCGCTTTACCAACGCGACGCCGGGGTGATGCTCGTCGCCGCGATCAGCCCCGAAGCCCAACACGACGCCAGAGGTTTTCAGCGCGCCACCAAAGTCGCCCATACCTGTTTACAGGAATACAAGTCCGGAGGATTCGAAGATGATTGAACGATCGATGACACATGAGGAGCTGCTGGCGGACCAATTACGGGACCCGGACTTCCGCGCGTATTGGGAGCGGACGGCGTTTGCTCGCGCTGTTGCGGTTGAGGTGATCAAGTACCGGGCGGAGCACGGGCTGAGCCAGCGCGCGCTGGCCAGTCAGCTCGGCGTGTCGCAGGCCGTCGTCGGGAGGCTGGAACTGGGCGAGCACGAGCCACGGACCGCGACGCTCCGCAACCTGGCCCAGAACCTCGGAATGCGCTTCCTGCTAGAGATACACCCGACCGGGCAACCGGACCAGAGCATGCCCATAGACGACGGCACAATTGAGCGGGTCACAGTCGATGGGGTCGACCTGCTCGTTCGGGCCAGCTGAACGGCAATCAACTCTACGCTCGCGCTTCGAGACTCACCGACTCCGATGCTTCCTGCTCATCGCTCCCTGAAGCAATACTCTCTCGCCAGGACAGCGTGTATGGCAGGGCCAGCACGATCACCAGCAGGACGACGTTGACCACGGAGAGGCCGCGGAAGAGGAAGCCGGCGACGATGCCCCGGACGGCGTGCGGGAAAATGGACATGAAGCCGCCGTAGACGAGGACGAGGTTCAGGAGATAGCTGAGCGAGAGGGCGCCGGCGAGACGCCGGCCCCATGGCGGGAAGCCCATCATCCCGGCCAGCATGATCGCGAGGATGACCGCCGGGAAGAGATAGCGCTCGTGGACTCGCGTCGGCAGCATGAAGAAGGCGACGGCGGTCGCCAGCGCGGTCCAGGAGATCACCGGGATGACGGCGGCGCGCACCTGCCGGACCGCCGTCCAGAGGATGAAGGCCAGCGCAAGCAGGAAGAGGACCGTGCCCCAGGCGTGCGGCGTCAGGCCAAGGAATTGGCGACGAACGTCACTGTAGCGGTTGAGGCCGCCGGGGTAGATCATCCAGATGTTGCAGGCGCCCAGTGTGATCTTCGGGTACAGATCGAGCGCCTCCTTGATCCGGTCGAGCAGCAGCCAGCGCGTGTGAAAGCCCGGCAAGCCGACCCGGAACGGCAGCGCCAGCAGGCAGGTCGTCGCGACAGCCATCGCACCGGCGGCGAGCATCCGCCACCAGAGGCGGCGCGCTGCATCGAGCAAGGAATGTGTGGCCGTCCACGCGTCGATGACCGGGATCAGGTAGATGATGGCCACCACCAGCGCCATCTGCGGCTTGATCAGCATCGCCCAGGCGAAGAGCGGCGCCGACCAGTACCACCAGCCGTCGCGCCGGAAGACGATGAGCGTCCCGGCGAGCAAGAGTGCGCCGGAGACGGCATCCCACTGCCCCCAGATCGCGGTGAGGAAGATGAAGGCCGGGTTGAGGATCGACCAGCGGACGGCCCCGATCCCGGCGTCGATGCCGGCGCGTGACCGCACGATCGCATAGAGGAGCACGGCGACGGCCAGGTCGAAGATCATCGGGACGCTCTTGACCAGCAGCAGGAAGGGCCTGCCATGCAGCGACTCGCCGCCGAGCCAGGTGTAGACCTTGCCGGCGCCGAGCAGCAGCCAGAGGTCGCCGGGCAGGTGATCGGGCGAGTCGGCGAGCGCATAGAACTGGCTCAGCGGGTCGTTGAGCAGGTGCTCGGTCCAGTCGCGCAGCGTCTTGATGTCGTAGCCGAAGCCACCGAACCAGGGGGCGAGGATGAGGCGGATGACCAGCCCCAGCAGGAGCAGGCCGGCGACCGTCGTGAACGCGCGGCGCCCCGGACGTTCGGCTGGCGTGACGGCTGCCATCACGGCGTCATCGGTCATCGATCCCACTCTCGCATCGCATTTCCGGACCGCCTCCGCGCCATGGGCGATCCGGCGAAAAACGCTCTACACTCACCGCGTGAACGATGATGCCGCCCGCCTGCATCAGGCCAGCGCCGCCCCGCCCACGATATCCGTCGAAACCACCCGGCACGCTCCCGAGCAGGGCGCGGTCGGGGCCGAAGCGCGCTGGTTCGAACGCGCCACGCCGGTCCACCTCGCCCTGCTGCAGTGGGGCTGCGCGCTCGTCATGGTCTACGTCCTGCTCGCGATCGACGTGCCGCGCGGCAACAAGGGCATGATGATGGTCACGGAGTCGATCGGCGCGCTGGAGCGGGTCGCGCTCTGGCAACGGTCGCTCTGGTGGCTCCCCGGCGCCCGGGCCGGCGGGCGCTTCTTCACCCTGCCGCCGGAGGTGATCGCGAACGTCTTCCGGATTGTGCTGGTCGGGATGTTCATCCTGCAAGGCTGGTCGTTCTGGCAGGCGTGGCGTGGTCACCACACGACCTTCTGGAAATGGCTGCTCGGCCCGATCGGCGCGCACATCATCATGCTGGCGATGGTGCCAGCCAATTCGGATGTCTTCTTCTACGAGATGAGCGGCGACCTCGCCAATCACGGCACGAACCCATACCTCTACCCGCTCTACGACTTCCCCACCCACCCGATCCTGCCCTATATCCACTGGGTCGACATGACGACGGTCTACGGGCCACTCTGGACTGACATCGATCGTGTTATTATGTCGATCACTGGGCCGGATCCGTTCTGGGGCACACTGGTGTTCAAGGTCGGGCTCGGGCTCTCCGCCCTCGCGCTGGCGCTCCTCTCCTGGCGGCTGGCCTTCCATCTCACCGGCAGTCGCCGGCTGGCGACCGCCGCCGGCGTGCTGATCGCCTGGCAGCCGAACATGATCATGGAGACCTCCGGCCAGGCGCACAACGACCCGGTGATGCTGCTGCTGGCGACCGCGGGGCTCTTCCTCGTCGTCGTCGGGGGGATGCGGGCGCTGCGCGGCGCGATCGTCCTGGTCACCGCCTCGGCGGCGATCAAGTACGTAACGCTGCCACTGGTCGGGTTGCTGGGGATGCTCAGGATCGGCGAGCGCAAGCGGCGCGGCTGGCCCGCGATCGCCGGTTCGTGGGGGCTCGACATCCTCGCCGTCGCGGCGGTGCTGCTGGCGTCCTTCCTCCCCTACTGGGGCGGGTTCACGACGCTGCGGGAGATGCTGCTGGAGCCGGGCCGCCTGATCGCCCAACCGGTTTGGAACGTGCTCTTTCTCGTGATCCGTCACTTCTTTCCAGGGACGGTAACCCACGTCTACAGCATCTTCATCCGCACCGTGATGCAGCTTGCCACCTTCGCGCTGCTGGCCTGGGCAGC
>JAICKJ010000314.1 GCA_025928015.1 Thermomicrobiales bacterium
CGTTGCCGCCTGTGGGGCCCCCCGCGTGGTATACGACGCCGCCTCGCACTTCACCCGCGAGTACACGCGGCTCTTCGGCCTGCCGCCCTTGCGGGACGTCGAACGACTCCGGGTCACGCCGAGGGAGAGCGTCGAGCTGTAGACCAGCAGAAGCGGTTCAATCCTTGCCCTTGTCCTTGTCGTTCGCCTGCTCCTCGGCGAGCGTCTGCGTGCGCTGGTAGGCGGCGTAGACCGATTTGGAGAGGACGGTGCGCAGGCCGCCCTTCTCCATCTGGTAGATCGCCGCGGCGGAGGTGCCGCCGGGCGAGGTGACCATGTTCCGCAGCTCGGCCATGTGCTTGCCGGAGCTGCGGGCGAAGGCGACCGAGCCGGCCACGGTCTGCAAGACGATCTCCTCGGCGATCCGGCGCGGGAAGCCCATGTGGACGCCGGCGTCGATCAACGCCTCCATCATCAGGAAGACGTAGGTCGGGCCGGTGCCGGAGAGCGCCGTCGCCATATCGACGTACTTCTCGGTCTCGACCTGCAGCTCCTCGCCCAATGCGCCGAGCACGGCCCGGACCATCGCCTGCTGCTCCGGCGAGACCTCCGGCGTCGCGCACCAGACACTCATCCCCTGCCCGATCTGCGCCGGCGTGTTCGGCATCACGCGGACGATGGCGTCGTGGCCAAGCCCTTCGCTGAGCGTCGCCAGGTTCGCGCCGGCGATGATCGAGAGCGCGACCTGGCGCGGCGCGAGCTGGCCGTGGAGCTGGCGCAGGACGGTCCGCAGCACCTGCGGCTTGATCGTGAGCAGGACGAGATCGGCGCCCTGAGCGGCCTCCCGGTTCGTCTCAACGGTCGCGATGCCGAACCGCTCGGCCAGCTTCTCGCGCCGGTCGGCGCGCGGGTGACTGGCGACGATCTGCCCCGGCGCGACCATCCGTTCGGCCAGCAGACCGGCGATGATCGATTCCGCCATGACCCCGGCGCCCACGAAGGCCAGCTTCGCCTCCGCCAGCACCGAGCGACCAGCCGCTTCCTTCTCCTGCTCCACGTGTGCGCCATCCCCTTCATCCGTCAATGACGATTCCCCGGAATTGTACCGGGCGCATCCGCGCCGGTATCGTTGACCGATTGACACACCACTTGGCCGAGCGTATGATGCCAGCGAACGTATAGAACAGATGTATCAGGAGGAACACGATGACGGAAACAGCAGCCCCGGTTTACGCCCCCGGCAAGATCTGCTACATCGAGATGCCGGCCAGGGACATCGCCGAGTCGGCCGCGTTCTATGAACGGGCCTTCGGCTGGAACATCCGGGAACGCGGCGACGGCGCGACGAGCTTTGATGACACGGTTGGGCAGGTCAGTGGCGTCTGGACAACCGATCTGCCACCGGCCACCGAGCCAGGTTTGCGCGTGTTCATCATGGTCGCCCGCATTCAGGACGCGATCGAGGCGGTCGTCTCCGCCGGCGGCGAGATCGCGCGGCCCGTCGATCCGGCCAGCAGCGAGGTCTGGGCGCTCTTCCGGGATCCGGGCGGCAATGTCCTCGGCATCTACCAGGATCCCAGCCTGGCGGAGGCGCTTGGCGACGCTTGACGATCGGTCCGGCACGCCTCGCGCTTCGATGTCCGGAAGCGCCGCCAATAGGGCACAATCATTGCGGGGACGGAACGACCGTTCCCGCAATTGCTCTCCCAGTGAAAAGCGAGCGCACCGGTGCCCAACCATCTGGAACACGAAACGAGCCCCTACCTCCTGCAGCACAAGGACAACCCGGTCGAGTGGTACCCATGGGGCGAGGAGGCGCTGGGACGCGCCGCGGCCGAGGACAAGCCGATCCTCGTCAGCATCGGCTACGCCTCCTGCCACTGGTGCCACGTCATGGCCCACGAATCGTTCGAGAACCCCGCTATCGCGGACCAGATGAACCGCGACTTCATCAACATCAAGGTCGATCGCGAGGAGCGCCCCGACCTCGACAACATTTACATGGCGGCGGTGACGGCGCTCTCCGGCCACGGCGGCTGGCCGCTCAACGTCTTCCTGACGCCGGACGGCGCGCCCTTCTTCGGCGGCACCTACTGGCCGCCGGCCGACCGCGCCGGGATGCCGGGCTTCCCCAAGGTGCTCGACACCATCGCCCGCGCCTACCACGAGAACCGGGACGGGGTCAACCAGAACGCCGAGACGCTGCGCGGCTACCTGCAGCAGGCGGCGAGCGAAGGACCGCCCGCCGGTGACCTCACGGCCGGGCTGGTGGACGACGCGGCGGCGACATTGCTGCGCGAGATGGACCCGGAGCAGGGCGGCTTCCGCGGCGCGCCGAAGTTCCCGCAGACGCCCGTGCTCGATTTCCTCCTGCGCTACCAGCAGCACAGCACTGACGCTTCGTACGCCATGATGGTGAAAACGACGCTCGGGGCAATGGCCGCCGGCGGCATCTATGACCAGCTCGGCGGCGGCTTCGCCCGTTACAGCGTCGACGCCGAGTGGCTGGTGCCCCATTTCGAGAAGATGCTCTACGACAACGCGCAACTGGCGCGGCTCTATGTCGATGCCTGGCGAGCCTTCGGCGATGACGCCTGGCGCACCGTCGCCGAGGAGACGTGCGACTACGTCCTGCGCGACATGACCGGTCCCGAGGGCCAGTTCTACTCCGCGCAGGACGCCGACAGCGAGGGGGTCGAGGGCAAGTATTATGTCTGGACGACCGAGGAGATCGACGCCGTGCTGCCGGCGAACGAGGCCGATCTGGTCAAGCTCCATCTCGGCGTGACACCGGGCGGCAACTTCGAGGGCACGACGATCCTCTCCGTCGTCCGCACGCCGGAGGAGCTGGCCGAAGCGACTGGGCAGCCCGAGGACGAGATCGCCGTGACGCTCGCTCGCGCCAAAGCCGCGCTTCTAAAGGCCCGGCAAGGTCGGGTCCCGCCCGCGACCGACGACAAGGCGATCGCCGGCTGGAACGGACTGATGCTCGGCGCGCTGGCCGAGGCCGGCAGCGCCTTCGGCCGCCAGGACTACATCGACGCGGCGGTGCGCAACGCCACCTTCCTCCTCGCCGAACTGCGGCCGCAGGGCATCCTGCGGCGGTCCTGGCGGCACGGCGCCTCGCCGACTCACGCCTTCCTGGAGGACTACGCCTTCCTCGCCGACGGACTGATCCGCCTCTACCACGCGACCTTCGATACCCGCTGGCTCGATTCGGCGCTGATGCTGACGACCGAGCTCGTCCGCGACTTCGCCAACCCGCAGCGCCCCGCTTTCTTCGACACCAGCGACTTGCACGACGAGCTGATCGCGCGGCCGGTGAGCCTGCAGGATATGGCGACGCCGTGCGGCAACTCGGCCGCGGCCGGCGTCCTCCTCACCCTTGGCCGGATGACCGGAAAGGAGGAATGGACGGAGCGCGCGCAGGCGATCCTCTCGCTGATGGTCGAGCCGATGCGGGCCCAGCCAATCGGCTATGGCCACTTCCTCGCCATGACCGACACGCTGCTGCAACCGCTGCAGGAGCTGGTCTTCGCCGGCAAGACGTCCGATCCCGCGTTCCGAAAGCTGACCGGCGTGCTCTACCACACCTACACGCCGGCGATGATCGTCGGCGCGTCCGACCCCGGCCTGCCCGACCTCCCCGCGCGCTTCCCCTTCCTGGAATACCGGCCGCTGGTCAAGGGTGGCCCGGCCGCCTACCTCTGCGAGCATTTCACCTGCAAACCGCCGGTCACGACCCCGGACGAGCTCCGCGACTTGCTGACCCAGGAGGAAGAGCTCGCCTGGCAGGAGATCTGACGTAAGGTCTGCAGCGGGCAACGCAGTGGCGCGCTACAGGCGTCGGCCACACAAAGGACTCGTTTCGCGTCGGCACATCCGCCCCGCCGTCATGCCGACCGAAGGGAAGCACCTCCGCGCGACGCGCTTTCCTCGTCGTCATGGTGAGCGCCGTCGAAGCCTTGTCCTGAGCGTGTCGAAGGGATCTCCCCGACAGGGCGTCGTCCGCTGCGCGGACCGGCTTCGCCGGGGGATGCTTCCCGTTTGTGTGCAGACCGGGAACATGGGTCACGGGTGTACGGAGACATGGGTCACACATTCACGACGGGTCATGCAGATCGATCAGCCCGATCTGCTGGGCACAAAAGCGGATGGCGAAGACGCCGTCCGTGGTCGTGGGGCGGACCGCCACGGGGAGACCGACGAGCCCGGTGCCGACGAAG
>JAICKJ010000315.1 GCA_025928015.1 Thermomicrobiales bacterium
ATCGGAGAGGATCTTCTTCGCCTCCAGCAGCTCGCGCATGCGGGCCGTCGCATCGGGCGAGGTGGACGTGTCGGGGTGGTATTTGAGCGCCAGGCGCTTGAACGCGGCGTCGATCACCTCCGGCTCGGCCAGCGGATCGACCTGCATCACCTGGTAGAGCGTCCGCTGGCCGCCGAAGGGCTGGGGGCTCGGCAGCCGCGCCTGATACATCTCGCGCATCCGGGCGGAGATCTCTTCCTGCGAGACGAGCTGGTCCAGGACGGCGGCGCGCTCGTCCGCCGGGATGCCCCAGCGGCCGTGGCAGACCATGCACTCCATCACCTGCTGGCTCCGGACCGGCAGGGTCGGGATGAAATAGAGCGTCAGCTTGCGGCGGGTGTCGTAGACGGCGAAGATCGACGGCCGCTGACAATGCGGACACTCGTGAATGAGGAAGCCACGCTGATCGATATAGTCACGAGCGCCGATGATCGGGATCACGAGGTCGTTGTCCTTCGCCGGTTTCGCACTATCATCAAGGTTCGTGCCCGGCATCGCGGTGCGGAGTCGCCGGGTCTCTATTATGCGCGGCCCGCAACGCGCCTGGCGAACGCCGGCGCGCGCCGCCGGGACTCGGGAGGAGGGATACCATGCCCGCCAAAGCCACCACCGTCGAAACACCGGCCTTCATCACCAACTGGCTCGAGACGCTGGCGGACGAACGGCTCGACGAGATCGTTCGCGACCCCGCCATCGGCGCCGTCTTCTGCACGGACATGACCATCGGCTTCTGCGACCAGGGGCCACTCGCGTCCGAGCGCGTGGATAATCTCAGCGAGATGATCGCGCAGCTCTTCCAGCGCTGCTGGGACTACGGCATCCGCGACTTCGTCCTGCCCCACGACACTCACACGCCGGATAATCCGGAGTTCCGCTCCTGGCCACCGCACTGCGTCCGCGGGACCATCGAGGCCCAGATCATCCCGGAGCTGGCGCGGTTGCCCTTCGCCGAGCACTTCACGATCATCGAGAAGAACTCGCTCAACCCGGCGATCGAGACCGGGTTCGACGCCTGGCTGGACGAGCACCCGGAGATCCAGCTGGCGATCGTGGCCGGAAACTGCACCGACCTCTGCGTCTACCAGCTCGCGATGCATCTGCGGATGCGGGCGAACGCCAAGGGGCTCACCGGTTACGACGTCGTCGTGCCGATGAACGTGGTCGACACATTCGACATCCCGCTGGAGGCGGCGAAGGAAGGCGGCTTCCCGCATCCCGGCGACTACTTCCACAATGTCTTCCTCTACCACATGGCGATGAACGGCATCCGGATCGTCAAGTCACTGACGTGACGTCCAGCTCCCTGGGCCATGTTTCCAACGGCCGCCTCAAGTGCTTGCGCTCTGCAACTGCTTCCGCTATCACACGGCAGCGCAGTTGCACGTTGCAACTACTCTGCGTATGGGAGGTATCATGTCCCGCGTTCACGTGCACAACTTCTCGATCTCCTTCGATGGGTTCGGCACCGGCGACGGCCTCACCCTCGACGCCCCGTTCGGGCATGCCGGTGAGCGTCTGCACGAGTGGATGTTCGCCACCGGATTCTGGCGCTCGATGGCCGGCGAGCCAGGTGGCAGCAGGGGTGTCGACAACGCCTTCGGCGAGCTGTACAACCTCGGCATCGGCGCCGAGATCATGGGCCGGGGAAAGTTCGGCCCGCCGCAGGGCGGTCCGTGGACCGGCGTTGGCACCGACGAGGAGTGGCGCGGCTGGTGGGGACCAAACCCGCCATTCCACACGCCGGTCTTCGTGCTCACCCACCACCCGCGCCCGTCGATCGAGATGGAGGGCGGCACCGTGTTCCACTTCGTCGATGCCAGCCCGGAAGAGGCGCTCAACCTTGCCAGCCAGGCGGCCGGCGGCCTCGACGTGCGCATAGGAGGCGGCCCGACGACGGTACGCGACTTCCTCGCCGCCGGCCTCATCGACGTCGCTCACCTCGTGCAGGTGCCGATCCTGCTCGGCCGCGGCGTCCGCCTGTGGGATGGCCTGGAAGGCATCGAGTCTCGCTACGACATCGAGGCAGTCTCATCACCGAGCGGCGTCACACACCTGACATTCACGCGTCGATAGCCGTTCACGCTGAGTCTCGGCCCTTCTCCAACCAGTCCCAGATCGCTGGCGTGTGCCCCTGCCGAGAGAAATGTCGTCCCTCGTTGTATCTTTAGGCCCACGATGACTCGCCGGGCCCGGCGCGAAGTCCGGGCGTACGCCACAGGACCAGTGCATGTCGGTTGACCTCAGCGGCCTGCTCCCCGACCCGGACGCGCAGAACCAGGAACGCGCGATCCTCTCCGAGCGCTCAACCGCGCTCTACACGGACCTCTACCACATCGACGCCGCGTACATCGCCTGGAAGTCGGGACAGAACGGGCAGGCGACCTTCGACCTCTACACCCGCAAGGCGCCCTTCGGCGGCGCGTTCATGCTGGTCGCCGGGCTGGAGCCGACGCTGGAGTACCTGGCCGACTTCCGCTACACCGACGAGCAAATCTCCTACATCCGGCGGCTGAAGCACTACGAGCCGGAATTCCTCGACGTCCTCGCCAATCTGCGCTTCACCGGCGAGATCCTGGCGATGCCCGAAGGCACGATCGCCTTCCCGAACGAGCCGCTGCTGCGCGTCACGGCGCCCTTCATGGAAGCGCTGATCCTCGAATCCGGGTTGCTCCGCACGGTCGGCATCTCGACGCTGATCGCGACAAAGGCGGCGCGACTCTTCCTCGCCGCTGATGGCCGCTCGCTCTCCGACTTCTCCTTCCGGCGCGCACATAATGCCTTCATCGCCGCCCGCTCGTCGTACATCGGCGGCTGCGACAGCACCTCGTTCGTCGCCGCGGCGATGCAGTACAACCTGCCCTCGGCCGGCACGATCCCGCACGCGCTCGTCCAGGCCTTTCCGACCGAGGAGGCGGCGTTCCGGGCTGTCGCCGAGGCGATGCCCGCCTACAGCTTGCTGCTCGATACGTATGACGTGAAGGCGGCGCTGGAGACGGCGATCCGCGTCGGCCAGGAGAGCCAGGAACGGCTCGGGCACGCGCTGGTCGCGGTCCGGCTCGACAGCGGCGACCTCGCCGCCGACAGCAAGATGTGCCGGGCGATGCTCGACGAGGCCGGCATGTCGGCGGTCAAAGTCCTTGTCAGCGGCGACCTCGACGAGTTCCGGATCACGGACCTGCTGGCCGAAGGCGCGCCGGTCGATGGCTTCGGCGTCGGCGGCAACCTCGGCGTCGGACTCGGCTCGGCCGCCAGCGGCACGGTTGGCGGGGTCATCGGCGCGGTCTACAAGCTCGTCTGGTACGAGGGCGACGGCTTCGCAGCGCGGATCAAGCTGGCCGGGACGAAATCGACGACGCCGGGCCGCAAGGCGGTCTACCGGGCCGACCGCTTCGACCACGACATCTTGCAGCTCGACGACGAGCCAGCGCCCGCCGGCGCCCGGCCGCTGCTCGAACCGGTTGTCGAGGACGGCACGTTCGTCGCGAAGCTCCCGCCGCTGCCGGAGATTCGTCAGAACGCGGAGGACGCGCTCCACGCGCTGCCGTCGCCATGGACGGCGCTGATCGCGGACGCGCAGTACCCGGTCGTCGAGAGCGCCGGGCTGAAGGCGCTGCGGCAGGAGACGATCGACCACTTCACGCGGCTGGAGGAAGCCGAGAGCGCCCGCAACACGTAACTCCGTCCATTACCTCCGAGGGAATTGCCGCCAAATCTGTCACACGCCACGATTGGACCACAGCACCGCGCGCCGGATAAGACACCGGACGCGGTAAGGAGGGTCTGGTCATGGACGTGTTCGCCGTTCTCTTTACCCAGCCGTGGCGCGCCGGTACCGGCGTGATCATTGGTCTCGCCGGTCTGGTCGTTTTCTACAATGGCCTGGCCGGAACACACGGGCTACTCCGGCGCCGGACCGCGTTGGTGGAGCGCCTCAAAGGCTGGCAGCACGTCCTGTTCGGGCTGACGTTGCTCGGCCTGGCCATTTCCTGGGCGCTCGGCTCGCGCCTCTTCCTCTTCCTCACGCTGGGCATCGCCTTCACCGAGCTCCGCGAAGCCAGCGCCATCATCAGCGCGATGAAGCACGAACGGCGGCGACGGGTCGACGCTGGCGCAACGCCGCCGTAGCCTCACACACTGCGTCGCGTGGGACCACGCGCATCTATCC
>JAICKJ010000308.1 GCA_025928015.1 Thermomicrobiales bacterium
AGAGCAACGTGCTGATCGCCTCCGGCGAGAGGTCCTTGACCGGCGTATGAAGCGAGAAGTGGTACTTGTCGGCCACCGCCTGGAGCATCGCCGAGTACCAGGCGGCGCTATCCATGCCGTTTCGCATCCACGGCACGATCGCCCCCTGGGCGATCGTCAGGTTCCGGTTCGGCAGCACCAGCTCCGGGTCGAACTCCATCGTCGTGCCGATGCCGGTACACTCCGGGCAGGCGCCGTGGGGCGAGTTGAACGAGAAGTTGCGCGGCTCGATCTCGCTGATGCTGAAGCCGCAGACCGGACAGGCGAACTTCTCCGAGAAGGTCAGCTCCTCGCCGTCGACGATCTGGACGTGGACGATGCCCTCGGCGATCCGCAGCGCGACCTCGAGCGAGTCGATCAGCCGGACGCGATCCGGGTGGTTCTCGACCGAGTCGCCTTCCTCATGTCGGATCACCAGCCGGTCAACGACCGCTTCGATCGTGTGCTTCTTGTACTTGGCAAGTTTGAACTCCTCATCCAGGTCGCGGATCTCGCCGTCGAGCCGCACGCGGACGAAGCCCTGCCGGCGCATCTCCTCCAGCACGGCCTGGTGCTCGCCCTTGCGGTCCCGGATCACCGGCGCGAGGATCATCAGCCGGGTGCCGTCCGGCTGCGAGAGGATGATGTCGGCCATCTGCTGGACCGACTGGTGCGTGATCAGCGTGCCGTCGTTGGGGCAGTGCGGCTGGCCGATGCGCGCGAAGAGCAGTCGGAGATAGTCGAAGATCTCCGTCACCGTGCCGACCGTCGAGCGTGGGTTGCGGCTTGTGCCCTTCTGGTCAATGGAGATGGCCGGCGAGAGCCCTTCGATGTGGTCGATATCCGGCTTCTCCATTTGCCCGAGAAATTGCCGGGCGTAGGCGGAGAGCGATTCGACGTACCGGCGCTGCCCCTCGGCGAAGATCGTGTCGAAGGCCAGCGACGACTTCCCGGAGCCGGAGAGGCCGGTCAGAACGACGAACTGGTTGCGGGGAAGATCGACATCGATATTCTTGAGGTTGTGTTCCCTGGCGCCGCGGATACGGATCATCTCGTGGCTTGGCGGCATGAAAGATTCCTTGAATTGTGACAGTCGTGGCACGGAGTCGAACAAACGATCGACTTGAAAGTGTACCACGCTTTCACCTGCACGTACACCCTCTCGCGGTTCGTTTCACCGAGATTCTCCCGTGCATTGCGGGCGAATTCTGTCCTGCTTCTCGCCATCGATGCACAAGCGCCAAGCGTGGCGTTGAAGTTGACAGAATGCGGCCGTCATGCAAGACTTTTTGCCAGAAGATCCGCCGGTGAGCGGGAGGAGTAGGTGGTAGTCCGCCGCAGGGAGCCGGGGCCAGCGACTGGAAGCCCCGGTGGTCAGGAGCCACCGAACGTCGCCCGGGAGGCATCGGGGTGAGCCAGCAGCAAGCCCCGGTCGGTCGCGCCCGTTATTGCGCCCGAGTGCGGTGAGAGGTTGCGCGCCTCGCGCCGAAGCGAGGTGGTACCGCGGGTTTCCCCGTCCTGGCAGATGCCGGGGCGGTTTTTTGTTGATCTGGAGAGACGGCGATGACGCAAACGACGGAAGAGCGGCGGCGCTTCGAGCCCGCGGGCGAGCTGGCCAAGGCCTACGACCCGCGCGAGATCGAGGCGGGTGTCTACGACTGGTGGGACCAGCAGGGGTACTTCCAGCCCGGTCCGCCGAACGGGAAAGACCCGTTCGTCATCATCATGCCCCCGCCCAACGTGACCGGCGAGCTCCACGTGGGCCACGCGCTCTTCGTCGCGCTCGAAGACATCATGACCCGCTGGCACCGGATGCTCGGCCAGCCGACGCTCTGGCTGCCCGGCGCCGATCACGCCGGCATCGCCGGGCAATGGGTGGTCGAGAAGAACCTGGCCAGGGAGGGGTTGACCCGACACGACCTCGGCCGCGAGAAGTTCCTGGAGCGCGTCTGGCAGTACATGGACGAGTACCGGCCGCGCATCCGCCAGCAGATGCAAACCCTCGGCGCGTCCTGTGACTGGACCCGCTTCACCTTCACGATGGACCCCGGTCCGGCGAAGGCGGTTCGCTACGTCTTCAAGCACCTCTACGACAAGGGCCTCATCTATCGCGGCGAGCGGATCATCTCCTGGTGCCCGCGCTGCCACACGGCCCTCTCCGATCTCGAGGTCAAGTACAGGGACGAGGCCGGCTCGCTCTGGCACATCGCCTATCCCGTTGTCGGTAGCGACGAGACGATCGTCGTCGCGACAACCCGGCCGGAGACGATGCTCGGCGATACCGGCGTCGCGGTGAACCCGAACGACGAGCGGTACAAGCGCCTCGTCGGCAAGACGGTGCGACTGCCGGTCGTCGGCCGCGAGATCCCGATCGTCGCCGATGAGCACGTCGAGATGGGCTTCGGCACCGGCGCGGTCAAGGTGACCCCGGCGCACGACCCGAACGACTTCGAGATCGCGCAGCGGACCGGTCTGCCGTCGATCAACATCATGACGCTCGAAGGCCGTCTGAATGAGAACGCCGGCGACTTCGCCGGTCTCACGATCGCCGAGGGGCGCAAGGCGGTCGTCGCGCGCCTCGATCAGGACGGCGCGCTCGTCAAAAGCGAGCCATACACCCACTCGGTCGGCCACTGCGACCGCTGCGGCACGATCATCGAGCCGCTCATCAGCGAGCAGTGGTTCGTCGACATGCAGCCGCTGGCCAGGCCCGCCCTGGCAGCGGCCGAGGATGGCCGCCTGACCTTCATCCCGGCCGGCTACAAGGGCGTCTACCGCAACTGGCTGGAAAACATCCACGACTGGACGATCTCGCGCCAGCAATGGTGGGGCCACCGTATCCCGATCTGGTACTGCCAGCAGTGCGACCATGTCTTCGCCTCGACCGAGGAGTCAGTGACCGAGTGCCCCGAGTGCGGCGGCCCGGTCGTCCAGGACCCGGACGTGCTCGACACCTGGTTCAGCTCCGGTCTCTGGCCGTTCTCGACCCTCGGCTGGCCCGAGCAGACGGAGGACCTGAAGCGCTTCTACCCCGGCTCGGTGATGGAGACCGGCTATGAGATCCTTTTCCTTTGGGTCGCCCGCATGGTCTTCTTCGGCATCGAGATGATGGGCGAGGTGCCGTTCCACACGGTTTACCTGCATGGCATCGTGCGTGACATCGAAGGCGCCAAGATGAGCAAGACGAAGGGCAACGTCATCGATCCCACGATCGTGACGGCCGAGTACGGCGCCGACGCCCTGCGCTATACGCTTGTCACCCAGGCATCGCCGGGCAACGACAGCAAGCTGAGCATCCAGAAAGTCGAGGCGAGCCGCAACTTCGGCAACAAACTCTGGAACGCGACCCGATTCGCGCTCCGCTCGATCAGGGACGCCGAGATCGCGCTGGCACCCGACGGCCCGGCCCGCCCGACCGAAAACCTGGAGCTGGTCGATCGCTGGATCTTGAGCCGGATGGAGGACGTGACCGCGACGGTGACGAGCCTGCTGGAGAGTTACCTCTTCGGCGAGGCCGGTCGGCAGATCAACGACTTCATCTGGTCGGAGCTGTGCGACTGGTACATCGAGGCGTCGAAGGTCCGGTTGAATGGCACGACGGCCGCGCGGCAGACGGTCGCCCAGGTGCTCGCCTACACGCTGGAGCGCAGCGTCCGCCTCCTCCACCCGTTCATGCCCTTCATCACTGAAGCCCTCTGGCAGCAACTGCCGCACGACGGGCCGAGTGTGATGATCGCGCCCTGGCCGGTCGCCGGCGAGCGAGATCTGGTCGCGGAGAACGAGTTCGGTCTGGTGATGGAGATGATCCGGAATATCCGCAATGCCCGCGCGGAAGCTGGCGTCGAGCCCGCCCGCTGGATATCGGCCCGCATCGCCGCTGGCGACCATGTCGCGGCCTTCGAGGCGTCACGCGCAGAACTCGCCTTTCTCGCCCGCATCGCCGACGATCAGCTCACGATCGCGGCCGAGCCGGAACCGCCGTCCGAACGGGCGCTCACCGTCGTCGCCGGCGCCGTCTCGGCGACGCTGCCGCTCGCCGACATGGTCGATCTCGACGCCGAGCGTCAGCGGCTGGTGCGCGAGCTGGAGGAGGCGCGCCAGGAGCAGGGCCGCGCCTCGAAGCAGCTTTCGAACCAGGCGTTCGTCTCCCGCGCGCCGGAGAAGGTCGTCAACGTCCAGCGCGAGCGGCTCGCCCGCGCCACTGAGCAGATCGAGCTGCTGGAGCACCGGCTTGCCGGGCTCGGCTGACGCGCTCGCCTGCCACCTGCCGCTGGCGTTCTACGCCCGCCACCCGGTCGAGGTCGC
>JAICKJ010000079.1 GCA_025928015.1 Thermomicrobiales bacterium
AATGGCACCGAATGCGCGAGCGCGCAGGAATCATGACGAACTGTTCCCTGGCGATGTCTCCACGCTGGCCGTGACCGATCCTGAGCTCATCGAGGTTTTCGATAATTTCGCGTTCGACGAAGTGCTTCGTGACACCAAACTGGATGCTCGGACCCGGTTGATGGTCCAGCTTGCGTCGTTGATCGCCTCGCGGGCGCTGCGCGAGTACCGCGTCATGGTCGGCGCGGCGCTCACCGTCGGGGTAACACCGGTGGAGATCAAGGAGATCGTGTATCAGGCGGTGCCGTATGTGGGCATGGGCAAGGTATTCGATTTCATCCATGCCACGAACGAAGTGTTCACCGAGCGAGAGGTCGCATTGCCCTTGCCGAGCCAGTCCACGACCACGCCCGAGAACCGCGGGGAGAAGGGTCTGGCGGTTCAGAAGCAGATCGTCGGAGACGACCGCATCGAGCAGCTTTACGCCTCAGCGTCCGCCGATCAGCAGCACATCCAGCGTTTCCTGTCGGCAAATTGCTTCGGCGACTATTTGACCCGCTCCGGCATCGACCTCGCCACACGCGAGCTCATCACGCTCAGCTTCCTCGTGGCGCTCGGTGGGTGTGACGCGCAGGTCAAGGGCCATGTCGCCGCGAATCTCAACGTGGACAATGACCGCGCGCGGCTGATTGATGTCCTGACCCAACTCATTCCGTTGATCGGCTATCCCCGCGCCCTCAATGGACTGCGAGCCGTCGATGAGGTGACGACATAACGCCAAGGGGAGAACTCGCGAAGCTGGAGGTAGAGCATTGGCAGGCCCAAGGCGATGTCCGAAATGGCCGTCGCCAAGCGGGTCTTTCGAGGCGCCCAGCACATCGCGTGCCGACTATCGGCGAGAAGGGTGAACCAGACAAGGAGATTCAGCATGCGAGGAACCATCCTCAGCGGTGTCGGATCCCATGCAGGAGATGTGAACAATGATCGACGCAACGAGCGGTGTGCAGCAGTGGCTGGCGCGCTCGGGCAGCGAGCCGTATGCGTATCTGACCACGATCGGGCGCCGGACGGGTCGGCCGCATCGCATCGAGATCTGGTTCGCCCCCGAAGGCGGACGCATGTACCTGCTTTCGGGCGGTCGCGATCGGTCCGACTGGGTGCGCAATCTCCAGGCGAACCCGCAGGTGACGGTCGAGCTGGGCGGCGAGACGCGGGCCGGCACGGCGCGGATCCTCCAGGCCGGCACGGCCGAGGATGAGCGAGCACGCGAGCTGCTGGTCGCCAGGTACGCATCGCCCGCGAACACGCTCGACGACTGGAAACGGAGATCACTGGCAGTGGCGGTTGAGTTCCCATGAATCCTACGTACAACTTCAGCGGGCAGGTCGCCCTCGTCACTGGCGCCGGCTCCGGTATGGGACTCGCCACCGCACAGGCCTTCGCCGCGGCGGGCGCGGCCGTCGTGCTCGCCGACGTCAACGAAGCAGCGCTCCGCACCGCCGCTGACAGTCTGACCGCCGCTGGCCATCAGGCGCTCGCCGTCACCTGCGACGTGTCCGACGAGGGCCAGGTCGCCGCCATGGTCGAGCGCACGGTTGCGACCTTCGGTCGGCTCGACGTGGCGTTCAACAACGCCGGGATCATGGTCCCGCCAAGTGACGCGGCCGACGAGCCGGCCGACAGCTTCGATCGAGTGAACGCCATCAACCTGCGCGGCGTCTGGGCCTGCATGAAGCACGAGCTGCGGCAGATGCGCGCGCAAGGCAGCGGCGCCATCGTCAACTGTTCCTCTTTGGGCGGGCTCGTCGGCTTGCCTGGCCGCGCTGCCTACCACGCCTCCAAGCACGGCGTGATCGGTCTCACGAAGAGCGCGGCGCTGGAATACGCCCCGCGGGGTGTCCGCATCAATGCGATCTGCCCCGGGACGATCGAGACGCCGATGGTCGCTGATATGATCGCCAAGGGGGAGCTCGACGTCGCGGAGGCTGTAGCGAACCAGCCGATTGGCCGTCTCGGACGGGCGGAGGAGATGGCGGCGGTCGTGCTCTGGCTCTGCAGTCCGGGCGCCAGCTTCGTGCTCGGGGTCGCGCTTCCTGTGGATGGCGGCTATACCGCCCAATGATCTCCGGCCAGCCCGGCGCCTTCCGACGCATCCCCGAGCCCCGCGCGATCAAGGGCTTGGTCTGGCCCCAAGATACCGAGAAGGGTGACCTCGATATGCAAACGCGCACACTTGGAAAGAATCTTGACGTTTCGGCGATCGGACTCGGCTGCATGGGGATGAGCCAGAGCTACGGTCCGCCGCCGGGTAACCGGCAGGAGATGATCGGCTTCATCCGTGCGGCGGTCGAACGTGGTGTCACGTTCTTTGATACGGCCGAGGTCTACGGCCCGTTCGTGAACGAGGAGCTGGTGGGCGAGGCGTTGGCTCCGATGCGGGACCGGGTGGTGATCGCGACCAAGTTCGGCTTCGCGTTCGACGCCGAGGGCAAGCAGACCGGCCTGGACAGCCGGCCCGAACACATCAAGCAGGCGGTCGAAGGCTCGCTCCGACGACTCGGCGTCGAGACGATTGCCCTCTACTACCAGCACCGGGTCGATCCGGATGTGCCGATCGAAGAGGTGGCCGGCGCGGTCAAGGACCTGATCGCCGAGGGCAAGATCAAGCACTTCGGCCTGTCCGAAGCCGCGGCGGCGACGATCCGCCGCGCCCACGCGGTGCAGCCGGTCACGGCCGTGCAGAGCGAATACTCACTCTGGTGGCGCCGGCCCGAAGAAGAGGTCTTGCCGACCTGCGACGAGCTCGGGATCGGCTTCGTCCCCTACAGCCCCCTCGGCAAGGGCTTCCTGACTGGCAAGATCGACGAGACGGCGGTCTTCGCCGACAACGACATCCGCACGACGATTCCGCGCTTCACGCCGGAGGCGCGTAAGGCGAACCAGGCACTCGTCGATCTGCTCGGCAGGATCGCCCAACGGAAGGGCGCGACGCCCGCGCAGATCGCGCTGACGTGGCTCCTGGCCCAAAAGCCGTGGATCGTGCCCATCCCCGGCACGCGGCGGCTGGAGCGCCTGGCGGAGAACATCGGCGCCGTCGATATCGAGCTGACGCCGGACGATCTGCGCGAGGTCGATGCCACCGCGTCCACAATCCTCGTTCAGGGCGCCCGGTATCCCGACAGCCTGGAGCGGCTGACCAATCGCTGAGCGAACGGCAACGCTACGATGGAGCATCCGTCCGATCCAGTTCTAGCCCGCAAAGGAGAATGAACGTTGGCCAGCCTACGATGGGGGATCAAGACGGCCCCGCAACACACGACCTACGAGGCGATGCGCACGGTCTGGCAGGAGGCCGACCAGACGCCGGTCTTCGAGCACGCCTGGCTCTTCGACCATTTCGCCCCGATCCAGGGCGATTTGGACGGGCCGTGCTTCGAGGGGTGGACCCTGCTCTCGGCGCTGGCAGCGCAGACCTCCCGCCTGCGAATTGGCCTGATGGTCACGGGCAATACCTACCGGCACCCGGCCATCCTCGCCCATGAAGCTGCCACGGTGGACGTGATCTCCAACGGCCGGCTCGATTTCGGCATCGGCGCGGGCTGGAACGTCTACGAGCACGAGAGCATGGGGATCCCGCTCTACCAGCCCGGTGCACGGATCAGGCGGCTCGGCGAAGCCTGCGAGGTCATCCGGCAGCTCTTCACCCAGCATTTGACGACCTTTCACGGGCGCTACTACCAGCTCACCGACGCGCGCTGCGAGCCGAAGCCGGTGCAAAAGCCGTATCCACCCTTTGTCATCGGCGGCGGTGGGGAACAATTGACGTTGCGGGTCGTGGCGCGCTACGCCGATGTGTGGAATTGGGTTGGCAGCGATGTGGAGGCCTTCCAGCACAAGGTGAACGTCTTGCACGAGCATTGCGCCGCCGTCGGCCGCGATCCGAAGGAGATCGAGCTGTCGGTGCAGGGGCGCGTCAACTACGACGATCTCGGGGCCACCGTCACGGCCCTCCGGCCCTTCGTCGAGGCCGGCGCAACCCACCTTGTCCTGACGCTCACCCATCCCTACCCCGACGGGATCGTTGCCCGGCTGGCCGACGAGGTGGTGGGGCATTTCGCTGACGCACGTTGAGACGAAAGGAGCAGACATGAAGGTGACGAGGAATGCGACAGAGACGATGACGGGACCGGGCGACTGGTTCACCGGGAACGTCTATGTCGATCCTGTCGCAGCGCCCTCAGGTTCGTCGCATGTGAGCGCGAGCAGCGTCCATTTCACACCGGGCGCCCGCACGGCCTGGCACACGCATCCCAATGGGCAGACGATCTGGGTCACGGAAGGCGCCGGACGCTGTCAGCGGCGCGGCGGGCCGGTCGAGGAAATCCGGCCCGGCGACCGCGTCTTCTTCGAGCCCGGCGAGGAACACTGGCACGGCGCCGCGCCAGACCGTTTCATGACCCACCTGGCGATGCTCCAGACCGACGAACAGGGCACCAGCTCGACCTGGGGCGACCATGTGACGGACGAGGAGTACAATCAGCGACCCGCGGTGTGAGCGCCTCGGCAAAGCGGCGCCGGAGGAAAGCCCGCCGGACCTCAGCCACAGGGCCACGGAGGGAATCGAGCATGTCTCCCGGAACTCATCTCGTTCGCCGGCTGACGCGGTTCGTCATGATCCTGGCGCTCCTGATCTCGGGCGGCGCGCCGTTCGCCCTCGGCCACGCCGGGGCCGCCGCGCCGGCGCGTTCCGCGCTTATCGTCAATGACGCGGAGACGACGAATCCCGATCTGGTTCCGGTCACGGTGGCCGATCCAAACGGTTTCGGCATCACCGGCCGCACCCTCATGGCGCCTCCCGACACCGCCATCTCGGTCGTTGGGGCCAATATCGGTGGTCCACGCTTCATGACCTTCGATGGCGCCGGCAACCTGATCGTCGCCGCGCAGCAGGACGGCGTCATCTACCGGTACCCTTATGCCGACGGCAACCTCGGGCAGCCGGAGCAGCTCATCGCCGGGCTGAATCTGCCGTCCAGCGTCGTATTCTTCACAGACGGTGGCCAACAGTACCTCTACGTCGGTGAGACGCAGCAGATCACCCGCTACCGCTATGACCCGGCCGGGCCGGTCGGCGAGGCGGAGGTCGTCATCCCCAACCTGCCGACCGGTGGCCACAGCACCCGCACCGTCGCCTTCGGGCCGGACGGAATGCTCTACCTGGCGGTCGGCTCATCCTGCAACATCTGTCAGGAGGACAACCCGATCCGGGCGGCAGTCTCCCGGGCCAATCCGGATGGCAGCGATCTGCAGACCATCGCCACCGGCCTGCGCAATCCGGTCGGCCTCGCCTTCCAGCCGGAGACCGATCGCCTCTGGGCAACGGTGAACGAGCGGGACAACCAGGGGAACGAAATCCCGCCCGATCTGGTGACAGTCATCACGGCCGGGGCCAACTACGGCTGGCCGAACTGCCTGCCACCGGATGCGAAGCCGCAGGAGTCCGGGGCCGACTGTGGCAACGTCACGCCGCCGACGATCGGCATTCAGGCCCACTCCGCGCCGCTCGGTCTGGCGTTCCTGACCGGGAACGGCATCCCCTCGGAACTGAACGGTGATCTGGTCGTCGCCCAACACGGCTCCTGGAACCGGCAGCCGCCGGCCGCCCCGAAGCTGTTGCTGATCGAGTTCAAGGATGGCAATCCCACCGGCGCGCGCGACTTCATCACCGGCTGGCAGGACGCCAGCGGTTCGCGCTGGGGCCGTCCGGCGGGGGTGGTGGTTGCTCCGGACGGGAGTCTCATCGTCTCCGACGATGACGCCGGGCTCCTGTACCGGATTCGGGTCGCCACCTGACCCCTCATGCAGTCGACGGGATTATCGGACACGAGACCCGGAGCTACGCACCGTATTCGGCGGTGAAAGCTGGACGCATTGATGCTAGATCTGCCAGTAGCGCCTGGCGTTCGCCAGCGCCTCATCCAATGCTCGCTCGGTGTCCAGACCGACCTCGCGCGATGGGCGGATGATCTCGGCGCGTTCGCCGTAGGGCTCTTCGACCGGCGTGATGCCGTCGTGCCCCGGGCAGAGCGCTTCGGCGATCGCCGCCGAGCAATAGGGAGCGTAGGTCTCGCTGTAGCCGCCCTCCTGGGCGACGACGAGACGGCCCTCGGCGACATCGTCGGCGACCGACAGCAGCCGTTCCGTCATCTGCCGGTAACCGCGGGTCGTCACCGACATGCGGCCGAGCGGATCGAAGACGCTCGCATCCTGACCCGCCGAGATGATCAGCAGGTCCGGCTTGTACTGGCGCAGCACCGGGATGACGACGCGGTCGAGCGCGGCCAGATACCCGGCGTTGCCGGTTCCGGCGGGCAGCGGGATGTTGAGGTTGAAGCCCTCGCCCTTGCCGGCGCCGGTCTCGTCCAGCATGCCGGAATCGACGGGGAAGAGCTGCTCCTGGTGCAGCGAGATGAAGAGGACCGACGGGTCGTCGTAGAAGGCGTCCTGGGTGCCGTTGCCGTGGTGGACGTCCCAATCGACGACGGCGATGCGCTCGACGCCATGGCGCGCCTGCGCGCGCCGCGCGGCGACCGCAACATTCGCGTAGACGCAGAAGCCGCGGCCGCGATCCGCCTCGGCGTGATGACCCGGCGGCCGCACCAGCGCGTAGGCGGTGTTCATTTCACCCGTCATCACGGCGTCCACCGCGGCCATCACGCCGCCGGCGCTGAGGCGGGCAATCCGCTCGCCGCCGCGCCCGATCGGCGCCCCGATGCCGGTGTCGCCGCCGACGGCATCACATTCATGGACATGATCGAGGTAGCGTCGCGTGTGGCTGCGCAACAGCGCCTCGTCATCCGCGGCGCAGGGCGTGATGCGCGTCATCGCGTCGCTGATCCCGTAGAGGTCCATCAGGTGCTTGGCGCGGCCGGCGATCGCCGGGCTCGACGGGTGGGGGATCGGGTCGGCGAAGGGATAATGCGTCCGGTAGCCGATCAGGTATTCACCGGTGTTGTGGGTCAGGTAGCGATCGTCGAAGACCAGACCCACCGCGCGCGCATCAGTCACTCGTTTCCTCCCTGCCCCTGGCGCCAGAACATGCCTGCGGATGCATTATCGCCAAACGGGCGTGAGCTGTCGTGGACGCAAAGCGCGGGGGGCATTGCCGCCCTCCGCGCTTCGATGGCCGCTCGTTCGGTGGATGATCCCGCCGCTAGGCCCAGGAGACCGCGAGGGACATGCCGTCCAGCGCGTTCCACATCCACATGAAGGTGCCCCAGTCGTAGTAGCGGTACTCGCCGTGCGCCGGGTCCGACAGGTAGATGCCGCCGTCGTCGTAGCCGTAGGCGACCATGACGTGATCGCCGGGCACCAGCAGGAAGCGCGTGCCGTCCGAGGTCCAGTCGTAGAACCCGGTCGGACCCCACATGCCCAGCCAGACGAGCGTCGGCGTGCCGGCGTCGATCGCGTTCTTCAGCGGCGTGGCGTCGCCCTGGCCGTAGAAGACCCGACCGTTGAAGCCGTAGTCGGCCAGCGCCGGCACCAGCGCCTCGGCGTAGACGCCGTAGTCATCCGTGCCACCCCACCAGCCGGTGATGTTGCCGCGGTAGCCCCAGTGCGGGTTGGCTGACCAGCCGACGATGTTGTCGAAGTTGTATTCGGAGATCTGGTTGCCCAGCGCGCCGGTCGCGATCGTCAGCGCTGCGTACTCGCAGCTCAGGTTGCGCTGCTGCACGTAGGTGCCGACGCCCGGGATGATGTGCTGGCCGCTGGCCTGACCCTGAGACGCGCTGCCGGAGGACGAGGAATCGGCAACCGTGTTGCTGACGGTCGGCACGTCGCCGCTCAGGTCGAGCACGCTCGACTGGCCGTCGCAGGCGCCGCCGGCGGTGATCCACATCGACCGGCCGCCCAGATAGCCGCCGTTGACGTCGACCTCCAGCCAGGACTTGGCGCCGTCCCAGCCGCCGCTGGTGTTGATGGTCAGGTAGGCGATGCCATCGCTGCCCGTCACCTGGCGGTCGCTGCTGATGAGCTGCTGGGTGTCGTCCGAGGTGAGCAGGATATCGACCTCCGCGCCCGCCACCGGCGCGCCGTCGCTGCGGACCTCGACGCTGACCGGGACATTGCAGCCGATATCCGGTTTGATGGACCCCACCGTGACCCAGCTCGCGACACTGCTGCTGGCCGCGATGGCCGCTGGCGCACCAAGCGGGCCGCCCACCATGACCGCGATCAGCGCGGTCAGTGTGACGGTAAGCGCGCGACGCATAGTTCTCTCCCCTGATGTGAGCCCGGTTCCAGGCCGGACCTCATTCCCTCCGGTTGCCCCGTAAATCCGTCCGACACCGCGCACCGGTGCGCAGGACGCCGGAATCGCCATGTAGACTCTACCAAAGAGTGCCCGAGTCGAGCCACGTTGGCAAGGGGCATGGCTGACAGATGGGCAATTGGCGGCGCCCGCAGTAGGTGAAAACCAGGGCCATTCTGCGGATCTTGTCGGAACAGACCGCGCCCGCGCTTCTGCGGGTTTACGAGGTTGGGACGTGCGTTCGCGGTCCTTCGCGATGTTTCGAGGCTTCGATCACACGTTGGCGCTGCGGCGCAATCCCCGACGCTGCCGAAATTCCGGCACGCACTCACGATTCTGTGCCGGAGTTGTCACGGCTCGTCGGGCAAATCCTCGCCGAAGAAGTGCCGCCGGGCGGCCTCATCGACGGAGAGACCATCCGGTCCGGTCGCGAAGAGACCGGCGAAGCCGCCGGCGGTCGGGTCGATCTCCCGCGCTCGCGCGATCCGCGCCCGGCGGGCGTCCGCCGCCTCGCCGCGCTCGGCCACGACGAGCCCTTGCCATTTGGCGTGTTCGCGCAAGATGCCGAAGTAGCTCTCCCGTCGGCGCGCGAACTCCTCCGGGAGACCGGACCAATCATCGGTGTCGGTCAGCAGATCGCGTAGCTCGCGCACATCGCGGAAGACGAGCGACAGACCGTGTCCGAGGCTCGGGTCGTTGGCGCCGGCGGCGTCGCCGAGCAGGACGACGTTGTCGCGGTGGAGTCGATCGGTAACGAGATCGGCGTTCGGGAAGAAGCCGACTGGCCCGATGCCCTCCGCGCCCGCCATCGTCCCCGCTGGCAGGGCTTGCGCGATCCGCCCGACCAGCAACCTGGCATCCGGCTGCCGCCGCAGCTCATTGGCTTCGTCGGTATCGGTGACGTAGTAGACGCGGGTCGCGCCGTCTGATTGCGGGAAGGCCATCGCAAAGCCGCCGTCGAAGAACGCCTGATGCGCGGAGTCGTGCGGCAACCTGACGCCGGTGAAAAGCGCGCCGCCGATCGCGTGGTGGATCGGGTCGCGCCGGGCGTGCCCGCCAATCCATGTCCGCACCGCGCTGCGCTGCCCGTCGACGCCGACCAGCAATCGGGGCCGCAGGACGTGGTTGTGTCCATTGGCGCTGACGGTTACTGCCGGCGCGGCCGGCGTGCCGCCGAAGGCGACGGCCGCGGGCCGGTAGACGGCCGCGCCGCGCCCGGCGGCGAGATCGAGCAGCGTCTGCTGGAGGCGCGGGTGGGAGACGGACAATCCGCCCGGACTGCCCGGGAAATCGGTCGTCCACGTGTAGGGATCGTCCGGTGCCGCGTCGTGATAGCGCGTCCATCTGGGCAGCGCCAGCCCGCCGGCCCGCTCGATGACGGCGTCATGGAGCCCGAGGGAAACCAGCTCGCGCACGCCCCACGGGTGGACATATTCGCCGCGGATGCGGTCCTTGAACGCGGCCGTCCGCTCGACAATCGCGACAGCATAGCCGCGTTCGGCCAGGATCGCGCCGAGCGCCCCCCCGGCGGCGCCCCCGCCGACGATCAGGACATCGACGGAGGCGCCGTCATGGGTGGTATTGCTTGTCTGTGCGCCGCTGGCGCTCATCTTTTCTGAAACTGAAGGTGGCATTGCCGGATCAGGCGTTCGCCATGCCGATCGCGTAGGCGACCACGACGAGGATCAGGGTCGCGACGTTGGCGACCGTCCGCATGAGCGCGCGGTCCCGATCGGTCGGCCGCTGGTTGGCGTAGCCGTGTTCGAGTCCGACGGTGATGATCGCCAGCAAGGCAATGATGTAGTGCGCCGGCGTGATGTGGTAGTCCTTGCCGAGCAGGACGAAGCCGAGGATGTACTGGATCAGCAGCAACGCCGCCCCGATGTAGGCGACGATCCGCCGGAAGCCGAACGACTTCCTCGTGAAGAGGGTGACCAAATTCAGGATCACCAGGAGCAGGAACGCCAGCACGACGAGCGAGCCGACGCCTTCATGGACGTTGACCATCCGTTGTTCGTTCTCCTTCCCGGAAAAATCGTGGCGGCCGCATTTCGACCCTGGAATGGCGCCGCGCGAACTCACTGCGCCAAGTATGCCCGAATGGCGGCCGCCACGGTGGCCAAGCCCTTGGCAATCGTCCGATTTCGGGTATCGTCACCGGGATTGCGTCCCGGCGATTCGCGTCGTGGCGCGATCAATGGCGCGCGAGGTGTTTTTCGCCTTCGCGAGTCCCGGTATACTCGTTGCGATTCGATGCGTGTTGAGATCCTGTCCCCGTGTCCCGGCCGGCGGAGCAGCACGTTGGCTTGTCCGGCGCCGAGAAGGTGATCCGCGGCAGTTGGAGAGGAAAGGCAGCTATGGCTGATCAGGCACAAACCCGCGCGGCAACGATTGAAGCGCTCTACGCGGAGGACCGGACGTTTCCGCCTCCACCGGAGTTCGCGAAGCAGGCGAACTTCAACGATCCGGCCATCTACGAGCGCGCCGCCAGCGATCCCGAAGGCTTCTGGGCCGGTCAGGCGAAGGAGCTGCTGACCTGGTTCAAGCCGTGGGATACCGTGCTCGACTGGCAGCCGCCCTTCGCCAAGTGGTTTGTCGGCGGTCAGCTCAACGCGACCTACAACTGCCTCGATCGCCATGTCGAGGCGGGCAAGGGCGATCGCGTCGCCTACTACTGGGAAGGTGAGCCGGGGGACAAGAAGACGTTCACGTACGGCGAGCTGCTGTAGGAGGTCTGCAAGGCCGCGAACGCGCTCAAGGAGCTTGGCGTCCAGCGCGGCGACCGCGTCGCGATCTACATGCCGATGATCATCGAGCTGCCCATCGCGATGCTCGCCTGCGCCCGTATCGGCGCGGCGCACAACGTCGTCTTCGGCGGCTTCTCCTCCGAGGCCTTGCGCGATCGCATCAACGACTCGCAGGCCAAGCTCGTCATCACCGCCGATGGCGGTTACCGGCGCGGCGCGCCCTCGCCGCTCAAGCCGCAGGTCGACGAGGCGGTCAAGGACACGCCGACGATCGAAAAGGTGCTCGTCGCCAAACGAACCGGCGAAGAGACGGCGATGCAGGAGGGCCGCGATGTCTGGTGGGCGGATGTGGTCGACAAGCAGTCCGACCAGTGCGCGCCGGAGCACATGGACAGCGAGGACTTGCTGTACATCATGTACACCTCCGGCACGACGGCGAAGCCGAAGGGCATCATCCACACGACCGGCGGTTACCTCACCGGCTGCGCCTTCACCCACAAGGCCGTCTTCGACATCAAGGAGGATGACATCTACTGGTGCGCGGCCGACATCGGCTGGGTCACCGGTCACTCCTATATCGTCTACGGCCCGCTGACCAACTGCGCGACCAGCGTGATGTACGAGGGCGTGCCGACGTACCCGGAGCCGGACCGCTGGTGGGAGATGATCGAGCGGTACAAGGTCTCGATCCTCTACACCGCGCCGACGACGATTCGCGCCCACATGAAGAACGGGCACGGTTACGCGACAAAGCACGACCTCTCGTCGCTGCGTCTGCTCGGCTCGGTTGGTGAGCCGATCAACCCGGAGGCGTGGATCTGGTACCAGCGTTACATCGGCGGCGGCAATTGCCCGGTCGTCGATACCTGGTGGCAGACGGAGACCGGCTCGATCATGATCTCGCCGCTGCCGGGCATCACGACGACCAAGCCGGGCTCGGCGACCAAGCCGCTGCCAGGGATCGATGCCGACGTGCTCGACCACGACGGCAATGAGGTCCCGGCCGGCAAGGGTGGCTACCTCGTACTGAACAAGCCCTGGCCGTCGATGCTGCGCGGGATCTACGGCGACCCGGAGCGCTACAAGCAGACCTACTGGAGCAAGTACCCCGGGCTTTACTTCCCCGGCGATGGCGCCCGCAAGGACCAGGACGGCGACTACTGGCTGATGGGCCGTGTTGACGACGTGATGAACGTCTCCGGCCACCGGCTCAGCACGACCGAGATCGAGAGCGCACTCGTCTCGCACGATCTCGTCGCCGAGGCGGCGGTCGTCGGTCAGCCCGACCCGCTGACCGGCGAGGCGGTGTTCGCCTTCGTCATCCTCAAGGCGCGAGCCAACCCGGATGCCGAGTTCGGCAAAGAGCTGCGGGACCACGTCGCCAAGAAGATCGGGCCGATCGCGAAGCCGAAGCGGCTGATGTTCACGCCGGACCTACCGAAGACGCGCTCCGGCAAGATCATGCGCCGATTGCTGCGCGACATCGCCAGCGGCCAACCGCTCGGTGACACGACCACCCTGGCCGACCAGTCGGTGGTCGATCTGATCCAGGAGGCGAGCGCCTCCGGCGACGACGAAGAATAGCCCCGCTTCCGGGCGCGCCAGCGCAATGCCCCGCTCCCAGGCTCGGGAGCGGGGCATTCCGTTGCTGTCAGCGAAGTCCGGCGATCAGTGCAGGATGATCCAGGCGCCGATGCCGCCGACGACGATGACGAAGATGATCGGCAGCACCAGCCCCATGAACGATTCACGCTCAAAGCCGAGGCGGTAAATGCCGGTCAACTCCTTCAACTGATCAAACAAGAGCCACATCCTTTCCACGCCTTAACGATTGACACGAGAGCCGTCGCCCGGCGGTGAACCAGGATCGGATGCGATCTGGGAAGCGAAGGCGCCGCCGTTGTTCGCTTCAGTCTAATGTACGTCCGGAGGCGCGTGCCTGATTCGGCATCGTTGCCGGAACGCGGCCGCGCTGGCTGAACGCCAACCCGGCAAAGGCGACGACTATCCAGATCGGCGTGACCACGCCCGGGAAGCCAGGAAGACCGGTCCAGCCCGCGAACCCGACCACCGCCAGGACCGGCAGGCATGAGACAATGCCGATCCACTGCGGCAGCGACCGCTCGCGCAACCCCTCCAGGCGATCGCGCCGGCGGCCACGGTGACGCCGAGCCAGCCGATGCACGAGCCAACGTCATTGAGGATGTAATTGACGTACAGCCCGGTCTGATCGAAAGTGCCGGCGTCCATGCCGTTCGCGTGGTAGATCGCGCTAGCGCCTTTCCAGCCATAGCCGAGCATCAGCGCGCCGGCGGCGGCCGTCAGTCCATGGCTGACCACGCCGGCAGCGGTGCTGCCCGGCACCTGCGGCTCGACGATGTGGCGCCAGGACGCCGCCAGCACGAGCAGGAGCACGACGGTGAGGTAGCCGGCGACCAGGCTCATGTGGGCAGCGCGCTGGTTGATCTGTCCGGCGATCTCGGCGGTGGTCGCCACGTCGCGCGGCGTGGCGACATTGATATCAGTTAGCAGGGTGCCGACGAAGCCGGCGATCCCGGTGCCGACGCCGACTCATGGCCAGAGCGGACGCCGCGCGGTATGGATGGCGTCCCGAGTGTCGGTGCCGGTGTCGAGTGACGACGATGTTGCAATCATCCTTATGTTCCTCTTCAATCATGCAATGTGGTGGCACTCCGGGCCGGACAGCTTGTCTGGTCCGGAGGCGCGATGATGGTCCATATGAGGCCACGCGACTACCCTGGCAAGTAGAAGCGCTGTTGCGTAGCATAGATTCCGAATTATCGAATGTTGATCTGCAATGTGCTTTATAGGCGTGAGCGCCGCAATCCATGCTGTGAAGAAACCCGGGCCAGCGTGCCGGCCCGGGCTCCAGCTCCAATAGGATCGTGATGACGATTTCGCCTTAACGGCGCTTGCGGAACAAGAAGGCCGAGCCGCCGGCGCAGGCCAGGGCCAACATGCCGACGATCATCAACAATGGTGTGGTCGAGCCAGATGTGCCCGCCGTGGTGCCCGCGCCGGTGACTGGCAGGGCCGGGGCGGTCGTCTGCGCGGGCGGGAGCGGCTGCTCCTTTTGCAGCGTGTAGGTCACCGACGTGGTGTCCTGCGAGAGGTTCACCGTGTCTGTGATGTCGAGGTACGGATCCGCGCCGCTGATGGTGACGGTGTGATCACCGTCCGCCAGGCCCGAGAAGAAGAAATCCCGGCCGGACGGATTGCCGCCGATGTCCTGGCAGATTGGGTTGACTTCCCCGCTGACGCACACCTGGCCACCGGGGATGTCGGCGCCATCCTCGGTCTGAATAGTGATGTCGAGGTTGAAGTGCATCATCTGGGCTGATACAGCTTGCAGCGATAGGCCGCCGAAGAGGGCGAACAGTGCCACCAGCGCGATGCGCACTGACTTCATCATGGCCGGAATCTCCCTGAGTGAACTGATGCGTGCCGTAGAACACTGATCCCACCCGGACGC
>JAICKJ010000028.1 GCA_025928015.1 Thermomicrobiales bacterium
ATTCTGCCGGAGTCGATCGACCCCTTCGCGCGCAACCGGCTCGACTGGATGGGCGTCTTCCTCTCCACGACCGGCATCTTCGCCTTCGTCTACGCCATGATCGAGAGCAATGCGCGGGGGTGGACCGATCCGCTCATCCTCGCCCTGTTCGGGGTGAGCGTCGTCCTGCTGGCGACCTTCCTCTGGTGGGAGCGGCGCCACCCCGATCCGATGATGAAGCTGGAGCTCTTCACCATCCGCAACTTCTGGGCGGGCGGCGCCATCCGCTTCGTCTCCGCCTTCGCCCTGTTCGGGATCTCGTTCCCGCTCCAGATCTTCCTGCAGGCCGGAGTCGGGTATTCACCGCTGGAGTCCGGGCTGACCATCGTGCCGCAGTCGATCATGATCATCATCGTCGCGCCGATCGCCGGACGCCTCGCGGACCGGATCGGCGCCCGCTGGCTGATGTTCTGCGGGCTGCTAACGATGTCGGGCGGCATTCTCTTCCTGCTGTCGCAAACCGGCGCGGGCACGACCTGGCGGTCGCTGATCCTGCCGCTGGCGGTCTATGGCGGCGGGATCGGGCTGACCTTCTCGCCCCTCACGACGGCGGCGATGAAGGACGTCCCGCTCGGCATCGCCGGCAGCGCCTCCGGCGTGCTCAACACGATGCGCAGCCTCGGTCAGGTGCTCGGCATCGCCGTGCTCGGCTCGGTCCTCCAGACCCGGCTGGCGGCGGACATGGGCACGCAGCTGGCCGGGTCGCCGATGCCGGAGGGTATCCGTGATCACCTGGCGGCGTTGACCGGCGCGATCCGGATCGAGGAGATTCCGGCGGCGCTGGGGCAGGCGTATGCGCGGCTGCTGCCCGCCGTGATGGCGGATCTCCACCAGGCGCTCATCAGCGCCACCCGCACCACCTTCCTCGTCAGCGCCGTCACCGTCGCGCTGGCGGCCATGATCGCCCTGCTGATCGAGAACCCCGACCGGGTGGCAAGCCGCGCCCCGGCCGCCGAGGAGCAAGGCCGGAAGGAAGCGGAGGTCTCCGCCAATCCCGCCGACTAACGCTCCCGGCGTCATAACCGGGTACTCTTTATTCAGATACACTTCGTGTGATACGGTGGCTGGACACCATGCCAGTGGGCATTGGCGCGATCTGTTCGCGCAGCCGACGCGGATTGTGGGGTTCGCGCCGCGCCAGGTGGCCTGAAGGGTGGGAGTGGGGTCTGCGTCATGCCAGCGTTCCAGGATCTCCGCATTCGCACCAAGCTGCTCGGCGCCCTCGGCGCGGTCGCCCTTCTGACCGTCGTGCTCAGCGGGGTGATGTACCTCGCAATCCGCGCCCATCAGGCGGCGGAAGCCGATGTCACCCACACGCTGCGGGTGATCAATCAGGCCGATCAGGCGTACAACGCGCTCCTCATGGCCCGGTCGGCGTACCGGGGCTACCTCCTCTCCGGCGGCGTGGAGACCGTGCAATCGTACAGCGCATCGTATCAGACCGCGCAACAGCAGCTGGCCAGTCTCCAGACCCTGACCGCCGACAACCCGACGCAGGTCGCCCGCTGGCAGCGCATCGAGCAACGCGCGGAAGCCTGGCGCACCGAGGTCGCCGAGCCGGGCATCGCGCTCCGTCAGCGGGTCGCGGCGGGCGAGGGCACGATGGACGACATCGTCGCCTACGCCAATGCGACCCAAATCCGGACCCCGTTCACGGAGATTCGCCAGCTCTTCGATGACGCGCGCGGCGCGGAGGAGCAGTTGCTGCTCGATCGCCAGGCGCGCGAGCAGCACCAGAACACGGTGACGCTCTGGGTCCTGGCGGGCGGCGCCGCCGTCACCGTCGTGCTCGGCCTCCTGATCGTGACGGCGCTCTCGAATGAGATCGGCGGCGCCATGGACCGGCTCACGGTGGCCGCGCGGCAGATCGCGGACGGCGACCTCGGCCGCCGGATCGGGCTGCAGCGCAAGGACGAGATCGGTCACACCGCGGCGGCCTTCGACCAGATGGCCGAGCGCGTCCAGTCGCTCGTCGCCGAGCTGGCCGCCACGGCCCAGCGCGCGACCGCCAGCGAGACGGAGATCCGGACGCTCCTCGACAGCGTGACCGAAGGCATCCTGACCTTCGGGCCGGATGGCCAGGTGCGCTCCTTCAACCCCGCCGCGCAGCGGATGTTCGGCTATCCGGATTCGACGCTGACCGGAGCGGAGCTCGAGACGCTCGTGCGCGAGCCGCGGTACACCGGCGACCGGCGGGGGGAGGCGATGCCGGCCGCCTTCTGGGACGACGCGAGCTGCCTCAACCATCGCTGCGAGGCCGTCGGACACCGGCATGGCGGCACGGCCTTCCCCATGGAAGTCGTCGTCACCAGCATGACGATCGATGACCAGCTCCAATACATCGCCGTCGCCCGCGACATCAGTGAACGGCACAACGCGGAGCAGGCGCTGCAGCGGCAGGTCCGCGACGCGGAGCGGGCGCGCAGCATCGCCAACGCGATCCTCGACGCGGCCGGCGAGGCGATGATCCTCATCTCGCCCGATCGCCAGATCGTCACGATCAACCAGCGGTTCAGCGACTTCTTCGCCGTCGAGCAGGATGCGGTCCGGGGTCAACCGATGCTCGGGTTCCGCGCCCACCTCTTCCGCGTCTTCGCGGACGCGGAGCGGTTCCGCGAGCTCCTCTACGCGAGCCTGGAGAGCTCCGACCAGGTCGCCGTCGACCTCTTCCAGCAGCAGTGGCCCGCGCGGCGGGATCTCCACCTCTTCTCGACCCCGGTCCGCGGCCCGTCCGGGGAAGAGTACGGCCGGCTCTTCGCCTTCCGCGACGTGACCCACGAGCGCGAGGTCGACCGGATGAAGACCGAGTTCGTCTCGCTCGTCTCGCACGAGCTGCGCACACCGCTCACGTCCATCAAGGGGTACGTGGACCTTCTCCTGGAGGGCGAAGTCGGCGACCTCGCGGAGGAGCAGCGGGAGTTCCTGGAGATCGTCGGCAGCAACGCCCAGCGCCTGGTGGCGCTCATCAACGACTTGCTGGATATCTCCCGCATCGAGGCCGGCAAGATCGAGCTGAGTCGGACCCCCGTCGTGCTCGCGCCCCTGATCGAGGGCATCGCGCGCTCGTTCCGTCCGCAGATCGAGGCGAAGCAACAACAGCTCACGCAGGAGGTCGCGCCGGATCTGCCCGCGGTCTGGGCCGATCACGACCGGTTGACGCAGATCATCACCAACCTCCTCTCCAACGCGCACAAGTACACGCCGGCCGGCGGCCGGATCCGCATCGCCGCCGCGCAGACTGGCGACATGATCCGGATCGACGTCCAGGATTCGGGCATCGGGCTGAGCGAGGAGGAGCAGAGCCGGCTCTTCTCGCGGTTCTACCGCGCGCGCAACCGGACGACGCAGGAGGTCGGCGGCACCGGCCTCGGCCTCACGATCACGCGGTCGCTGATCGAGATGCACGGCGGCACGATCACGGTCGAGAGCGAGCCGGGCCAGGGCGCGACATTCGGCTTCACGATGCCCATCGCCACCGAGCAGCCGGCCCTCGACGCACCCGCGCTCGTGGCGGAGGTTCCCGCCTCAACGGAGGGCGGCCGCATTCTGGTCGTCGAGGACGACCCGGATATCGCGCAGCTCATCCGGCGCTATCTGGAGCGGGCCGGGTACGAGGTGCTCATCGCCGGGACGGCCACCGACGCGCTCGCGCTGGCCCAGCGGGAGCGTCCCAGCCTGATCACGCTGGATGTGGTGCTGCCGGACGTCGATGGCCTGACCGTGCTCGAATGGCTCAAGGCCAACGCCGCGACCCAGGCGATCCCGGTGCTGATCCTGTCGATGTTCCCGGACGAGGGCAAGGGGCGCCGGCTCGGCGCGGAGGACTTCATGACCAAGCCGGTCGACGAGGAGGCCCTCCTCGGCCGGATCAACCGATTGCTCCATCACGAAGCGTCGGGGACCGCGCTCGTCGCCGAGGACGACCCGGATGTTCGCCGGCTGGTGGTCGATCAGTTGCGGCGGATGGGCTGGGAGGTGGCCGAGGCCGCGGATGGGGAGGAGGCTATCGCGCGGGTGCGCGCCGGCCGGTTTGACGTCATTCTTATGGATGTGAAAATGCCACGAGTCGATGGCATCGAGGCGCTGCAGGCCATCCGCGCCATGCCTGCCGCGCAGGACTGCCCCATCATCCTGATGAGCGGCAGCCCGGGGGTCATCGAGTCGGGGCCGGTCTTCCAGGCGGCTTTCGGTGTCAGTCAGTTGCTCCGCAAGCCCTTCTCGCCGACCGATCTGGCCCGGGTCATCAAGGGCGAGCGGCACCATGCAGGTGAGAGAAGATGACGTGACTGATCAGGGACGCATTGTGGTCGCCGATGACGACGCCGATATCCGGCGTCTGGTCACCTTCGTCCTCCGCCGCCGGGGGTATGAAGTGGTCGAGGCGACCGATGGGGATGAGGCGCTGACGGCGATCCGCCGCGAGCGGCCCGATCTGGCCGTGCTCGACGTCATGATGCCCGGCCTCACCGGGCCAGAGGTGACCCACGCCTTGGCCACGGATCCGGGCCTGGCGACGACGCCGGTGATCCTGCTCTCCGCCAAGGGCCAGGCGAGCGAGGTGGCGGCCGGGCTGGCCAGCGGCGCGCGAGCCTATCTCGTCAAACCCTTCGCGCCTCGCGAGCTGGCCGCGAGTGTCGAGGGCCTCCTCGCCGCCGGCGGCGAGGACAATGGTGGCAGCGGCAATGGTTGAGCTGAGCGCCAGGAGCACGGATTCCTCCGGGACGACCGCGCGGGTGCTGGTCGTCGACGATGACCCGAACATCAACCGGCTCATGCAAGTGCGGCTCCGGTCACAGGGGTACGACGTCGTCAGCGCCGCCAGCGGCGACGAGGCGCTCGCGCGGCTCGACGAGATCGCGCCCGACCTGATGCTCCTCGATGTCTCCATGCCGGGCGCCAGCGGACTCGACGTGCTGGACCACGTTCGCGCCGAAGGGCGCGACGTCGCCGTCATCATGGCCACCGCCTTCGGTTCGGAGCGGATCGCGATCGACGCCCTTCGGCGCGGCGCCGACGATTACCTGCGCAAGCCGTTCGAGCCGGACGAGTTCCGCACGGTCGTCGAGCGGACCACCTCGCGCTTGCTCCTCCGCCGCCAGAACCGGAGCTTGCGGCGGGAGCTGCTGGCCGAGCTTCGCCGCGCGTCCGAGGTGCAGCTCAGCCTGTTGCCGCAGCGTCCGCCGGCCGTGGACGGGTTCGAGCTGGCGGCTTACTGCCTGCCGGCGCGTCAGGTGGGAGGCGATTTCTACGACTGGCAGATTGCGGCTGATGGCTCATTGAACCTGATGCTGGGCGACGTGATGGGCAAGGGAATGCCGGCCGCGCTCCTGATGGCGACCGTGCGCGCCGCGGTGCGCGCCGTGGCGGCCCACCACTCGCCGATCGATTCGCTCCCCATCGTCGATGATGTGCTCGCCGAGGACCTCGAACGCTCGTCCAGCTTCGCCACGCTCTTCCTCGCGCGGCTGCTGTCCCCCGACGGCGACGTGACATTCGTCGATGCCGGCCACGGACTGGCGTTCGTCGCCCGAGCCGACGGCGGCGCGCAACGACTGGAACCCCGCTCGCTCCCCCTGGGGGTGTTGCCGGGCAATGGGTTCGCCGCCGGCTCCGTCACGCTGGCGCCGGGGGATGCGCTCGTGCTCTACAGCGACGGCTTGCCGGACGCCCGGCCGGACCTGCGGCTCGATCCTGAGGTGCTCGCGGGGTTTCTGCGCGGCGTGGCTCACGCCCAGGAGATCGTCGAGCGGCTGCGGAACCTGGTGATCACCGGCGCGACGGCGCTGCCGGACGATCTGACGCTCGTGGCGCTGCGCCGCGCCGCGAGCTGACCGGACCGTCGCAGGAAGGCCGCCAATGACCATGACACCCGACCAGCGCCGCATCAGTCTCGCCCACCGTGACCGGCTCCTCCCGGGCGATCGCGCGGACGAGGCCGGACTGCGGGCGCGGCTCTGGCTGATCCGGCTCCTGATCGTCGTGGCCACGCTCCTGGGCGCCAACTACCTCGTCTGGCGCTATGCCGCCTCGATCAACTGGGCGTTCTGGCCCATCGCGCTCGCCCTGCTGGCGGCCGAGACCTACAGCTTCATCGATACCTGCCTCTTCTCGCTCACGATGTGGCGCTATCGGCCCCGCGGCGAACCGCCGGCGCCGCGGGGCGACGAGACCGTCGATATCTTCATCACCTGCTACAACGAGCCGATCGAGCTCGTGCGGGAGACCGTCCGCGCGGCGCTCGCGATCACCTTTCCCCACCGGACCTATGTCCTGGACGACGGCCGTTCGCCCGAGATGCGGGCCATGGCGATGGCGGAGGGCGCGGGCTACATCGTGCGCACCGAGGAGTGGAGCGGTCACGATTACCACGCCAAAGCCGGCAACGTGAACAACGCCCTGTTCCAGACCGATGGCGAGTTTCTGCTGATTCTGGACGCCGATCAGGTGCCGAAGCCGGCGATCCTCGACCGCACGCTCGGCTATTTCCACGATCCGCGGGTGGCCTTCGTGCAGACGCCACAGTGGTTCAAGAATGTGCCGCCCGGTGACCCCTTCGGCAGCCAGGCGCCGCTCTTTTACGGCCCGATCCAGCAGGGCAAGGACGGCTGGAACGCGGCGTTCTTCTGCGGCTCGAACGCGATTCTCCGTCGCGAGGCGCTGATGCAGAGCGGCGTCGTCGGTTACGCGCGCGGGCTCGACCGCCGCGTCCGGCGCGCGCTGGCGATCTCCGGGCGCGTGCTGCGACAGGCCGACCAGCGGCTGAGTCCCACGCAGCGGGCGCGATTCCAGCCGACGATCCGTGAGTTGCAGCAAGCGATTCGGGACGCGCGCGAGGACCTGGGGGCGGGCCAGCCGCTGCAGGAGGTCACCTGGCGCTTTCAGCGGCGGGCCGAGCAGGCGGCCCGCGCCGTCGTGGTCCAGGATCTGGCGGCCATCCGGGACGAGCTGGCCGACTTGCCGGGGCTGGACCCGGGCATGGCGCTGGAGCAGCGGCTGAGCGACCTGCTGGACGACGAGTTCGCGCTCTCCGCGCTGGCGCGGCGGGAGAGCTCGCCGCTGGCGGCGATCGAGACGGTCCGCGCCCTGCTGATGGCCGTCGATGTCGATCGCGCGGACGAAGCAATCCCGATCATGCCGGTCGCGACGATCTCGGTGACCGAGGACATGGCAACGGCGATGCAGCTCCATTCGCTTGGCTGGCGATCCGTCTTCCACCACGAAATCCTCGCCGAGGGCCTGGCGCCGGAGGATTTGCGCACCGCGCTCCAGCAGCGTCTGCGCTGGGCGCAGGGCACCGTGCAGGTCATGCTGCGGGACAACCCGCTCCTCAAGCGCGGGCTGGCGCCGGTCCAGCGGCTCATGTACTTCGCGACCATGTGGAGCTATCTGTCCGGCTTTGTCGCCGTCGTCTATCTCGTCGCGCCGGTCCTCTATCTCTTCTTTGGCTGGCTGCCGGTCAAGGCCTACTCCAGCGAGTTCTTCCTGCGGCTGGTGCCGTATCTGGTTGCCAATCAGTTGCTCTTCATCGTCGTGGGGTGGGGCATCCCGACCTGGCGGGGGCAGCAGTACAGCCTGGCTCTCTTCCCCCTCTGGATCCGCGCGACGACCAGCGCGGTCGCCAATGTCGTCTTCAAGCGCAAGCTCGGCTTCGTGGTCACGCCCAAGACGCGCCAGGCCGGCGCGTCGTTCCGGCTCATCGTGCCGCAGCTCGTCGTCATGGCGGCGCTGGTGGCCGCCGTGATCTACGGCCTGGCGCGCCTGGCGCTTGGTCTCGCCAATGACCGGTTGTCCATCACGGTCAATGTCGCGTGGGCGCTATACGACCTCGTCATGCTCAGCGCTATTATCGGCGCCGCGCTCTACGAACCGCCGGCATCGAGCGAGCTCGAGCTCCTCGCCGATGGGGCATTGACCGCCGCAACCGAGCATGGTCGGCATGGCGCCGGCCTACGCTAGCCACGAATGCATTGCACGCAGCCATCGCCGGACCGACTGGCGCGGCGTGGTGAATGGAGGAAACGGATGCAGGCAACGATCGAATCGCAACAGGATGGGCACGCGGTGGTCCGCCTGGCCGGCCGGCTCGACTTCCTGAGCTCGGGCGAGGCGCGGCAGCGCTTCGTGGAGGCGGTCGCCAGCGGACAGCGGGCCCTGGTCGTGGACCTCGGGGAGGTCCTGTTTATCGACAGCTCGGGATTGGGGGCGTTGATCGGCGGCCTCAAGGCCGCGCGTCAGGCGGGCGGCGACCTGCGCATCGCGCGGGCCGGTGAGCAGGCGCGGTCCGTGCTGTCGCTCACCTCGCTCGACCGGGTCTTTCGCATGTACGACACGGTCGACGATGCGCTCGCCGCGTTCTGATCGCGGCCAGAACAGGGACGTGGAGCCGCCTCGCTTCCAAACGGAGCCGATCGCCATCGAGGAGCGCGAGATCGCCGCGACCGCGGCGGGGCTCGACGCGCTCCACGGTGCGCTCGACCGTCTCTGGCACTGCGGGGAAACGCGGACACCCGCGTTTCCCGATCAGAGGTGGCGGTTCGAGTTCACCACGGCGGTGGTGGAGATCGTTGCCAACATCGTGCGCCACGCCTACCCGGTGGAGGCTGAGAACACGGCCAGGACGGCCCGGCTGACGTTCGCACTGCTCGCGGACCGGGTCGAGGCGATCCTGACCGACCGCGGGGTGGCGCTGTCCGGCGACCTCGCTGATCTGACGCCGGAGCCACCGGCTGATGTGCTGGAGGAGAGCGGAAGGGGGCTCGCGATCGCTCGTTCCCTCCTCGATGAGCTCACGTACGAACGACGACCGGACGGCACCAATCGCTGGCGGCTGATGAAGCGGTTTGCGCCGTGAGCCGCACGGCGCGCTAGCCGGTCAGGACGAGCCACTGCTGGCCGTCGATGAGCTCCCGGGCCGCGTCCAGGTGGCCCGCGTGGGTCGCGGTCTCCGCCAGGACATGCAGGATGATCTCCCGCAGATCCTGCACGCGCCACTCGCCGAAGAGGTCCTCGGGCCACCAGGCCGGCGCGGCATCGAGCGGCGTGGCGGCGATGATCGCGTTCGCGCGTTCGATCTCCTGCCGATAACGGTCGAGCACCATTGCTGCCGGCACGTCCGGATCGAGCTGCCAGGCGTTCTCGATCCCCGCCAGCTCGTCGATCGCTGTCTGCTCGCCGGCGGCGACGGCGCGGAACCAGAAGAGCTCGACGTCCAGCGCCAGATGCTGCACCAGCGCCAGACAGCTCCACCCCGATGGCAGCACCGGCCGCCGCAACACCTCCTCGTCGAGCCCCGCCAGGATGCCAAGCACGTGGTCACGTTGCACATTCAGGTAGGAGAGCAGCAGCTCGCGCTCGATCTTCATGCACTACTCGATTACTCGACCTCCGCGGCGGCTGCCTGCTCGGGGGCGAATGTGCCGAGCTTGATCTCCCCGGCGGGCTCGTAGGTGGCGATGATGACCCCGGTGGTCGAGGTCGTGCTGTCCACGAGGCGGAGACCGGCGGGCACGACGCCGTCGCCGAAGAGCCGCTTCCCGCGGCCCAGCAGCACCGGGAAGATCAGGAGGCGGTACTGATCGACCAGGCCGTGGGCGATCAGCGTCTGGAGCAGTTGCGAGCTGCCGTGGACCTGCAGCTCCGGCCCGTCCTCCTGCTTGAGTTGGGCGATGCGCGTCGCGACATCCTGATCGATCACGACCGCGGGGCCCCATTCGGGATTCTTCAGGGTCGTGGAGACGACGTGCTTCGTGGCGGCGTTCAGCGGGCCGGCGCCCTCTTCCTCGCTGGCGTGGGGCCAGTAGGACGCGAAGATCTGGTAGGTCTTGCGGCCGAGGAGGAGGTCGAACGGCTTACCCATGAGCTCGGTCATGACCTGGCCCATGCGGTCATCCCAGTAATTGACCGACCAGCCTTCCTGGTCGAAACCGCCGTCCGGATCCTCGCCGCTGCCGCCGGGGGCCTGCATGACGCCATCGAGAGACAGGAAGGTGCTGCTGATGATCTTTCTCATGCGGTGTGACTCCTTCGGGTGAAGAAAAGAGCGCCGTTAGTGGGCGATCTCCCAGATATGACCGCCGGGATCACGGAAGCTGGCGGTGCGGATGCCCCAGGGGCGGTCCACCGGGCCGTTCAGCAGCTCCACCCCTCGGCGGGCCAGCTCGGCGCACGTCGCGTCCACGTCGTCCACCTGGACGGTGAGCTGGAGACGGGCGCCGGCCTCGCGCGGCGCCACGGGCGCCGGATCGATCAGCTCGGGCGCCGCGCCGACCGCCAGCAGGTTGATGACCGTGTTGCCGAAGTCGAAGACGGCCGAGCTGTCGTCCTCGAACGTGACCGGCAAGCCGAAGACCTCCTGGTAGAACGCCTTTGCGTCGTCCAGATCCTCGACGAAGAGCGTGATGGCACCGATGCCGGTCGCCCACGCTCGTTCATCCGCGTCACGTTCTGACGCTGTCCCCATACAACTCGTCTCCCTCTGTCCATCGGTGCCAATCTGCCCGTTGCACCGAGTATGGACCGGCCTGTGCCGGCTGGCTTCTCCGATCTTGCGGAGGCGGCGCATGCTACACTTGGCGATCGTGGAACCGCCTCAGGGCGCCATAGCCAAGTGGTAAGGCACGGGTCTGCAAAACCCTGATCGCCGGTTCGAATCCGGCTGGCGCCTCCAGGTTCCCGGCGCCGCGCGGCCCTCGGGCCGCGTTTTCGTTGCCGTCGGATTGAGCAGGCCGTACGCTCACCGGCAGGGGCCGAGAACGAGCCCGCCCCGGCGCGGTCATGGAGGGGAACGAAACGGCCATGAGCGACGAGCCACGGGAGATTCCGCACGAAACGCGCACCGGCAGCCGCCGCGCCTTCGATGGCAAGCTGCTGCACGTCCGCGTCGATGACGTGCGGCTGCCCTCCGGAGCGACGAGCGTGCGCGAGATCGTCGAGCATCCGGGCTCGGTCGTCATCGTGCCGGTGACGGTCCACGACGAAGTCCTGATGATCCGGCAGTACCGCTATGCCACCGGGCGCTCGCTGCTGGAGCTGCCGGCCGGCTTGATCGATCCGGGCGAGGAGGTCGAGGCGGCGGCCCGCCGCGAGCTGATCGAGGAGACCGGACACCAGGCCGGGACGATGACCCGCCTGACGACGGTCTACGTCAGCCCCGGCTACTCCGAGGAGCGGACGACCTTCTTCCTGGCCGAGGGCTGCGTGCCGGTCGCGAATCACGACCCCGATCCCGACGAGCCGATCGAGCTGGTGCGCGTCAAAAGGGACAACGTCCCGTCGCTGCTGATCCCCGGCGACACCCGCGTCGAGAACGCCCAGGCGATGCTCGGCCTCCTCTGGCTCCTCCGCCGCGACCAGCCATAGCGTTCCTCACGCGTTCGCGTCCATCAGCTCGATCATCCTGAGCAGCCCCTGCATATACCCAACGGCGTGGGCGCGCCCCCGGTGGTTCCAGGGCGTGTCGCCCTCCATGTGCGGGACATGATCGTCGAGCAGGAAGCCCATGAAGCCGTTTCGCTTCAGAAGCAGCATGATCTCGGCCGGATCGTAGTTGCCTTCCCCAATGAAACACTCCTGAAAGCGTGGCACGCTGCCCTGCACATCGCGGAAATGCACGTAGAGAATGCGGCCGGTCGGCCCAAAATGCTCGATCATCTCACGCACGTTTGCCTTGCCGCCCGGCATCTCCGAACAGCAGCCGAGACAGAGATCGAGCCCCCACGCCTCGCTCGCGCCGGTGTCGTTCGCGATCTGCTCCGCTCGCTTGAACCCCGCCGGGTCGATGAAGATGCGCGCCACGCCGCCGAGCATCGGCACAGGCGGGTCATCCGGATGCAACGCCAGCTTGACACCGGCCTCCCGGGCGACCGGCAAGACGGCATGCATGAAGTGCTCATAGTTCGCCCACATCGTCTCGGCGTCGATGACGTGCGCCGGGTCCGTCGTATGCACCAGGCCGCCGACCCAGTCCGCGCGGTCCGGCATGAACTCGCTGCCGCCCCCCGGCGAGGCGGCCACCGCCGCCAGATCGAACTCCCTCACCCGCGCCCCGCCACGTCCGCGAGCCTGCCGGTTCGTCGTCCAGACGGAGTTCGGCATGAAGTTGTAGCCCAGGATCGGGATGCCCGCTTCGCCGACGGCACGAATCGTCTGCGTGTAGTTCTCGATCTGCCTCGCCGCCCCTTCGCTGCCGGTCATGGCCAGGTGGAGGAAGGTGAGTGGCACGTTCTCGATCGCTTCCAGCGTCAAGCCGTATGCGGCGGCCCTGACGACGAGCGCCTTGAGATCGGCCGCCTCCCAACGCTCTGTGCCTGGCAGCAAGGGTGAATTCATCTGCACCCCACGCACACCGAGCTGTGCCGCGAAGCGCAGCATATCGTCGGTCATCTCACTGAACTGTCCGACCGCGATCCGCATTCCTTTCTCCCGCATCCTGTCCTCCCCTATCGTGTCGCTCAAGCTCGTCGCGTCCTTACCAGAGTCCGGTCTGAGGTCAATGTATGGCGCATCTTATGCTGCATTTGGCGCCGGCGGGACCTCGCTCACGCACTTGACACGCCAGCTCGCGATGATAGAGTGACTGGGCAATTCCAGTACCGGTCAGTGGTTGGTCAGGCTGTCTTCACGCGGAGGAGTGACAAGCGCTCGGAGGAGCGCTGTTGGCTCCTCGGATTGATTGGGACACTGCAACCGTCGTCACACGCTTTGGGGAGGTTTGGCATGTCCGATCGTTCGTCCAGGCTCACACAATCACGGCTTTCCCGCCGCCAGATGCTCGGCGGCATAGCCGGCGGTGTCGCCGCGGGCGGCCTGCTGCCGGGGATTTTGCAGGCGAAGAGCGCCCCGGCGCTCATCCAGAGCGGCGGCAAGCTCACGTTCTGGGGAGGGCTCATCTTCTCGGACGAAGCCAACAAGATGCTCACGGACACCGTCAATGCCTGGGGCAAGGCGAACGGCGTCCAAACCGACGTCGTGATGATCAATCAGAACGAAACGAACCAGAAGGTCAGCGCGGCCGTCGAATCCGGAACGATGCCGGATGCCCTCGACATGGGGCTCGACCTGCTGCTGCTCCTCAGCGCGAGCAAGCAGCTCACGCCGGTGGACGACCTGTACGACAAGATCGGCGCGGCGCAGGGCGGGTGGCACGAATCGGTCGATGCGTCGCTCGCGCCCGCCAAGTTCGGCGGCAGTCGCAACGGCATCCCCTTCGGCGCCGGCGGCAACGTCCTGTTTGGCCGCAAGGACATCCTCGACGAAGCGGGGATTACCGCGATGCCCAAGACCTGGCAGGAGCTGAGCGACGACGCGGCGAAAGCCCAGAAGCCGGGTGTCTTCGGCATGGGATTCGCGCTCTCCAACGTCGGCGATGGTAATCTGCAAGTTTCCGTCCTCCAATCCTACGGCGGGCGGATCGCGGATGATGCCGGCAAGAAATGCATGATCAAGTCGGCGCAGACGAAGACCTATATGGAATGGGTGAAAGCCGCCTGGGATAAGAAGCTCTTCCCGCCGGGCGCGACGACGTGGGATGGCGCCGGCGACAACACGGCGTATCTCTCGGGGCAGGCGATCTTCATCGCCAACACCGGGAGCGTTACCATCAAGGCGCAGGAGGACGATCCCGATCTCGCGAAGTCAACCATCTACTCGGCGTTGCCCGCCGGTCCCGTTATGCAGGTGTCGCCGATCGGGCCGAATGTCCGCGCGATCCCGAAGTCGACCAAGGACGTGGCTCGCGCCAAGGCGCTAATCGAGCATCTGACCCAGCCGGACTTTCTGAAGGAGTACTACAAGGTCGCCATCTACGGCCCGGTGCTCAAGGACCAGGACGACTTCGAGGCGTTCAACACCCCGGTGCTCGGCGGCCTGCGGGACCTGGTGCTCCATGACACACCGCCCGGCGCGCCGGACGTCTACAACACCGCCTACGCGGACTTCAGCGCCAACTTCGTGGTCCCGAAGATGATCCAGCGGATGGTGGTCGACGGTCTTTCGATCGATGACGCGATCGACGAGGCCCAGAAGCAGGGTGACGCCATCTACGCGAAATACGCGTAAGCAGCAACGCGCTGGACGCGGCCGTTCGGAGCATGAACGGCCGCGTCCAGTGTCCCACCCGGCCCAGTGTCGAGCTCTCGTCGGAGATCATCATGTCTACCCTGGCCACCCCGGAGACATCGAGACCCGTTGGCCTGGCGCGTCTCTCCTTCGCCAACCGGCAGGCGCTGAGCGGCTATCTGCTGGTCCTCCCGGCGCTGCTCTTGCTGCTGGGGCTGGTCGCTTACCCATTCTTCTTCGCCATCACCATTTCCTTCACCGACCGCGTGGTCGGGGAGGCCGGACACTGGGTGGGACTGAAGAACTTCCGCTATCTCTTCAATCAACCCAGCTTCATCAAGACCGTCACGAACACGATCGTCCTGGTCGTCGTCGCCGATATCGCCAAGCTCTGTATTGGTCTTGGGCTGGCGGTGCTGCTCAATCAGGCGGTGCCCGGTCGGGGGTTGATGCGCGCGGTCGTCCTGCTACCGTGGGCAATGCCCGGATTCATCGCGTTTCTCGTCTGGAAGCTGCTCTTCACCCCGATCGGCGGCGGACTGAACCTCATCCTCACTGACACGGGCATCTACACCGGGATCATCGACTGGCTCGGCCAGAAATCGACGGCGCTCCCCGCGGTCATCATCGCGACGGTCTGGCGTGGATTCCCGTTCTGGGCGATCTCGTTTCTGGCCGCGCTGCAAGGTGTCCCACAAGAGCTCTATGAGGCGGCCAAGATCGACGGCGCGACCGCCTGGCAGCGATTCCGGCACATCACCTTGCCGTCGATTCGCCCCGTCATCCTGATCGTGACGCTGATGTCGTCGATCTGGACGGCGAACAGCTTCGAAAACGTCTGGATCATGACTCAGGGCGGTCCGTCGGACGCGACGATGGTCTTCCCCGTGCTCGCCTACTTCGGGATGCAGACACAGCGCCTCGGTGAAGCCGCGGCCGTCTCAGTAGCGATGATCCCCGCGCTCCTGATCCTCGTTTTCTTCGTGACCTGGCTCATCAAGGACGACGACTGATGGAGAGCATCGAGTCGAGAACCACGCTGCCCGCGACGTTCGAGCGTGGCTGGTCTCGGGCGCGGCGGAAGCCGAAGCTGCGGAAACTCGGCTCGCTGGTCGGTGTCTACGTGATCATGCTGATCGTCGCGGCGATCGTGATCTTTCCGATCTACTGGATGTTCACCATCTCACTGAAGCTGCCCAGGGAGATCTATCGCTTGCCGTCGCTCGTCCCACAGGCGCCGACGTTGGACAACTACCGCGAGCTGATCGAGAAGAAGCACTTCCTGGTTAATATCCGCAACAGCCTCATCGTCGCGTCCAGCGTGACGGTGGTCTCACTGCTGGTCTCATCCTTCGCGGCATACAGCATCGTGCGCTTCCGCTATCGCTTTCGTGGGCTGATCGGGCGGGTCATTCTGCTGACCTACCTGACCCCGAGCTCGCTCCTCTTCATCCCGCTGTCGATCATCGTCGCCAGGCTGCATCTCGGCAATTCGCTCTTCGGGTTGATCGTCCTCTACCTGACCTTCTCGATCCCGCTGAGCACCTGGTTGCTCTCCGGCTACTTCCGCTCCGTGCCGCCTGATCTTGAGGAACAGGCGATGGTCGACGGCACCAGCCAGCTTGGCGCTCTCTTCCGCATTCTCCTGCCCCTGTCGTTGCCGGGTCTGGCCGCGGTCGGCATTTTCACCTTCACCGGCGCCTGGAACGAGCTGCTGTTCGCCCTCATCTTCATCACCTCCGAGGACAAGCGCACCGTGCCAATTGGCTTGCAGTATCTGATCACCGGCGATGTGCTGCTCTGGGGTCCGATCATGGCGGGCGCCGTGCTCGCGGCGCTCCCGGTGATGGTGCTCTATTTCCTCGCCCAGCGCTTCATGGTCCAGGGCGTGACGGCGGGATCGGTCAAGGGATAGCCAGGATGGCGCGGATCCAATCCGGCAAACGCTCTCGCAGGTAGGTCACCGTCGCCGCCGGCACGTGCGCGTTGCCGGTCGTCACACCCGCCAGCAATTCGACCGCGGTCCAGCACTTCGCGAGCGCGATCTCCCGCTCGAGGGCCGCCACCGGCCCGTAGCCGGGCGCGATGGCGACGGCCCGGGCCGCGAGTCCGGTGTAGGCCACGGGATCGCCGAGCCCGGTGATGGTGATCGCCAGATCGATCGCCGGAGATCCAGCACCGGGAGGGCGAACAGGCGCTGGCTGCGGTCGCGCACGATCCGCAGGTCGGTGTCGAGCCGCGGTGTCCCGTGCCCCAACGCGGCCAGCGCGGCATCCGTCATCGCCTCCGGCCAGCCTGGCCGCCACCAGTCGCCCGGAGCTGGCGTCAGGTCGAGCGCATGGAGCCGGGCGAGGGTGTGGAGCACCCGGTCGTCGGGAAGTCCTCCAGGTCCGGCCGGCGGCAACGGCGTGGGAACGTCTTCCAGGACGAGCCAATGCCGGTTCGACTCGCGGACCGACCGGAAACACGCTGGTATCCCGATGCCGGCCGCGCGCGCATGGTCGCCGATCTGATCGTAGAATCGCGCTTCGGCGGGGGTTTCGCTCACCTTGACGACCGCCGTGCCGGCGTCAGACGAGACGCGCACGACCTGCCCGCCGCTCATTCCGTCGAGCCGCGCGAGCTGGACGCGATGCCCCAACGTCTGGCCCAGCCAGGCGCGCACATCGGGCGGCCAGGTCATTGGCAGCGTCGCGGCGACGGCTGGGTTCAGGAGACGTCCCCGGTGGATGGAGTCACACGCAGCCCGTCCATCACGACCGAGATGAGCCGGTCGGCGTCGTCGGGTGACTGCTCGGTCGCCAGCGCGACCGCGTAGGCCAGCTTCAACAGCTCATCGACGGTGATGTCCGGTCGCACGGCGCCGATCTCCTGCGCCCGGGCGAGGATCAGGTTGCCCGACTCGCGGGTGATCGCCTTCATCGGCGACTTCAAGGCGTCGTTTTCCAGATTGCTCAACATGGTTTTCGAGAGGCCGCGATGCGTGCGCACTTTGTCGACATGCCGACGGAACCACTGCTCCAGCGCCTCGGCCGGCGCGGAGGTCGCCAGCATCTCCCGGGTCCTGATTCGCTCGCTTTCCGCCCAATCGTGCAGGATCACGTCGAGCAGCGCGTTCCAGGTCGGGAAATGCCGGTAGAGCGTGCCGATGCCGACACCGGCCCGGCGCGCGATTTCGTCCATCGTCGCCTCGGCTCCCCGCTCATGGAAGGCCTCGTTGGCGGCGGCGATGATCCGCTCCCGGTTGCGGCGGGCGTCGGCGCGCATGTGGCGTGGATTGGTGGTCGATTCGGTGGACATGATCTGGACCCTTCGGCGGGGGTTTACAAACGGAGGATGCCTCCGTATAGTAACCGGAGGAGCGCTCCGTTTGTTGGCGGCCGTCGTGACGACGACGTTCCCCGCCAGCCTCGTGCCTCAATGATAGACCAGGGAGTCCAACGGTCATGTCGGAACAATCGATCACGCGCGCCGCTCCTCGCGCCGCTCTGCGACCCGCCTCCACGCTGGTCGCGCGACTCCGGGGCCACACCGCGCTCGCGCTCTTCACCATCCTCGCCTGCCAGCTCATGATCGTCCTCGACGCGACGGTCGTGAACATCGCCTTGCCCCGCATCCAGGGAGATCTCCACTTCAGCGCCACTGGCCTCTCGTGGGTGATCACCGCCTACTCGCTGACCTTCGGCGGATTGCTGCTGCTGGGCGGCCGCATGGGCGACCTGCTCGGCCGTCGCCGCATGCTTATCGCCGGCATCCTGCTCTTCATCACCGCCTCGCTGCTCGGCGGGTTCGCGACATCCGCCGCCTGGCTCGTGGTGACTCGCGCGGCGCAGGGCGTCGGCGCGGCGCTGGCCGCGCCCAGCGCGCTCTCGCTGCTCGCCCTCACCTTCCCGGACGGCGAGGAACGCGCCCGGGCCTTCGGCCTCTTCTCGGCCGTCTCCGCCTCCGGCGCGTCCTTCGGCCTGATCGCCGGCGGCATCATCGTCTCCGCCGCCTCCTGGCGGTGGGTGCTCTTCATCAACGTGCCCATCGGCCTCGCGGTGGCCGCGCTCGCCCTGGTCGTGGTCCGCGAACCGGAGACGGGGTATCACGCCGCGGGGAGCTTCGATCTCTTCGGAGCCGTGAGCGCAACCGCCGGCACCGCCGCGCTCGTCTACGGCCTCGTCCACGCCGCCGCCGACGGCTGGCGCGACACCATCACGCTCGTCGCCTTCGCGGCCAGCGCGGTCCTGCTCGCGGCCTTCATCGCCATCGAGACGCGGGTGACCGAGCCCGTGGTGCCTCTGCGCCTCTTCCGCAACCGCGACCGGGTCGTCTCCTACGTCGTCCGGCTGCCGCTCGTCGCCGGGCTCTTCGGCATGTTCTTCTTCCTGACCCAGTTCGTGCAGGAGATCCTCGGCTTCAGCCCCTTGCGGACCGGCATCGCCTTCCTGCCGCTCTCGCTGGGCATCTTCGTTGCCGCCCGGCTCGCGCCAGCAGCGCTGGCGCGGTTCGGCACGAGGTTGGTCACGATCGGCGGCATGGTCACGATGACCGCCGGGATGCTCTGGCTGAGCCAGATCTCCGCCAGCAGCGGCTACCTGACCGATCTGCTCGGGCCGATGATCCTGGTCGGCTTCGGGGCCGGCTTCCCGTTCGTGACGCTGACGCTGGTCTCACTGGCTGACGTCGCCCCGCGCGATGCCGGCGCCGCCTCGGCGATGGTCAACGTCGTGCAGCAGGTGGGCGGCGCGCTCGGGCTGGCCGTGCTGGTCACCATCTTCGGCAGCGCCAGCCGCCACGCGGCCCGGACGCTCCCGGCCGGTCTGAGCCGGATCGACCAGGCGCACCGCGTGCTCGTTCAGGCCGTCGGTGGCACCTTCACCGGCGCGACGGTCCTGATCGCCGGGGCCCTGGTGGTCGCGCTCCTCGCGCTCCGGAGTGTGCCATCCGGTGAACGCGCGTGAACGCCCTCACCCCCAGCCCCTCTCCCAGGATTGGGAGAGGGGATCTCTTTCCCAGACGGGCGGCGGGACGCGCAACACCGCGTAGGGGCGATCCCGTGTGATCGCCTTGCCACTCGACCACTCACCGTGCTGGTCGCGGACCGGGCCGAGAGCAAACTCTGCCATACACGCCTGTTCCGGGATGCCAATGCGTTCCACGAAGAGTTCCCCCTCCCCAATCCTGGGGAGGGGGCCGCTACACTTCCCGCAGCGCGATGTCCGGCCGGTACCAGCCGCCGGGGAACGTGATGTCCGCGATGCCGCCGTAGGCGCGGTCCCGCGCGGCGGCGAGCGTGTCGCCGCGGCCGACGACGGTCAGGACCCGGCCGCCGGCGGTGACGATCCCGCCATCGGCATCGCGAGTCGTGCCGGCGTGGAAGACGAGGATCTCGTCCGACACGCGGTCCAGCCCCGTGATCGGCTGATCCTTCTCGTACCTGACGGGATAGCCCGCCGCGGCGAGGATGACGCCGACCGCCGCGCCGGCGCTGACCGGCGCCGGCATCGTCGCCAGCGTGCCGGTGGCGACGGCGTGCAGCAGCGCGGCCAGGTCGCTCTGCAAGACCGGCAGCACGACCTGCGTCTCCGGGTCGCCGAAGCGGGCGTTGAACTCGATCACCCTGGGACCGTCCGCCGTCAGTATCAATCCGGCGTAGAGGACGCCGCGTAACGGGCAGCCACGCTCGTTCATCGCCTGCATCGCCGGTTCGAGGATGGTCCGCTGGATCGTCGCCAGCAGCGCGTCGTCGACGGCCCTCGTCGGCGTGTACGCGCCCATGCCGCCGGTGTTCGGTCCCTCCTCGTTGGCGAAGGCGCGTTTGTAGTCGCAGGCGGGCTGGAGCGGGACGATCGTCGTCCCGTCGGAGAGCGCCAGGACGGAGAGCTCCCGCCCGGTCAGGCACTCCTCGATCACGACGGTCGCGCCGGCATCCCCGAAGGCATGCTCTTCGAGCATCGCCCGCAGCGCCGCTTCGGCCTCGGCCACGGATTGCGCGACGACGACGCCCTTGCCGGCGGCCAGCCCATCGGCCTTGATCACGACCGGTGCGCCGAACTCGGCGATCGCCCGGCGGCCGGCGGCGAGATCGCGCACGGTGACCGAGGCGGCGGTCGGAATCCCGGCCTCGCGCATGAGATCGTTCGCCCAGGACTTGCTGCTTTCGATTCGCGTCGCGGCGGCGCTGTTGCCACAGACGGCGATGCCGGCGTCGCGCAGCCGGTCGGCCAGCCCCAGCGCGAGGGGATCCTCCGGGCCGACGACGACCAGATCGACCCGGCGTTGCGTCGCCGCCACGACGAGCGCGTCGAGGTTGGTGACCGGGATCGGGAGCGTCTCCGCCAGCGCGGCCGTGCCGGCGTTGCCGGGCGCGCAGAGCAGTTCCGATACCCGGTCGCTCTGCGCCAGCTTCCAGATGATCGCGGATTCGCGTCCGCCGCTCCCGATGACCAGTATGCGCAACCCCACGGTGCCCCCTTCGTTCCTCCCCCGTGCGCCGGCGCGTGCCGGCGCGCCCGGTCATGATACCGGGCCGATGGGTCAGGCGCGGACTCCGCTCGTATACTCATCGCAGCAGACCGGGATGCGGCCTGCCTACGTCGTGTGATCAATGACTACGAGGGGAGCACCGATGCCCGATCTTCCACCGGCCGATACCCGGGTCTTTCTCTTCCACAGCGAGGATGCGGCCGCTGATCCGGGTGGAGCGATGGATGCCGTCAACACCTGGCTGGCCAAGGACCGCAGCGCCACGCCGTACGCCAACCTGCGCGTCCGGGATATCTCGGTCACCCCGGACGGGCAGGGCGGGGTCTATACGACCGTCGTCTGTACGCTCGGCAAGCTGAGCGCCGGCTCGATCAGCACCCGCGCCGCCACGGCGGACAATGCCCAGTAGGAATCAGCCGGCAGCTTTCCGATGACGTCCCCAACGCCGCCAACCGATGCTCCCCGGGTTATCGCCCTGATGAGCCCGTCCACCTACCGCGAAGGCGCCTTCGCCGCCGCCGCGGATCGCATCGGGCTGGAGCTGGTGCGGGCGATCGACCTGCCGGACGCGCTCGCGGAGCGCTATCACGGGCCGCTGCGGCTCGATTTCACCGAACCCGATGATGCGGTTGACCGGCTGCTCGCCTTCGTGGGCGAGCGGCCGGTTCGCGCCATCCTCGCGGTCGATGACCGCGGTGCCCTGATCGCCGCCCGGGCCAGCGCCGCGCTCGGCCTGGCGCACAACGATCCGCACGCCGCGCTCGCCGCCCGCGACAAGTTCGTCATGCGCGAGGCGCTGCGGGCCGGCGGCGTGCCCGTCCCGGCATATGAGCGCGAGCCGGCGGCGACCGATCCGGTGACGATCGCGCACCGGATCGCCTATCCCTGCGTCGTCAAACCGCTCCTGCTCTCCGGCAGCCGGGGCGTGATCCGCGCCGACAATCCAGACGAGTTCATCGCCGCCTTCGATCGCACCCGGCGGATCGTCGCCGCCTCCGGCCAGCCGCTGGCGGAGAGCGCGATCCTCGTCGAGCAGTTCGTGCCCGGCGTCGAGGTGGCGCTGGAAGGGTTGCTCACCGAGGGCCGGTTGCGCACCCTCGCCCTCTTCGACAAGCCCGATCCACTCGATGGCCCCTTCTTCGAGGAGACGATCTACGTCACCCCATCGCGGTTGCCCGAGGACGTCCAGGCGGCGATCTCGGTCCGGACCGAGGAATCGGCGCGGGCGATCGGCCTGCGCGACGGACCGGTCCACGCCGAGCTGCGGATCGACCTGAACAGCGGCGATATCTGGCTGATCGAGCTGGCTGGCCGCTCGATCGGCGGTCTTTGTTCGAGCGTGCTGGAGTTCGGCGCCGGCATGAGCCTGGAGGAGCTGATCCTGCGCCACGCGGCCGGGCTGCCGGTCGATGCCGAGGAGCGGAACGCCGCCGCGGCCGGCGTGATGATGATCCCGATCCCAAAGGGCGGCATCCTGCGCTGCGTCGATGGGATCGAGGAGGCGACGGCGGTGCCGCTGGTGACCGGTGTCGAGATCACCGCGCCGCTCAACCAGCCGATCGTCCCCTTGCCCGAAGGCGAGAGCTACCTCGGCTTCATCTTCGCCCGCGCCACCACC
>JAICKJ010000219.1 GCA_025928015.1 Thermomicrobiales bacterium
GATTGGCGTCGGCATCGATGCTGGCCGGATCATAGGCGCCGAGCGCATGGAGCAAACCGGCCGGCACGCCCCGGAGCGAGACGGAGAGATCGACCGTGCCGTCGTCGGTCTCAGGCACGAGCCCATCGTGCTGGTAAGCTTCCTCGATCCCCGCGACCGTGGTGGGCGTCATCCAGTGGCGTGACGGTCCCTCCACAAGGCGGATAAGCCGGGCGCTGATGTTCTCGGGGATGACGAAGCCGTCGTTGGTCGTGACCGACTCGAGGATGCAGAGGTTGATCTCCGTCTCCTCGGTGATCTCGCCAGCTTCGATCTGCAAACCATCGGGGAGCGTGGTTGGCAGATAGCCGTCGATGGTCCCGAACTCGCGCCCGATCTCCTCCGTGTGCTTGCCGGCGAGCGGCGCGCCGAGCGCGTCGCCGATCGCCGAGCCCAACATCGCGCCGAGAAATAAGTCTTCCGTGACCTGCACCTTCATCGACCTTCCGCATGGCTGCACACCGATCCGCCCTTCGGCGGACATGACGCCTATTGTCCGCATGTTCGCCGCCTGGCGACAAATGGAGACGGCGGATTCGCTCCATTGACGATGCGTTGCCGCCAGTCGATACTGCCGGCACGAGGCGCCACGGGCGCCGGCAGGAGGACGCGCATGGGTCACGATCGGGGCACACTGGCATCGCTCGGCGCGGACACGCGCGCGGTTCATGCGGGCGAACGCGCCGAACCCAATCCGGTTATTCCCACCACCACTCCGATCTACCAGACCTCATCGTTCTCGTATCGCTCCACCGATGAGCTGGACCGCGTCTTCGACGATAATTCGGCCGGTTACGTCTACACGCGATACGGCAATCCGACCATCCGCGCGCTGGAGCAGGCGGTCGCGACGCTGGAGGGCACGGAAGACGCCGTGGCGTTTCCGTCCGGCATGGCGGCGATCGCCGCGGCGTTGATGGCGATCGCGTCTGGCGGCGACACCGTGCTCGCGAGCCAGGACGTCTACGGCGCGACGTTCGCGCTGATCCAGAACGAGCTCAGGCGGTTCGGCGTGACCGGGCAGTTCGTCAACGTGCTGGACCTCGCCGATCTCGAACGCACGGCCCGCGAACGGAAGCCGGCGGCGATCCTCGTCGAGACGATCTCGAACCCGCTGCTTCGCGTCGCCGATATCCCGGCGATCGCGACGATCGCGCGGAACGCCGGGGCGACGCTGATCGTCGATAACACCTTCGCGACGCCGGTGCTCGTGAATCCGGCCGCGCTCGGCGCCGACCTGGTTATCCATTCGACCACCAAGTATCTCGGCGGCCATGGCGATGTCACCGGCGGCGTGATCGCGACGAATGCAAACGCCGGGCGACGGTTGCGCGAGCAGGCCAAGCTGAATGGCGCCGTCGCGGGGCCGTTCGACGCCTGGCTGACGCTGCGCGGCATCAAGACGCTGCCGCTCCGGATGCGACACCAGTGCGCCAGCGCGGCGACGATCGCGGACTGGCTCGCCCGCCATGGCCTGATCGAGCGAGTCTACTATCCGGGCATGTCGGCGCCGCTGCCGGAGGGCCAGTTCCACGACGGGCGAGGCGGCGCGATGGTCTCGTTCGAGATCAGGGACGCCGGGCGCGAGGAAGTCTTCGCCTTCCTCGATGCGCTGCAGCTCTGCGTGCCGGCGACGACACTCGGGGACGTCTACTCGCTCGTGCTCTACCCGGCAATGTCGTCCCACCGCGCCTTGACGCCGGAGCAGCGCGCGTCAATCGGAATCAGCGAGAGCCTCGTGCGGCTCTCGGTCGGGATCGAGAACGTCGAAGATATCATGAACGATCTGGATCAGGCATTGGAAGCCTGTCACCGCATCCCGGCGTGACCGGGGCCAAAGGAGGACAACGGGTGGCGCAAACGGGACTCAGGGACACGGAAAAGCTCTCCCGGCTGCGGACGCAGCTTCCGGCGGTGAGCACTACCGGATACTTCAACGCGGGGACGAATGGGCCACTCTGCCGGCCGGCGCACGACGCCATCGTCGCGGCGGCCGAGCAGGAGCTGACGACGGGCCGGATCGTGCCGGGCGTCTACCAGGGGCACGCGGAGCAGATCAACTGCATTCGCGAGGTGCTCGCCGATGTCTTCAACGCGGACACCAGCGAGCTGGCGCTGACCAGGAGCACGAACGATGGGCTGAACATCGCGCTCAACGGCATCGCCTGGAATCCGGGCGATGAGGTCCTGACGACGAATCTCGAACACCCAAGCCTCTTCACCCCCCTCGCGCTGTTGGCACACCGGTACGGGATCGTCATCAAGGTCGTCGATATCGGCAATGGTGGCGGCGACGTCGTGGCTACGCTGGAGGCGGCGATCACGCCGCGCACGCGAGTGCTCGCGCTGTCGCACGTGATGTGGTCCTCCGGCGCGATCATGCCACTGCACGACATCAGCGCGATGGCACACCGCCACAACGCGCTGGTCGTCGTCGATGCGGCCCAGTCGCCCGGCCAGGTCAAGGTCGATCTGCATGACACCGGTGTCGACGCCTACGCGATGGCCGGGCAGAAGTGGCTGTGCGGCCCCGAGGGGACGGGGGTGCTTTACGTGGCAACAGCCGCCTTCCCGGAGATTTCGCCGTCGCACATCCGCTACGGGCAAGCCGATCCGACTGGCTACCTGATCCCGGCGCCGGGGGCGCGTCGCTACGAGATGGGCGAATGCTACAGCCCGGCAATGATCGGGATGGAAGCGACGCTGAAGTGGCTGCGCGATGAGGTCGGCACCGAGTGGGCGTTTGCGCGGACGAAGACGCTGGCGCAGCGCTTCGCCAAGGGCATTCAGGAGCTCGACGGCGTCGAGATCTTCTCCCCACTCGACAAGATCGGCGGCCTGGTCTGCTTCAACGTGCCCGACATGACACCGCAGGAACTGACGGACACGCTTTACGCGCGTGGCCAGACGATCCGTTACGTCGCGTACGCGCCGGGCCCGACGATCGCGCGGGCGTCCATCGCCTGGTGGAACACCGAGGATGAGGTCGAGCAACTCGTGAAGGAGATCGCCGACATCGTCGAAAACCACGAGCAACGGGCCGCGGCAGACTAGCGGCCCATGGCGCATCACTGAGGAGCGCACCAAGCGTGAGCATGACCCTGCTGATTCACGGTGGGCCGATCCTGACGATGGATGAGCGGCAGCCGATCGCCGAGGCGATCGCGCTGCAGAACGGCGACGTGCTCTCGGTCGGGAGCGAGCGGGACGTCCGGGACGCGATCGTCGGCGACTACGACGACATCGCTCTTCATGGACGGCTGGCGACCCCCGGGCTGATCGACGCCCACGCGCACGTGGTCATGGTCGGCATGGAACAGCGCGAGGTGGACGCGACCGCCGACACTGTCTCCTCCATCAGCGAGATCGGCGCAAAGATCCGGGCGGCTACAGTGGGGCGACCAGAAGGCACCTGGATCAAGGCGAATGGGTACGATCAGGCATCGCTGGCCGAGCAGCGACACCCGAACCGGCATGACCTCGATGCGGCCGCACCCGATCATCCGGTCCTGTTGATGCGCAGCTGCCACCACATCGCGGCGGTCAACTCGCGCGCGCTGGCGTTGGCCGGTATCGACCAGAACACCCCCGACCCGGATGGCGGCACCATCGACCGCGACGAGCACGGCGAGCCGACCGGCGTGCTGCGCGAGAACGCGGTCGGGTTGGTCGAAGACGTGATGGGCGAGCCGGGGCAGAACGAGATTGAAGCGGCGATCATCGCCGGCGGGCGCGCTTTCGCCGAGGCCGGCGTCACCGGCATGCATGAGGCGGGCATCCGCCGCGCCGAGCAAATGCGAGCGTTCCAGAGCGTGTACCAGCGCGGCGAGCTGCCGATCCGGATCAACCTGATGATGATCATCGAGGAGACGCTGGATGAGCTGATCGGTCTCGGCATCCGGACCGGGCTGGGTGACGAATGGCTGCGGATCGGCAACGCGAAGCTGTTCACCGACGGCTCGATCGGCGGCCGCACGGCGCGCATGCGCCAGCCATACCGCGACCAGCCGCACAACTACGGCATCTGGATGGAGCCGCCCGAGGTGATGAAGGAGAAGATCATCCGGGCGCACGCCGCCGGTTTCCAGGTCGGCTGCCACGCGATCGGCGACGCCGCGATCACCCTGCTGCTCGACAGCTACGAGGAGGCGCAGCGGCGCTTCCCGCGGCCGGACACGCGCCACCGGATCGAGCACTGCTCGATCGTCGATCTGGCGATGGTCGACCGCATCGCGCAATTGGGCGTCGTGCCGATCCCCGGCACCTCATTCCTCTACTACACGCGTCCCGCGTACGTGGAAAACGTCGGCGTCGAGCGCATCCGCTACGCCTACGCGATGAAGACCTTCCACGAGAAGGGCATCGTCGCAGCGGCGAGCACGGACGCGCCGGTCGTGCCGGTCGATCCGCTGATCGGCATCCAGACCATGGTGACGCGGCGCGATCGCAACGGTGATCCAGCCTGGCCGGAGGAGGCGGTGAGCGTTGAGGAGGCGCTGCGCGCGTACACGGTCAACGCGGCTTATGCGGCGCATGAAGAGCGCCGAAAGGGCCGCCTGAAAGCTGGCATGGCCGGTGACGTGACGATCTTCAGCGCCGACCTGCGCGACGTGCCGGCGGATGAGCTGACGAATCAGCACGCCGACATGACGATCATCGGCGGCGAGGTCGTCGCCGAACGCGCCTGGGCGGCGAGGTAGGGATCATGCGCGCAGATCACGTCTTCCGGGGTGGACCGGTCATCACCTGCGACACGGCGCAGCCGGCGGTCGAGGCTGTCGCAGTTCTTCGAAACAAGATCGTCGCGGCTGGATCGGTCGACGAAATCAACGAACTGGTCGGGCCGGACACGGTTGTCCATGAGCTGGACGGCCGCTGCCTGATTCCGGGTCTGAACGACAACCACACCCACCCGATGATGTTCGGGCAGTCGCTCGGCCAAATCGACGCCACTCCGGCCGCCCTGCCTCGATTGGCCGACGTGAAAGACGCCTTCCGCGCCGCCGCAGAGCAGAACGGGCACGGCGGCTGGCTCGTCGGGCGTGGCTACGATGACACCCGGCTCGATGTCCGGCGCCACCCGACGGCGCGCGACCTGGACGAGGCGACGGGCGACCGACCGGCCTGGCTGGTCCGGACCTGTGGCCACCTCGCGGTCGCGAACACGGCGGCGTTACGCCTGGCGGGCATCACGGCGACGACCGCGGATCCGCAAGGCGGGCAGGTCGACCGGGATGAGCACGGCGTGGCGACCGGGCTGCTGCGCGAGAACGCCATGCGGCTGGTCAGCAAGGTGCTGCCCAAGCCCGGGGTCGCGGATCACAAGCGGTTTCTCCTGGAGGCGGGCAAGAAATTCCTGGCCTGGGGCGTGACGAGCATCTTCGAGGCGCGGCTCGACTCCTCGGTCATGATGAGCGCCTACCAGGAACTGCACCGCGAGCGCGAGCTACCGAATCGCGTCTCGCTCATGATGCTGATCGACCCGACGCTCGACGACCTCGTCTCGCTCGGTCTCAAGACAGGGTTTGGCGATGAATGGTTGCGGATCGGGCCGGCGAAGGTCTTCCAGGACGGCTCGGGCGGGGGGCGCACGGCGGCGATGTCGGTGCCGTATCCGGACCAGCCGGAGAACTGCGGCATCACCATTTACAGTCAGGATGAGCTCAACGAGCGGTTCGTCAAAGCGAACCGGGCCGGCTTCCAGATGACCGCGCACGCGATCGGCGACCGCGCGATCTCGATGATCCTGACCGCCTACGAGACGGCGCTCGCCGATACGCCGCGGCAGAACCACCGCTCGCGGATCGAGCACTGCGGGCTCTGCACGCCCGAGATTCTCGACCGCATGGTCAGGCTCGGCGTAATGGCCGCGCCGCAGGCGTCGTTCATCTACTACCTCGGCGACTCGTACCGCCGGAACTTCACGCCGGAGCAACTGGCGATGTCCTACCCGCTCAAATCATGGCTCGACGCCGGCATTCCGTTCAGTCTCAGCACCGATGTGCCAGTGGTCTCAGCCAACCCTATGATCAATCTGCGCTCGGCCGTGACCCGGCTGACCCAGGATGGCGAGCTGATGGGCGGGAACCAAGCGATCGGGATCGAGGACGCGTTGCACGCCTACACGATCGCGGGCGCGTGGGGGACGTTCGAAGAAGTGATCAAGGGATCGATCACCACTGGCAAGCTGGCCGATCTGGTGATTCTCGACCGGGACCCGCGCGATGTTCGCGGACAGGACCTGTCGCAGGTGCAGGCCGAGCTGACGATGCTCGACGGCGAGGTCGTCTATACGCGGTGATCGCGGCCGGCATGCGTTCTGCGCAAGCGAGAACGCGATTCGGACGGCTGAACACTGTGAAGAGGGGCTGACATGAAACTGACCTGGCTCGGACACGCCGCCTTCCTGCTCGAGAACGGCGATGCTCAGGTGTTGATCGATCCGTTTCTCTCGGGCAACCCGGCCGCGAGCGCCCAGGCCGATCAGTTCTCGCCCCAGACGATCCTGCTGACGCACGCGCACAACGATCACGTCGGCGACACGGTCGCGATCGCGAAGCGAGCCGGGAGCAAGGTGATCGCGACCTTCGAGCTGGGAACCTGGATCGGCACGCAGGGGGTGGAGGACGCGGTAGGCGCCAACCACGGCGGCACGGTCGCGTTCAATGGCGGCACGGTCAAGTTCGTCCCTGCCTGGCACACCTCGTCCTATGAGCACAACGGGCAGTTCGTCGCGCCGGGCTTGCCGGCGGGGCTCGTCGTCAAGATGGGCGACAAGACGATCTACTTCGCGGGCGACACGGCCCTCTTCCTCGACATGCAATTGATCGGCGAGGAAGGGCTGGACGTTGCCGTGCTGCCGATCGGCGACCATTTCACGATGGGACCGGACGATGCGCTGCGCGCGGTCAAGCTCTTGCACCCGAAGGTGGTCATTCCCTGCCACTACGACACGTTTGCGGCTATCGAGCAGGACGAAGAGGCATTCAAGCAACAGGTCGAGCGCCAGACGGACGCGACCTGCACGGTGTTGAAGCCGGGCGAATCGATCGAGATTTGAAGA